>URST01000035.1 GCA_900550585.1 uncultured Eubacteriales bacterium
CCGGCGCTGCCGGTGACGGACACGGTGAAGGTGGCGGATATGGCGGGGCTGGTGCTGTCCACCCCGGACCGCAGCACCCTGTTCGCGGTGCAGACGCCCCAGGTCTTTCAGGCCAACATCCTGAAGGCGGCGCTGCAGTCCGCGCTGGCCGCGGGTGTGGCGTTGACCGACGATTGTTCTGCTGTGGAAAGGCTTGGCAAGGAAGTTTACTTGACACCTGGATGGCGGGAAAACATCAAGATCACCACGCCGGAGGATATGGCTGTGGCCGAGGCATTCCTGCGCCGGAGAGGAGATGCGCAATGATGGGACTGCGGATCGGGAATGGATACGACGTGCATCGTCTGGTGGCAGAGCGCCCGCTGATCCTGGGCGGCGTCACCATTCCCTATGAGCGGGGGCTGCTGGGCCATTCCGACGCGGATGTGCTGGCCCACGCGGTGATGGACGCGCTGCTGGGCGCGGCGGCGCTGGGCGATATCGGCGGCATGTTCCCCGACAGCGATGAGCGCTGGCGGGGCGCGGACAGCCTGCGCCTTCTGGAGCAGGTGACGGCGCGTCTGGCGGAGAACGGCTGGGCCATCGGCAACGTGGATGCCACGGTGCTGGCGCAGGCGCCCAAGCTGGCGCCCCACATCCCGGAGATGCGGCGGCGTCTGGCGGCTGCCATGGGCATCGACGTGACGCAGGTGTCCGTCAAGGCCACCACCGAGGAGCATCTGGGCTTCACCGGGGCGGGAGAGGGCATGGCCTGCCACGCCGTGGCGCTGTTGACGGAAAAGTAACTGCATACCAGACAAACAGGCGGGGGCTTCCGGACCGGAGGCTCCCGCTTTTCACATCGGCACCGGCGGACACATAAAATGGCGTGTGAGGAGGTGCGATATGGAAGAATATCTGCTGACCGCCCGCTCCGTCACACACGCCCAGCGCATGGCGCAGGCGCTGGCGCAGAATGGGATGCGCGCCGCCATGGGCCGTGCGCCGGTGGGACTGACCGGCAGCGGCTGCGGCTATGTGCTGCGGCTGCCGGCGTCCAGAGCGCCGGAGGCGGCGGTGCTGCTGCGCAGCTTGGGAATAGGTCCTCTGCGGGTTTTTCAGCGGCAGGGGAGCGCATATAGCGAGGTGGAAATATGATCTATCTGGATGCCGGGGCCACGACGCTGCAAAAACCGGAGTGTGTGCGCCGCGCCATGTACAGCGCCGTGGCGGCCATGAGCTCGCCGGGACGCGGCAGCTATCCCGCCACGCGGCTGGCGGAGGAGACGGATTTTCAGTGCCGCAGCCTGGCGGCGGAGCTGTTTGACGTGGATGATCCGGCGCGGGTGGTGTTTACCGGCAACGCCACCCACGGGCTGAACATCGCCATCAAGACGCTGGTGAAGCCGGGGAGCCAGGTCATCGTCTCCGGGTACGAACACAACGCGGTGACCAGGCCGCTCCACGGCATCCCGGGTGTGGCGCTGACGGTCGTCGACACGCCGCTGTTCCGTCCGGAGGCCATGCTGGCGGAGTTTGAGCAGGCACTGGACGCCGGGGCGGACGCGGTGGTCTGCACCCATGTGTCCAACGTGTTCGGCTACCGCCTGCCGGCGGAGGACATTGCGGCGCTGTGCCGGAAGCGGGGCGTGCCCTTTGTGCTGGATGCCTCCCAGTCGGCGGGGATGCTGCCGGTGTCCATGAGGGCGCTGGGAGCGGCGTTCATCGCCATGCCGGGACACAAGGGGCTGTACGGCCCGCAGGGCACGGGACTTCTGCTGTGCGGGCACGAGGCCGCGCCACTGCTGGAGGGCGGCACGGGCTCCCAGTCCCTGCTGCAGCACATGCCGGAGGAGCTGCCCGACCGTCTGGAGGCGGGCACACACAATATGCCGGGCATCGCGGGACTGCTGGAGGGGCTGCGGTTCGTCCGGGAGACGGGCATCGACCGCATCGCCGCCCACGAGCGGCAGCTTGCTCTGTACGCATCGGAGCTGCTGGCGGGCATCGACGGCGTGGAGTTGTTCTGCGACAGGGATTTTGCCCATGAGACGGGGGTCCTGAGCTTCCGCGTCCGGGACCGGGACTGCGAGGAGATGGGAGAGCGTCTGGCTGCGCAGGGCGCCGCCGTCCGGGCGGGACTGCACTGCGCGCCGCTGGCACACCGCACGGCGGGAACGCTGGAAACCGGCACCATCCGACTGAGTACGTCCGTTTTCAACACGCCCCGTGAGGTGGAGGCCTTCGCGGCCATGGTGCGCGCGGCGGTTCGTTAAACTGCAAGATTCCTTCAAGATTTTTTTGTTGCATTTTCCCAATATTTTTTATATAATGTTAATATCTATTTCTATGCGGAGTTTTTGTCCGATACGGGAAGGTTGACAGTATGGAGACAGTGCTGGCGTTTTTAGAAAAAATTGGGAATTACTTAGTGCTCGTGCGTTTTACGGACATTCTGGACGTGGTCATCATCGCGTTCCTGGTCTACAAGCTGCTGGATCTGGTCAAGAGCACGCGGGCGGAAAACATCCTCAAGGGCGTGGTGATGTTCCTGCTGGCCCTGTGGCTGTCGGAGATCTTCCATCTCAACGGCATCGCCTATATTCTGGGCAACATGGTGCAGGTGGGCATTCTGGCCCTCATCATCCTGTTCCAGCCGGAGATCCGTCAGATCCTGGAAAAGCTGGGCAGCAAGAACATCCGCCTGCTACGGGCGTTTACGCCGGCCCAGCAGCAGACGGAGCTGGAAAGAGCCATTGACCAGACGGTCATCGCCTGCAGCGAGATGTCCCAGACCAAGACCGGCGTGCTCATCGTGTTCGAGCGGCACATCCAGCTGGACGACATGGTGCGCAGCGGCACCACGCTGGATGCCGCCGTGTCCTCCGAGCTGCTGAAGAACATCTTCTTCGTGAAGGCACCCATGCATGACGGCGCCGTCATTATCCGCCACGGGCGTATTCTGGGTGCCGGGTGCATGCTGCCGCTGTCCAAGAATGTGAACCTCAGCCGCGATCTGGGCATGCGGCACCGGGCCGGCATCGGCATGAGCGAGAACTCCGACGCGGTGGTGGTCATCGTGTCGGAGGAGACCGGCTCCATCTCCGTGGCGGTGGGCGGCATGCTCAAGCGCCACCTGATGCCCGAGACGCTGTCCAAGCTGCTGCGCAACGAGCTGATGCCGCAGCCGGAGGAGCTGGAGGACAAGCCGCGCCGCAGTCTGGCGGATATGCTGGGTCTGCGCAGGAAGGAGGACGGCCATGGAACAGAAGAATGAGAAAACCGGCTCCAGCCGGAGAAAAGCGCTGCAGGTCATTGCCTCCATTCTGGTCGCCATCGCGGTGTGGGTCTATGTGGACGTGGAAAAAGCGCCGGACCGCACCAAGACCATCCGCGATATCCCCGTGGAATTTTCCGGTGAGTCCACCACGCTGGCCGACAAGAACCTGATGCTCCTGTCCGGCTACGACACCACGGTGGATCTGACCATTAAGGGCCCCAAGCGGGAGCTGGTGAAGATCAGCAAGGACAATGTGCGCCTGGTGGCCAGCACGTCCAGCATCGACTCCGTGGGCGTGCACACCCTGCGCTGGGACCCCATCTATCCCGATGGTGTGCAGTCCTCGGCACTGACGGTGGACTGGGCCAGCAAGTACAAGGTGACGGTCACGGTGGGTGAGCTGTACACCAAGGAGGTGCCGGTGAACTGCACCGTCACCGGACAGGTGGCCGACGGCTACTTCACCGGTGAGACGGTGCTGGATCCCACATCGCTGGTGCTGCGGGGCCAGCGGGACGACCTGCTGAACGTGGCCTATGCCAAGCTGACGGTGGACATCAGCGACGCCACACGGTCTGTGATCCAGACGGAGAGCGTGCAGTTGTACGACAATGACGACAACCCCGTGGACAACAGCAATATCCGCACCAATGCCAGCCTTATCCAGGCCAAGGTGCCGGTGCTGACCACCAAGGAGGTCAGTCTGGCGGTGGAGCTGTCCGGCGTGCCCGGTGTGGCGGGGCAGAGCATCAAGACCACCGTTACGCCCACCAGCGTGCGGCTCATCGGTGAGGCGGATGTGCTGGAGAATATCAACGAGATCGTGCTGGCCACCCTGTATATCGAGGATCTTGAGCTCTGGCAGCAGAACAGCTATGTGGTCACGGCGCCGGACGGCACCTGGCTGGCCAACAGCAACGAGGTAGCCACCGTGGAGATCTCCATGGAGGGCATCGAGGAAAAGACCGTCACGGTGAACAGCTTCAGCTACGCCAATGTGCCGGACGGCCTGTACGCGGAAATCACCGAACAGCTGGATGTGCGGCTGTGGGGCCTCAGCGAGGAGCTGGAAGAGCTGGATGCCTCCGCGCTGACGGCCACGGCGGAGCTTGGCGAGGTGACGGAAACGGGCAGCTACCGTGTGCCGGTAACGGTGACGGTCAGCGGCTATAAGGATGTGACGGTGAAGGGCAGCTACGAGGTGACGGTGTATATCACCGACGTGGCGCCGGAGCCGCCTGCGGATACAGACAGCCAGCCGGTGAAGAAACCGTAAGGCTGGCGCGGAGGTAAAGAATGACACAGATCGCAACAGTGGAAAAGCTGCTGCCCGGTGGGTATGCGGAGATCTCCGTACCCCGCAAGTCCGCCTGCGGGCACGACTGCGAGGAATGCGCCGGATGCGGCATGACGGGCGCGGCCATCCGCGCCCGGGCGAAGAATAATGCCGATGCCCAGCCGGGCGACAAGGTCGTGGTGGAGAGCAGCACCAAAAAGCTGCTGGGCGTGGCGGCGCTGGTGTATTTGCTGCCCGTGGCGGGATTCCTGCTGGGATACTTCCTGACGGCGGGGCTGCCCACGGAGGGCTGGCGCTACACGGCGGCCATCATCGCGGCGGCGTTGTTCTTCCTGCCCAGCGTGTTTTATGACCGCCACGCAAGGAAAAACGAGAGCCTGACCTACACCATCCTGCGGCTGTTCTGACGGATGTTCGGATATGTACGGCCCTCGAATGACCGGCTGACGGAGGAGGAACGGCAGACGTTCCAAGCCGCCTACTGCGGCCTGTGCCATACGCTGGGTAAGCGGTACGGCGCGGCGGGACGGATGATCCTCAACTATGACCTGACGTTTCTGGCTATGCTCCTGTCGGAGGGCGGCGGCACCTGCGAAAAGCGGTGCGCCGTCCACCCCGTCCGGAAGCGGCGGTGTGCCTGCGGCGACGCCGCCATGGATGTGGCAGCCGATATGAGTGTGATCCTGACGTGGTGGCAGATACAAGACGGCATCGCCGACCACGGCTTTTTCAAGGGCTTGAAGTACAGGACAGCCGCGCTGCTGCTGGGTCGGGCCTATCGCAAGGCGCGGGAGCGGCAGCCGCAGTTCGATGCGGACACCCAAGCGCACCTGGCCACGCTGGCCGCGCTGGAGCAGGAGCACTGTCCGTCGCTGGACAAACCGGCGGACGCCTTTGCGGCGCTGCTGGCCGGTGCGGCACAGCGGGTGGAGGATCCGGTAAAGCGCCGTGTGGCGGAGCAGCTGCTGTACCACCTGGGACGCTGGGTCTATCTGACGGACGCGGCGGACGATCTGGCGGACGACCTGCGCTCCGGCAGCTACAACCCGCTGGCGCTGCGGTTCCCATTGGAGAACGGCGCGCTGACGGCGGAGGGGCGGCAGCAGCTGGCCGCGACGCTGGACGGCTCTGTGCGGGCCATGGCGGCGGCCTTCGAACTGGCGGACTTCGGCGCATACACGCCGGTGATCCGGGCCACGGTGTATGAGGGGTTATATCTGGTGGGCGCGGCTGTGCTGAACGGTACGTTCCACCGGCGGAGACGAGAGAGACAAGCTATACGAAAGGCGGACACCAACGATGCGTGATCCCTATCAGGTGCTGGGCGTGCCCAGCACCGCCACGGACGATGAAGTGAAGAAAGCCTATCGTGATCTGGCGCGGAAGTATCATCCCGACAACTATCACGACAATCCGCTGGCCGATCTGGCGCAGGAGCGCATGAAGGAGATCAACGAGGCCTATGAGACCATCCAGAGCCAGCGCAAGGCCGCCCGGAACGGCGGCTACGGCGGTGCGGCGGGGTACGGCGGTTATAATCAGGGATACGGCCAGAGCTACGGCGGGACGGGGTACTCCTCGGCCTACGGCACCGGGGCCACAAGGCTCCAGCGCATTCGCATGGCCATCTCCCAGGGTGATCTGAATCTGGCGGAGGAGCTGCTGAACGCACAGACCGACCACGATGCGGAGTGGAACTTCCTCAAAGGCGTGATCTGCACCCGCCGCGGCTGGCTGGACGAGGCGCGGCGCTATTACCAGACCGCCGTGCAGATGGAGCCGGACAATGCGGAGTACCAGCGTGCGCTGGACATGGCGGAGGGACGGCAGAACGCCTACCGGCCCAACGGCTACGGCTCCGTCACCACAGGAAACTGCGACAACACCGACTGCCTGCGGCTGTGCGGCATCAGCCTGTGCTGCAACGCGCTGGGCGTGCCCGTCTGCTTCTGCTGACGGCGGAGCGGGTTTTCTCAATATGACAAAGGAGATGATCGAGTGGTCAAGAGTATGACCGGCTACGGCCGTGCCCGCGAGATGCGCGGCGGCCGCGATATCACGGTGGAGGTGCGCTCCGTCAACAACCGCTATCTGGACTGCACCGTGAAGATGCCCCGTGCCTACATTTTTGCCGAGGATGCCATCAAGAGCCGCGTGCAGAAGGCGGTATCCAGAGGCAAGGTGGATGTGTTTGTCACCATCGACGCCACCGGCGCCGACGAGACGGTAGTGGCCGTCAACGAGCCGCTGGCCCGCGGATATTACGACGCGCTGATGCGCCTGAAAGACACCTTCGGGCTGGAGGGCACCGTCACACCGGACATGCTGGCAAGGTTCCCCGATGTGCTGACCGTCACCAAGGCGGAGGAGGATGTGGAGGCCATTGCCGCCGATATCTGCGCCGTGCTGGATGACGCGCTGGCGGCCTACAACGAGATGCGGGCCGTGGAGGGCGCCAAGCTGGCCGAGGACGTGGGCAGCCGCGCCAATACCATCGAGGAGACGGTGGCCCGGGTGGAGCAGCGCTCGCCGGAGACGGTGGCGGCTTACCGCCAGCGGCTGGAGGCCAAGATGATGGAGGTCCTGCAGTCCGCCACCATCGACGAGTCCCGCATCCTCACCGAGGCGGCGATCTTTGCCGACAAGGTGGCGGTGGACGAGGAGACGGTGCGCCTGCACAGCCATATGGCCCAGCTGCGCACCATGCTGGCCGGGGACATCCCCGTGGGCCGGAAGCTGGACTTCCTGGTGCAGGAGATCAACCGCGAGTGCAACACCATCGGCTCCAAGTGCAGCGACCTGACCATCGCGCAGGACGTGGTGAACATGAAGGCCGAGGTGGAGAAGATCCGCGAGCAGATCCAGAACATCGAGTGAGGGACCGGCCATGCAGCTTGTGAACATCGGCTTCGGCAGCCTGATCTCCGTGGAGCGGCTCATCGCCGTGGTGGCCCCCGACTCCGCACCGGTAAAGCGTCTGGTGCAGGAGGCACGGGACCGCGGCATGCTCATCGACGCCACCTTCGGACGGAAAACGGCGTCCGTGTTCATCATGGACAGCGACCATGTGGTGCTCTCGGCGCTGAGCACGGAGAAAATGGCGCCCCGTCTGGGTCTGACGGTAAAGGATCTGACAGAGGAGGAATAAGCTTTGAACAGGAAAGGCAAGACATTTATCATCTCCGGGCCGTCCGGCGTGGGAAAGAGCACCGTGCTCCACGCGCTGTTCGAGGGACGGGATGACCTGTATTTTTCCGTATCCGCCACCACCCGCGCACCCCGTGAGGGAGAACTGGACGGCGTGGACTACCACTTCATCCACGCGGACCGGTTCCGCAGCATGATCGAGGAGGATGCATTTCTGGAGTATGCCGAGTATGTGGGCAACTTCTACGGCACCCCTAAGAAGTATGTGGACGAGGCCATGGAGCAGGGCCGGGACGTGATCCTGGACATCGAGATCCAGGGCGCGGCACAGGTCTGCGCCAAGCGGCCGGAGACGGTGCGCATCTTCATCGCACCCCCCAGCTGGGAGGAGCTGGAGCGCCGGCTCACCGCCCGCGGCACCGATACCCCGGAAAAGGTGCAGAAGCGGCTGCTCCGGGCGCAGGTAGAGCTGAAAAACGCCAGCGATTATAACTATTTCGTCATCAACGACACGGTGGACAAAGCGGTGGAGGAGCTGCGCGCCATTCTGTGTGCAGAGCACTGCAAGCCCGCCGAGCGTATGGAATACATTCTCAACGGAAAGGAAATGTGATCATTATGATGCTGTATCCCGCTATGAACAAACTGACCGAGTATATCCCCAACCGTTATATGATGGTGAATGTGGTGGCGCGCCGCGCCCGCCAGATCGCCGCCGAGGCCGAGGCCAAGGGCGAGCATCTGGAGGAGAAGCCCGTGACCGAGGCCATCAACGAGGTGGCCGAGGGCAAGTTCGTGGCCAACCCCGTCATCGAGGAAGACAATATCTGACATGGCTGTGATCGCCAAGGTGGCCGTGCAGGCGGCGCCCTATGCCATCGACAAGGTGTACGACTATCTGCTGCCCCGTGATATGGGGGCGCAGGTGGGCTGCCGCGTACTGGTGCCCTTCGGCCGGGGCAACCGCCTCAGCGAGGCGGTGATCCTGGCGCTGGGGGAGGGCGTACCGGACAAGCCTCTGAAAACGGTGAACGCACTGCTGGATGACGAGCCGGTGGTGTCGGACAAGGAGATACGGCTGGCGCTGTGGATGCGGCAGCGGTATTTCTGCACGTTTTATGACGCGCTGCATACCATCCTCCCGGCGGCGGTCTGGTACCGCTACCGGGAGATGTGGCATCTGGCAAAGGCCGTGCTGCCGGAGGCCCTGCCTGAGAAGGAGGCGGCGGTGTGCCGCCTTTTGCAGGACGGCCCCATGGAGACGGAGTCCCTGAAGCAGGCTCTTGGCGATGATACGGCGCTGCTGCTGCGGCGCATGGAGAAGGCGGGGACGCTCCGCCGCGAGACGGAATCCCGCCGCAAGGTGCGGGACAGGGTGGACCTGTTCGTAAAGCTGGCGGTGCCGGCGGAGCAGGCGCTGGAGCTGGTGGGCAGGACCGCCCGCCGCCAGCGGGAGGTGGTGAACTTCCTGGCCCAAAACGGCGAAGCATCTCTGCACGACCTGTGCTATTTCACCGGTGCGTCCCGCAAGACCGTGGAGCTGCTGGCGCTGAACGGCGCCGTATCCCTGCGGGAGCAGGAAGCGTATCGTATTACTGAAAAGCAGTATGCTGTAAAGGCGGAAACCATTACATTAAACGGCGAGCAGCAGCAGGTCTATGAGGAGATTTTGCAGCAGGCACTGTCCGGGAAAGCGGGCGTCACGCTGCTGCAGGGTGTGACCGGCAGCGGCAAAACGCTGGTCTATATCCGGCTGGCGCAGGAGCTGCTGTACCGCGGCAGGTCCGTGATGATCCTGGTGCCGGAGATCGCGCTGACGCCCCAGATGATGGCGCGCTTTACCGCGTATTTCGGGGACGAGGTGGCGCTGCTGCACAGTGGCCTGAGGATGACGGAGCGGTACGACCAGTTCAAGCGCATCCGCCGGGGTGAGGCCCACATCGTGCTGGGCACCCGTTCGGCGGTGTTCGCGCCCCTGCGGAACATCGGGCTCATCGTTATGGACGAGGAGCAGGAAAGCTCCTACGAATCGGAGACGGCGCCCTGCTATCACGCGCGGGACATCGCCAAGTATCGCTGCATGCAGGAGGGGGCCCGGCTCCTTCTTGGCTCCGCCACTCCCACGGTGGAGACGGCCTATTGGGCGGAAAAGGGCGATTATCAGAAGGCGCTGCTGCGGCAGCGCTACAACCGGCAGGCACTGCCCCGGGTCATTCTGGCCGATCAGCGGCAGGAGCTGCTGGAGGGGCGGAACGGCATTATCAGCTGGCCGCTCTACGAGGAATTGCAGAAAAATCTGGCGGCGGGGGAGCAGAGCATTCTGTTCCTGAACCGGCGAGGCAGCAGCCGCCAGCTGCTGTGCCCCCAGTGCACCTACGTCCCCAAATGCCCGCGGTGCAGCGTGTATCTGACATACCACAGCGCCAACGGGCGCCTGATGTGCCACTACTGCGGCTACTCCGAAAGGGCGCCGGAGAACTGCCCTGAATGCGGCGGACAGTTCAAGCATATCGGCGTGGGCACCCAGCGGGTGGAGGAGGAGCTGCGCACCCTGTTTCCCGGTACGCCGCTGCTGCGGATGGACGCGGACACGGTGTCCGTGGGCCACGAGGCCATCCTGCGGGAGTTTGAGGAAAAGCGCGTGCCCATCCTTCTGGGCACCCAGATGGTAGCCAAGGGGCTGGACTTTGAAAATGTGACGCTGGTGGGCGTCTTAGGGGCGGACACGTCCCTGTATGTGGACCACTACCGCGCCGCAGAGCGCACGTTCAACCTGCTGACGCAGGTCATCGGACGGGCCGGGCGGGGCAGCAAGGCCGGGCGGGCGGTGATCCAGACCTACACGCCGCAGAACGATGTGATACAGGCGGCGGCGCAGCAGGATTACCAGCGGTTTTACGATGCGGAGATCCAGCTGCGGAGGCTGCGGCGCGACCCGCCCTTTGCCGACCAGTTCACCGTGACGGTGACGGGGCAGGAGGAGGACGCCGTGCGGCAGGCCATCGCACTGCTGACCCGCAGCCTGCGGCAGACGGCGCAGCAGCCGCCGTACAGCGCCATGGAGCTGCAGATATTGGGGCCGGCACCGGCGCCGGTAGTGAAGATCAACGGCAGCTACCGCTACCGCACCATGATCCTGGGCCGCAATGACCGGCAGCTGCGGCAGCTGCTGGCCGCTTTCATGCGGGAGTTCGCGCAGCGCGGCGAGAACCGCCGCCTGCATATCTATACCGACTGCAATCTGATGGATTGACTCTGAGAAAACGAGGTACGAACAATGGCGTTAAGGAAGATCGCTTTACAGGGAGAGCCCTGCCTGACCAAGGTATGCCGTCCGGTGACGGACTTTAACGGCCGTCTGCACACACTGCTGGACGATCTGGCGGACACGCTGGCCGATTCCGGCGGCGTAGGTCTGGCCGCGCCGCAGGTAGGCGTGCTGCGCCGCGTGTGCGTGGTGCTGGACGAGGAGGATCAGCTCATCGAACTGGTGAATCCGGAGATCATCCGCACCGAGGGCGAACAGACCGGTCTGGAGGGCTGCCTCAGTGTTCCCGGAAAATACGGCGAGGTCACGCGGCCGGAGATCGTCCGCGTCCGCGCGCAGGACCGCGACGGCAACTGGTTCGAGGTGGAGGACGAGGGCCTGACCGCCCGCTGCTTCTGCCACGAGATCGAGCATCTGGACGGCCATCTGTTTGTGGAGCACACCGACCACCTGCTGACCGAGGAGGAGCTGGAGGAGTACATCCGCCGTGCTGAGGCGGAGAACGGAGACGAGGACGAATGAGGATACTGTTCATGGGCACGCCCGACTTTGCCGTGGCGTCCCTGCGGAGGCTGGTGGAGGACGGCCACGATGTGTGCGGCGTGTTCACCCAACCGGATAAGCCCAAGAACCGGGGGCACAAGATGGCGTTTTCTCCTGTGAAGGAGTATGCCCTGACAGCTGGTCTGTCGGTATACCAACCGCTGAAAATGCGGGATGGGGAGGCCCTGCGCATCGTGCAGGAGCTGGCGCCGGAGCTGGTCGTGGTGGCGGCCTACGGAAGGATCCTGCCGGAGGACATCCTGAACACGCCGCCCTACGGTTCCATCAATGTCCATTCCTCCATTCTGCCGAAGTACCGGGGCGCGGCGCCCATCAACTGGGCCATCCTCAACGGGGAGAGCGTCACCGGCGTCACTATCATGTATATGGCCAGGGAACTGGACGCGGGAGACATCATCCTCTGCCGCGAGACGGCCATCGACCCCGACGAGGACGCACAGACCCTGACGGCCCGCCTGGCGGCGCTGGGCGCGGATGCACTGGCTCAGGCCGTGGAACAGCTGCAAAGCGGCACTGCTGTCCGGACGCCGCAGGACCACAGTGCCTATACCTACGCGCCTATGCTGGACCGCAGCCTGTCGCCCATGGACTTCACCCGAAGCGCCCGGCAGCTCCATGATCAGGTGCGGGGGCTGATCCCGTGGCCCTGCGCCTCCATGGTGCTGGACGGAAAGAACGTGAAGGTCTACCGCACCGCCATCGGCGGCGAGACGGCGCTGGCTGCCGGTAAGATCGCTGAGGCCGGAAAGCAGGGGCTTGCCATCGCCTGCGGCGACGGACGGCTGCTGCGCATTCTGGAGCTGCAGGCTGAGGGCGGCAAGCGCATGGCGGCGGCGGACTATCTGCGGGGCCATCCCGTGCAGGTGGACGCATGAGCGATATGCAGCGGACCGGCGCCCGGGATACGGCGCTGGAGGTGCTGATGCAGGTCAGCCGCGCCAATGCGTGGTCGGACGGCAGTCTCAAGCGCACCATTGCCAAAAACAGGCTGGACAGCCGGGAAGCAGCGCTCTGCACCCGCCTTGCCTACGGCGTTATTCAGAACCGGGGCCTGCTGGACTATTATATCGGCTGCTGGTGTACCCAGAAGCCGAACCGGCTGGAGCCGGTGATCCTGAACATCCTGCGCATCGGCGGGTATCAGATCTTGTTCATGGATAAGATCCCCCACCGCGCCGCCGTCAACGAGGCGGTGGAGATGACCAAGCGCTGGGGCCGTCCCAAGGCCGCCAGTATGGTCAACGCGGTGCTGCGGAAGTTCGTGGCCAACTGGATGGATATGCCGGCGCTGCCTCAGGGCACCACGGCGGACTATCTGTCCGTGCGGTACAGCCATCCCAAATGGCTGGTGCGCCGCCTCATTGACGTCATCGGGGCAGAGGAGACGGAGGACTACCTCCGGATGAACAACGAGATCGTGCCCACCACCATCCAGACCAATACGCTGAAATGCACGGCGGAGGAACTGGAGAAGGGGCTGCGGGCAGCCGGTGTGACGGTGAACGCCCACCCGTGGCTGGCGGGCTGCTTTGAGGTATCCGCCACCGGCGATCTGGAGCAGCTGCCTGCCTTTACGGAGGGACATTTTACGGTGCAGGATGCCGCGGCCCGGCTGGTGGCTACGGCGGCGGCGCCTCCGTCGAATGCCCGTGTGCTGGACGTCTGCGCTGCGCCGGGCGGCAAGTCCTTCGCCCTGGCCATCGACATGGGGGACAGGGGCGATATCCTGTCCTGCGACGTTCATCCCCATAAGCTGTCGCTCATCGAAAAGGGCGCGGCACGGCTGGGTATCCGCTCCGTCCGGACGGCGCTGGCCGACGGGCGGGAGCACCACGCGGCGTGGGAAAACGCCGCCGATCTGGTGGTGGCCGACGTGCCCTGCTCCGGACTGGGCATCATCCGCAAGAAGCCGGACATCCGCTACAAGGACCCCCGGGAGCTGGCGGAGCTGCCGGCTGTCCAGAGCGCTATCCTGAACAACGCGGCCACCTATGTGTGTCCCGGCGGCGTGCTGGTGTACTCCACCTGTACGGTGCTGCCGGAGGAGAACGAGGGCGTCACAGCGGCGTTTCTGGATACCCACCCTGACTTTACGATGGAGCCGTTTTCCCTGCCGCATCCCATCGGCGGCTGCTGCGGACAGCTGACGCTGTGGCCGCAGCGCTGGGGCACGGACGGCTTCTACATCTGCCGGATGCGCAGAAAGTGAGCGAGGAGTCTTTATGACTGACATCAAATCCATGACCCAGCCGGAGCTTTCCCAGTTCCTCGGGGAGCTGGGCGAGCCGGCGTTCCGCGCCAAGCAGGTCTTTACATGGCTGCACCGGGGCGTCACCTCCTTCGAGGAGATGACCAACCTCTCCAAGCCCCTGCGGGAAAAGCTGGCGGAGCAGTGCTGCATCACCGCTCCCGTGGTGGCCCGGAAGCAGGAATCGAAGCTGGACGGCACCATCAAGTACCTGTGGGAGCTGGCGGACGGCAACTGTATCGAAACGGTGCTGATGCAGTACCACCACGGCAACACGGTGTGTATCTCGTCCCAGGTAGGCTGCCGCATGGGCTGCGCCTTCTGTGCCAGCACCATCGCCGGCAAGGTCCGGGACCTGCGGCCCTCGGAGATGCTGGATCAGGTGCTGTTCACCCAGCTGGATTCCGGCCGGGAGATATCAAATATCGTGCTCATGGGCATCGGCGAGCCGCTGGACAACATGGAAAACGTGCTGCGATTCCTGGAGCTGGTGAACCACCCGGACGGCATGAATATCGGTATGCGGCACATCAGCCTGTCCACCTGCGGTGTGGTGCCGGGCATCGACGCACTGGCGGAAAAGCAGCTGCAGCTGACGCTGTCCGTATCCCTCCACGCGCCGGACAGCGAGACGCGCAGCCGCATCATGCCGGTGAACCGCGCCTACGACGTGGAGCTGCTGTTTGACGCCTGCCACCGCTACTTTGAAAAGACGGGACGGCGCATCAGCTTCGAATACGCGATGATCGACGGCGTCAACGACAACGACTGGCAGGCGGACCTCATCGCCAAAAAGCTGCGGGGCATGCCGGGCCATGTGAACCTCATCCCACTGAACGACGTGGTAGAGAGCCCGTACAAGCCCAGCCGCCGTGTGGCTGCGTTCCAGAAGCGTCTGGAGTCCCACGGCATCACCGCCACGGTGCGGCGCAGCCTGGGCGGCGACATCGACGCCTCCTGCGGTCAGCTGCGGCGCAAGGCCATGGAGGAGCAAGGAAGGAGCAGCCTGTCATGAAAATGTGGGGCATTACCAATACCGGCCTGGTGCGCAGCGAGAACCAGGACGCCTACGCGGCGTTCACGGTGGGCGGCTGCCACGCGGCGGTGGTCTGCGACGGTATGGGCGGCACCAACGGCGGCCGCATCGCCAGCAGCATCGCCGTGGAGCGGTTTGAAAAAGAGCTGCAGGCCGTTCTGCAGGACGACGCCGGGGAGGAGCAGCTGCGGCAGGCCATGCTGTATGCCATCTCTCTGGCCAACGAGGCCATACGGTGGGAGGCGGCGAAAAACGCCGACTATCAGCATATGGGCACCACGCTGGTCTGCGCCCTGGCACGGGAGGAGCTGGTGATGGTGGGCAACATCGGCGACAGCCGCGCCTACCACATCACAGCGGAGGGCATCCGCCAGATCTCCCGTGACCACTCGGTGGTGGAGAACATGGTGGAGAAGGGAGACATCACCCCGCAGGAGGCCCGCCGCCACCCCAGCCGCAACCTGATCACCCGGGCGCTGGGCCCGGATATCCAGGCTCAGGCGGATACGTTTTCCGTGCCATGGAAACAGGGGGACTTCATCCTGCTGTGCACGGACGGACTGGTCAACACCGTCTCCGATCAGGAGATGCTTTTTGAGGTGCTCCACGACGGCGATATCGAGAGCTGCCTGGATCACCTGCTGCAAATTTCGCTGCAGCGCGGCGCACCGGACAATATCACGGCGGTGCTGCTGATGAACGCATAAAGGAGATGACAAACATGGATCAATACATAGGACGTATGCTGGACGATCGCTATGAAATTCTGGAGCTGATCGGTTCCGGCGGCATGGCAAATGTGTATAAGGCCAGATGTCATCGCCTGAACCGGCTGGTGGCTATCAAGATCCTCAAGAGCGATCTGGCGGACAACGCCGACTTCCGCCGCCGCTTCCGGGACGAGTCCCGGGCCGTGGCGCAGCTGTCCCACGCCAATATCGTCTCGGTGTACGACGTTTCCACCAGCGGTGAGACGGAGTACATCGTCATGGAGCTGATCGATGGCATCACCCTGAAACAGTATATGGAGCGGCGGGGCCGCATGGACTGGCGCGAGTCGCTGCATTTCATCTCCCAGATCATGCGCGGCCTGAGCCATGCCCACAGCCGGGGCATCATTCACCGGGACATCAAGCCCCAGAACATCATGGTGCTGCGGGACGGCAGCGTGAAGGTGGCCGATTTCGGCATCGCCTGCCTTGCCAACGCCAGCCAGACCCTGACCCAGGAGGCATTGGGTTCCGTCCACTACATTTCTCCCGAGCAGGCCCGGGGCGACCGCATCGACGCCCGCTCCGACATCTATTCCGCCGGCGTGGTGCTGTATGAGATGCTGACGGGACGGCTGCCCTTTGAGGGCGACTCCGCCGTGTCCGTGGCTATCCAGCACCTGAGCTCCGTGCCGCTGGCGCCCCGCGACATCGACCCCAGCATCCCCGAGCCGCTGGAGCTGATCTGCATGAAGGCCATGAACAGTGACCCGGACAAGCGGTATCCCACGGCGGACGCCATGCTGGAGGATCTGGAGAAGTTCCGCAAGGATCCCACTGTGGACATGGACTACATCCGTAAGGAGCTGGCGGAGGTGCAGCCGGACAGTGAGCCCACCATGCCGCTGCCCACGGCGCAGGTGACCACCGCCATGAAAAAGCGGGCGGATCAGCAGCGCCGCAGTGAGCCGGAGGAGGATTTCCGCCTCCGGGATAAGAAGTCCATCGCCATCATGGCGGGTATCTTTGCGGCGGCGCTGGTGCTGGTGTTCCTGCTGTTTAAGCTGATCTTGGGCGATTTCGGACCCGCCGGCAACAACAAGAGCTACGAGGTGCCCGATGTGCGGGGCAAAACCGTGGAGGAGGCCCAGCTCATGGACGGCGTCAAGGATATTTTCGAGATCGTGGTTAAGGGCACCCAGCGATCCGATACCTACGAGCCGGGCCAGATCATCCAGCAGTCGCCGGAGGCGGGCAGGAGCCGCAAGAGCAACTTCGTCATCGAGGTCTATGTGGCCGCCGAGGAGATCAAGGTGGATATGCCCAATGTCACCGGCAAGGAGTACCGGCAGGCCCGCATCGAGCTGCAGGAGCTGAATCTGGACCTCCAGTTCGACTTCCTGAGCCAGAACTCCGACAGCTATGCCAAGGACATGGTGATCTCCACCGTTCCCGCTGCCGGCGAACCGCTGAAGCAGGGGCAGAAGGTCACGCTGTATGTCAGCACCGGTCCCAAGACCGTGACCGTGCCCACCTTCATCGGGCAGGACATCGCCATGGCTATCAAGAGCGCGCAGGACATGGGCCTAACGGTAGGCCAGCCGCTGTTTGACCCGTTCAGCAGCGTGGAGACGGGCCGCGTCACAGAACAGAGCATCGAGCCGCAGCAGGTGGTGGACGGCGGCACCCAGATCGTCTTTACCGTCAGCGGCAGCGGCGAGGAGGACATCATGACCCGCACCAAGGCGGTGGAGTTTACCCTGCCGGAGAATATGGAGGGCATGATCAAGGTGGAATACGAGCAGGACGGCGAGATCATCGACAGCCAGTATGTCAGCTCCAACCTCCAGACCGTCAGCTACACTTTCACCGGTCAGGTGGGCGGCAGCTCCCTGGTCCGCGCTTATTTCACCTGCATCAACGACAACTCGGTGGCGTCCTCGCCCACGCAGGAGATCAGCTTTTGAGCCGGGGGCGCATTGAAAAGGCCCTCAGCGGCTTCTACTATGTGAACACCGGCGCTCAGGTGCTGCAGTGCCGCGCCCGGGGCAAGTTCCGGCGCGAGGGGCTCAGTCCGCTGGTGGGCGACTGGGTGCAGGTGCGGGAGCTGGGCGGCGGCGAGGGCTTTGTGGAGGCCGTGGAGCCCCGGAAGAACGTGTTTCTTCGCCCCTCCGCCGCCAACATCGACCAGCTGGTCATCATCGCCAGCGCCGCTGTTCCGGTGACGGAACCGTACCTCATCGACCGCATCGCCGCCATCGCGGCGCTGAGGGGCTGTCAGGTGCTGCTGTGCCTGAACAAGTGCGATCTGGACCCGGCGGACGAGCTGTACGGCATCTACGCCCGCTCCGCCATACAGGTGCTGCGCGTCAGCGCCGTGACAGGGGAGGGGATGGATGCGCTGCATACCGCAATAGCCGGCAGGCTGAACGCCTTTACAGGCAATTCCGGTGTCGGCAAGTCCAGCATCCTCAACGCCCTCTCGCCGCAGCTGACGCTGCCGGTGGGGGAGGTCAGCAAGGCGCTGGGCCGAGGCCGCCACACCACCCGCCATGTGGAGATGTTCCCGCTGGGCGGTGAGACATGGGTCATCGACACGCCGGGTTTCTCCTCCTTCGACACGCAGGAGATGGATCTGGAGCTGAAGGAGCATCTGCCGGAGACATTCCCGGAGTTCGCGCCCTATCTGGGGCAGTGCCGCTTTGTGGGGTGCAGCCATACCAAGGAGAAGGGTTGCCGTGTCCTGCAGGCGGTGAAGGACGGAGACATCCATCCCAGCCGCCACCGCAGCTATGTCCGGCTGTATGAGGAGCTGAAGGATTTGAAAGCCTGGGAAAAGAAGTAAAAAACCGCTTTGCAAAAGCGGGGTGCGTCTGCACCCCGCTTTTTCTGCGCCCATATACTGGAACAAAGGAGGTGTTCCGGTATGAGAGGGTGGAACTGCGGCGGATTCTTCATCGGCATCTGTGCGCTGGCGTTGGGACTGGGCATTCTGATCGCGGCCGTTTTTCCTGTGGGATGCCTGATGTTTCTGGTGGCATTTCTGCTCATCGCCTGCGGGATCGCCTGCCTGAAGAATAGGAGGTAGCGCCATGAAGATCGTCGTCTGGAAGTCACCGCGCATCCTGCGCGGCCTACTGCGCAGCATTTTCGGGATCCGGGAATAACGGGGGCCGTCCTCTCATACCATGGCAGTACAACGGAGAAATGAGAGGGCAAGAGCATGGAATTAGGCTTACAATTCACAGACCTGACCTGCTGGGAAAAGACAGGTCACGCGGCGGTCAGCCATGAGGAGACGATGGAGACCGCCATCGCGGAATACTGCCCCGACATGACGCGGATCGTCAGCGCCTGCGGGCAGCTGTACATCCGGGAAAAAACCGCGTCGGAGGAGGGCGTCACCGTCTCCGGCACGGTGCGTGTCACGGTGCTGTACACGTCGGAAGAAAGCGCCGGGCTGCGGAGCCTGGCGGTATCGGTGCCCTACACCTGTACGGCGGAGGACCGGCAGCTGGCGTCATCACAGCTCATCTGGGCCACGGGCCGCCTGCTGCTGGTGGAGGCCCAGGCCGTCACGGCACGGAAGCTGTATGTGCGCATCCTGCCGGAGGTGACTATGACCGGCTTCACCCGCGTACCGCACCGCTTCTGCAGCGGTGTGGAGGAGAACAGCGCTCTGCGCACCCGCTGCCGGGAGCACACCGTCAGCCTTCTGGATGCCGCCGCGGAGCGGGACATCAGCATGACCCAGGAGGTGCAGGCATCGCCGGTGCCGGAGGAGCTGCTGCTGTACCGGCTGTATCCCCGGCTCACCAGCTGCCGGACGGTGGGAAACAAGCTGGTGGTCAAGGGCGAGGTCACGCTGTCCGCTCTGTACCGCGGGCAGGACCAGCAGCTGCATACATACGACGGGGAGCTGCCGCTGTCCCAGATACTGGACGGCGCCGGCCTGCCGGAGGACGGCGAGTACACCGCCCGGCTCTGTCTCACCGGCGGGGAGGTGCGGGTGCTGCGCTCCGACACAGGCGGTGGCTTCTCCGTCACCGTGGAGCTGCGGCTGCTGCTGTGCGCCTACCGCGCGGCGCAGTACACCTGCGTGGAGGATCTGTACAGCATCCGCCAGCCGGTGCGGCTGACACAGGAGACGGCAACGGTCCCGTCCGCCCGTCCCGACCGTGCCCTGCGGGAGGAGACGGTGGAGCATCTGGACTTCGGCGGGAACAAGCCGTTCTTCTTCATCACCGACGCGGACTGCGCCGCCGCATCCGTCACCACGGAGGAAGGACAGTCCGCCCTGCGCACCACTGTCCGGACGCGGCTTTTGTATCTGGACGAGTCGGATACGCCGTCTGTCACCGAGCGCACGGCGGAGGTGGTACTGCCGGTGAAGGAGCCGGTGCAGGGCGTGTCCTGCGGCCTGTCCGGCGCACCGGAGGTGCAGATGGGCACCGGCGGCTGCGACGTGCGGCAGGTGGTGACGTTCCTGGCGGAGGACATCCGGCCGGAGCCGTTTGCCGCCGTCAGCGGCGGAGAGCTGCTGGAGCCGGCGGAGCAGGAGCGCATGCCGTCGCTGGTGCTGCGCCGTCTGCTGCCGGGCGAGACGCTGTGGGACGTGGCGAAGCAGTATCGCACCGACGAGACGCTGCTGCGCACCGTCAACCAGCTGGAGGGGGAGGAGCTGCCGGATAAAATGCTGCTGATCCCCCGTGTCCGCTGAATTGTGCATTGACTTTCCCGGTGCCTGTGGGGTAGAATAACGGTTGCGAGCAGGCTGGACAGTCGCGGGGACAAGGCGAAAGCCTGTTCATGAGGAAAGTCCGGGCTCCACAGGGCAAGAATAACGGGTAACGCCCGCCGAAGGCGACTTCAGGAAAAGTGCAACAGAGATATACCGCC
>URST01000036.1 GCA_900550585.1 uncultured Eubacteriales bacterium
GCATGATGGGGCAGATGTTCAGCACCGTGGCCACGGTGGCCGCCGCGCCGGACACGCGGCCCGTCCGCCGGAACTGGGTCATGTTGCTGGAGAAGAACTGGTGGTGGACCTTGTTCCGGTTGTCCAGCACCCACTGGGCCACCTCGTCCAGGGACTTGCCCGCGTCCCGCAGGTCGGCGGCGCTGTCCACCAGCAGGCCGTAGCCCGAGGAGGAGCACAGCGAGTCGATGACCACCAGCTGCCGGTCGGGGTACTTCTGCCGCAGCTCCTCCGCCGCCAGAAAGGCGTTGTGCACCGAACCGGACTGGCCGGACGTGAACGCAATATGCAGCAGGTCGCCCTTCTGCAGCAGCTGTTCAAAGAACGCCATATACATCGCCACGTTGATCTGGCTGGTCTGGGGCAGCTTGCCCTCCTGCAGGAACCGGTAGAACCGGGGCAGCGCCTCCGGGTCGCGGCCCATGTCGTCGTCGTACTCCACGCCGTCCACCACATAGGTGTAGAACAGCACCGGGATGTCCCGGCTCTCCATATAGCTGTACGGCAGGTCCACGGTAGAGCAGCAGCTCAGTGTAAATCGTCTTTCCATTTTCTCCTCCACATAATACAGAAAATCATGTCATGTAATGCGCGAAACAACTTCTATGTTATGGCAATAGTATACGATTTCACATTTTTTGTCAATATGCGGCAGCGGCGGATTGCCAAAACCGGCGGGACGCGGTATAATATGGCGTTATCATCAACGGACACAGGAGGCGCACATGGTCATCATCATCAAAAAAGAAACGCCGGAGGCGGCTATCCGCCAGCTTCTGGCTCAGCTGGCCGCCCAGAACGTCAAGGGCGGCTGCGTGGCCGGTGAGGAGGGCATATTGCTGCCGCTGGTGGGCGAGACGTGGCGTCTCGATCCCGGTGCGCTGCAGGCGCTGCCCTATGTGCAGGAGGTGCGCCGCCTGACACCGCCCTACCGACTGGCCGGGCGCGCCGGTCATCCCGATAATACCGTGGTGGCCGTGGGCGAGGCGCGGATCGGCGAAAAATTCTGCCTGATCGCAGGGCCGTGCGCCGTGGAGTCCGCGCCCCAGATCGCCGCCGTGGCACAGTCGGTGAAGGCCGCCGGCGCACAGGTGCTGCGGGGCGGCGCCTTCAAGCCGCGCACCTCCCCCTATACGTTTCAGGGGCTGGGCCAGGCCGGTGCGGAGCTGCTGGTGCAGGCGGGCCGGGACGTGGGGCTGCCTGTGGTGACGGAGATCACCGACGTGTCCCAGCTGCCGCTGCTGGCCGATGTGGATATTTTGCAGGTGGGCGCACGGAACATGCAGAACTACGCGCTGCTGAAGGCGCTGGGTGAGCTGCGCCGTCCGGTGCTGCTGAAGCGGGGACTGTCCGCCACGGTGGAGGAGTTCCTGCTGGCGGCGGAGTACCTGCTGGCCGGGGGCAACGAGCAGGTGATCCTGTGCGAGCGCGGGGTGCAGAGCGGGCTGTCCGCCGCCCGGGCCACGCTGGACATCGCCGCCATCCCCGTTCTGAAGCGGGCTACCCACCTGCCGGTGCTGGTGGATCCCAGCCACGCGGCGGGCCGCAGCGAGCTGGTGCTGCCGCTGGCGCTGGCCGCGGCGGCAGCCGGGGCCGACGGCCTGATGGTGGAGGTGCATGACCGTCCCGCCTGCGCCCTGTCCGACGGCGGGCAGTCCCTGACCTGCCGCCAGTTTCAGGAGCTGGCAGAAGCCGTCACCGCCCTCCTCCCCCATGCATGGAGACCGGACGCCCTATAAATCAGAACAGCAGTGCCGCCGGGCGGGATCATCCCTCCGGCGGCGCGTTTTTCTCTTTACAAAGGCGCAGCAGCGGCCCGGCAAAGGGCAGGAACAGCACATAGCCCGCCAGTCCGCCGGCGGTGTTGGCGATAAGGTCGGTGATGTCCGCCGTGCGGTGGGTCGTCAGCAGGGGCTGCAGAAGCTCGATGCACAGGCTCAGCAGAAACGCGGCCAGCACCGTGCGCCACAGGCCCCTCCTCTGCCGCACCAGCGGCCACAGAAAGCCGAAGGGCACCGTCATCAGGACGTTCAGCGCCAGCTGCCGCGCGGCGTTGCCGTACCCGTTCCGCAGGTCGCGGAACGGCTCCAGCTCTATGGGCACATAGTGATTCCCCGCCAGCTTCGGCAGGTTGGCCAGCACCGGCAGCAGCGTCACGCCCAGCACGCAGACCATGTAGAGGGAAAACACCGTCCGCACCGCCAGCGTCCGCCTGCCCGCACGTCTCCAGCGGGGCAGCAGCGCCAGCAGGTACACCGCCGCCAGCACCGCCAGATCCGGCAGCATCTGTAAAATTTTTCCCATATCCAAATGCGGCATACGGTCCCCCGCCTTCTTTTGCATGCTTATATCCATTCCGGCGCTCCGGGGCACCGGGACGATATAGTATAATCAGTTTTTGGAAAAAATGTCAACTGATACGGGGAAAACTTCAGCAAAACATAAAGAAAAGGCCGCCGGAACGGACGGCCTTTCCCCCATCGGACATAAAAGGAACTCCCGCCGGAGCGGGAGTTCCTTTTATGCTTTTCAGTTGTCCCGTGAAGCGTTCGGCTTAGAAGCAGCCCTGCTCCATCATGGCCTCGGCGACCTTCTTGAAGCCGGCGATGTTGGCGCCAGCCACCAGATCGTAACCCAGACCGTACTCGGCAGCGGCCTCGGCGGACACCTTGTGGATGTTCTCCATCATCTTGTGCAGCTGATGGTCGACTTCCTCGGCAGTCCAGACCAGACGCTCGGAGTTCTGCGCCATCTCCAGAGCGGAGACGCCCACGCCGCCGGCGTTAACAGCCTTGGAGGGAGCCACGATGATGCCCTTCTGCGCACGCAGATAGTTCAGAGCATCGTTGGTGGTGGGCATATTGGCGACCTCGATGTAGTACTTCACGCCGGAAGCAGCGATCTTCTCAGCGGACTCCATCTTGACATCGTTCTGCATAGCGGCGGGCATGTACACGTCAACATCCTTGACGCCCCAGCACTTCTCGCCGGCGACGAACTCGCAGCCGAACTTGTCGGCATAGGGCTTGCAGTGCATGGGATCCTTGGCACGCATCTCCAGGATGAAGTTCAGCTTCTCGTCGGTGATCACGCCGTCGGGATCGTGCACATAGCCGTCGGGGCCGGCGAAGTAGGTGACCTTGGCGCCCAGCTGAGCGGCCTTCTTCATGATGCCCCAGCCCACGTTGCCGTAGCCGGAAATGGCGATGCGCTTGCCCTCGATGGTGTCGTTCTCGTGCTTCAGCACTTCCTGCAGGTAGTACATAGCGCCGTAGCCGGTGGCCTCGGGACGGATCAGGGAGCCGCCATAGCTCAGGCCCTTGCCGGTCAGAACGCCGTTCTCCCACACGCCCTTCAGGCGGCGGTACTGGCCATACAGGTAGCCGATCTCACGGCCGCCCACGCCCATGTCACCGGCGGGAACGTCGATGTCGGGCCCGATATAGCGATACAGAGCGGTCATGAAGCTCTGGCAGAAACGCATGACCTCGGCGTCGGACTTGCCGGCGGGATCAAAGTCGGAACCGCCCTTGGCGCCGCCGATGGGCAGGCCGGTCAGGCTGTTCTTGAAGGTCTGCTCAAAGCCCAGGAACTTGATGATGCCCTCGTACACGTTCTTCTGGAAACGCAGGCCGCCCTTGTAGGGGCCGATGGCGCCGTTGAACTGGCAGCGCCAGCCGCGGTTGGTGTGCCACTGGCCGTTGTCATCGCACCACACCACGCGGAAGGTGAACATACGCTCAGGCTCGACCATGCGGCCCAGCAGATCGACCTTCTCGTACTCGGGGTGCTTCTCGATCACAGGCTCCAGAGAGGACAGGACTTCCTCGACGGTCTGCACGAACTCAGGCTCGTTGCCATGCTTGGTCTTGACGTTCTCCAGAACGCTGGCCAGATAAGCATTCATAAATAATTCCTCCTCAAATAAATGTTCCGTTCGGAATGTGTCGGCGCGGTGTTTCCACGCTTCCATCTGTACCGATGATAACACCATTTTCCTTTTTTCTCAAGGGGTCAGCGGACAAATCCCCTCTTTGCACCCGTAAAAAATCCGTCCTTCTTTTTGTGCATATTGTTGAATCTCCGTTGACAAAACCCTGCACCAAACCCCCGCGAAACCGGCACGTTTTTTGCGAAAGCGCCGTTGCTTTTGCACTTTAAAGCGCGGCCGCTTTTCCGCGCAAAATTGCGGGACTGTCCGTCTGCATCTTGACTTTTTTTCGATTTACCTTATAATGTAGACTGTCGCTGTATTGTGCAGCGCTCCCAATTCATGACGGCAGACGGCCCGTTCTCCGCGCCGCGCCGCAAAAGGAGTTTTGAATCATGTCTGTATATCCCATTACCGTGGCCGGTCTGCAGCGGGAGCTGCCCATCTGTAAGGTGACCGACGATCTGTACATCGGTGCTTTTATCTGCTTTGGCGACGCGGAGCTGACCGTGGCCTGTGCCCGCGAGATGCTGGCGCTGGTGGACCGGGACAGCTACGACTATCTGTTCACTGCCGAGGCCAAGTCCATCCCCCTGATCCACGAGATGGCCCGCCAGAGCGGCGCCGACAAGTATTTCATCGCCCGGAAGGGCCCCAAGGCCTACATGCCCGATCCCATCCATGTGGAGGATAAGTCCATCACCACCGCCGGCGTGCAGAAGCTGTATCTGGGCCGGGACGACGCCGACCTTATCCACGGCAAGCGCATCCTGCTGATGGACGACGTGATCTCCACCGGCGGCTCCATCCACGCCATGGAGGAGCTGGTGAAGCTGGCGGGCGGCACCGTGGTGGGCCGCGTGGCCGTGCTGGCCGAGGGCGAGGCCGCCGAGCGCACCGACATCAAGTTCCTGGCTCCCCTGCCGGTGTTCAACGCCGACGGCAGCGTCAAGTGAACCGGGCGCCAAGACGGCATACATAAGTAAAAAGTGTGGCAGCATCAAGGCTGCCGCACTTTTTTTATGGCTGGGCGTCTGGACATTCTTTATAAGCTGTGGTAATATTTAGAATTAACATAACTAATGGCTTTTGGGAGTCATATGCGGAAAGGAGCCTACCTATATGTCTGTGAAGGAAAGCTATGCCGGCAAGATTAACCGCAAGCTCAACAAGAAACTGCGGGTCATCGCCGTAGCCGCCGGCCGGGAGCCGGCGGATCTGGTGCTGAAGAACGCCACCTACGTCAACGTGTTCTCCAACGAGCTGTGTCACGGCGACATCGCCGTGGCCGAGGGCCTTATCGTGGGCATGGGCGAGTACAGCGGCGCCGTGGAGGTGGATGTCTCCGGCAAGATCGTGCTGCCGGGCTTCGTGGACGCCCACATCCATCTGGAGAGCTCGCTGGTGAGCCCCACGGAGTTCGCCAAGGCCGTGCTGCCCCACGGCACCACCACCGTCATCACCGATCCCCACGAGATCGCCAACGTCATGGGCACCGACGGCATCGAGTACATGCTGCAGGCCACGGAGGATCTGCCGGTGGACGTGCGGTTCATGCTGCCCTCCTGCGTGCCGGCCACGCCGCTGGATGAGTCCGGCGCCAATCTGGACTACCGGGCCATCGACTCGTTCTACGACCATCCCCGTGTGCAGGGTCTGGCGGAGATGATGAACTTTGTGGGCACCATCAACGGCGACCCTCAGGTGGTGGAGAAGATCGTGGCCAGCCAGGCGCACCACAAGAAGATCGACGGCCACGCCCCCGACCTGAAGGGCAACGACCTCAACGCCTATGTGGCGGCGGGCGTGTACTCCGACCACGAGTGCCACGATCTGGCGGACGCCATCGCCAAGCTGGAGCGGGGGCAGTTCATCATGATCCGCGAGGGCACCGCCGCCCGCAATCTGGAGGCACTGGCCCCCCTGCTGTGCGACAAGTATGTGGAGCGGTGCATGTTCTGCACCGACGACAAGCACCCCAACGACCTGCTGGAGAAGGGCCACATCGACTATATCGTGAAGAAGGCCATCTCCCTGGGCGCAGACCCCATCACCGCCATCAAGGCCGCCTGCCACAACGCGGCGCGGTACTTCCTGCTGAACAACCGCGGCGCCATCGCTCCCGGCTATTTGGGGGATTTCGTGGTCATCGACGACTTCCAGCATTTCAACATCGAGAAGGTGTTCAAAAAGGGCGAGCTGATGTACAGCGACGGCGTGCTGAAAGACTTCCCCACGCCGGAGATCGACCCGTATCTGGTGAAGCACGCCCACGACACGTTCCATGTGGCCTCCCTCACCGCCGCGGACTTTACCGACAGCCGGCCCCACGCCGTCATCGGCATGGTCAACGGTGAGATCACCACCACCGACGGCGGCTACACCGACCGCATCGACGTGGACTACGACATCCTGAAGATCGCCGTTATCGAGCGGCACAAGAACACCCACCATATCGGTCTGGGCTACATCAAGGGCTACGGCCTGAAGAAGGGCGCCGTGGCCACCAGCATCAGCCACGACAGCCACAACATCATCGTGGTGGGCACCAACGAGGAGGACATGGCCTTCGCCGCCAACCATATCGTACAGAACCACGGCGGCATCACCGTGGTGGAGGACGGACAGGTGAAGGGCGACGTGCTGCTGGCCATCGCGGGCATCATGTCCGACGACAGTCTGGTCAATGTGAACCGGGATCTGGAGGCCGCCAAGGCCGCCGCCTACGCGCTGGGCGTGTCCGAGGGCATCGACCCGTTCATGACCCTGAGCTTCATGGCGCTGCCGGTGATCCCCAGCCTGCGCATCACCACCCGCGGCGTGTTCGATGTCAACTCCCAGCGGTATGTGTAAGGCTTTACAGAGAACGACAAAAGAGGGACGGCCCAAAGGGCCGTCCCTCTTTTGTCGTATCGGTCATCAGTACGAATTGTTGGCGTTGTAGACGATTTTGCTCTCATCCTTGAGGACATCGTTTTCCGCTTCAATGCGGATGCCCTTCCACTGGGTATAGCTGCCCTTGTAGAACACGCGGGTCAGGGCGGAGCACCCGTAGAATGCCCCATACTTGATGGTTTGCATGCTGGCCGGCATGTACACATACTGGAGGGCGGTGCAGCCAAAGAACGCATACTGTTTGATCAGAGTGGCACCGTGTATCCCCACGCGGGTCAGGGCCGTGCAGTCGGTGAAAGCCTTCTCGCCGATGGATTTCACCGTGTTGGGGATGGATATCTCCTGCAGCGAGGTGCATTTGTAAAACACGCTGTCGCCCATCTCCTGCAGGGAGCGGGTAGAGACCGTTTTCAGCTTCGAGCAGCTATTGAAGGCCTTGGTGCCGAAATAGTGGACATCGCCGGTGCCTATGCTGCTGAGGTTAAAGCAATTCGAGAACACGCCTTCCTCGAATCGTCTGACCTTGCTGAGGTTGGTGACGGTGGTCAGCTTCCGGCAGTAGACAAAGGCATAGGCGCCTATCGTTGTGACACTGGCCGGGATCTTCAAGGTGAGCAGTTCTCTGTTGTTGGTAAAGGCGTAGGCCTCGATGGTGGTCACCGTGCTGGGAATGACATAATTATTCTCCGTGATCATTCGGCCATCCACCAGCACGGTTTTGTCCTTGCTCCAGACCGCTCTGTCCTCGCTGACATAATTGGGATTGTCGGCATCCACCCGGAGGAGGGCTTCCGTATAGGCAAACGCGCCGGCTCCCAGCGAGGTGACTGTCTTGGGGATATCCGCATAGTTGAGACGGTTGCAGCCTCTGAACGCACACTCACCGATGGTGGTGACGCTGTTCAGGGACACCACGGTCATATATGCGCAGGCGCCGAACGCATACGTTCCCAGTGTGCGGACCGAGTCCGGGAGCTTGACGGAATACAGCTTGCAGTTGGCGAATGCCCGATCCTCAATGGTGGTCAGCGAGCTGCCGAACTTGACGGATGTCATGTCGGCACACCCCTCAAATGCCGATGGGCCGATGGTCGTGATGCTGTCCGGCAGGGTCAGCTTCTGGAATTTGCCGCCGGCAAACGCCCGTTCGCCGATGGTGGTGACGCCCTCGCTGATGGTCAGGTCGGTGATGGGGCAGCCGTCAAACAGTCCCGCCTCGATGCTGGTCAGGCCGCCGCCCAGCTTCACCGTGGCCAGCGCCGTACAGCCGCTGAAGGCATTTTCCCCGATGGAGGTGACGCTGTCAGGGATGACAACAGACGCCAGAGACGTGCAGCCGGCAAAGGCGGACTCACCGATGGTGGTGACGCCCTCCGGGATAGTGATGGATGTCAGGGCTGTGCAGTTGTAGAAGGCTTCGGCCGGGATCTCGGTCAGCGAGCTGCCCAGCGTGACGGAGGCCAGAGACGCGCAGCCGGAGAATGCGCTGCCGCCGATGGATGTGACCGTGTCGGAAATGCTGACGGATTTCAGCGCGCATTTAGAAAAGGCACCGCTGCCGATGGAGGTAAGTGCGGCAGGCAGGTCCGCGGAATTCAGCTGCTTGCAGCCGTAAAAGGCATAGCCGCCGATGGTGGTAAGCGTGGCGGGCAGCTTGACCGTTCCCAAGGATGTGCAGCTGCTGAACGTAAAACCACCAATGGCCGTGACGCCCTCCGGAATGGCGATGGATGTCAGCGACGTACAGCCGCTGAACGCGGAATCGCCGATGGCAGTAACGTTTTTCGGAATGCTGACGGATCTCAGCGCCGTGCAGTTTCCGAAGGCGCCCTGTCCGATGGAGGTGAGGCTCTCCGGCAGCTGTACGGCGGTCAGCTGTCCACTGTCCTCGCAGAAGGCGCAGCTGCCCACGGATGTGACGCCCTCCTCGATCACGACGCTGCGCACCGCCGGCATGTAGACCGTCCATGGCCGCGTGTACCACTCGGAGTTGCTGCTGCCGCTCATCCGCCGGAAATCGTTCATGGGGCCGCTGCCGCGGATGGTCAGCGTACCGTCCACCGTGTAGGTCCACTGCACCTTGTCGTACTCGCCCATTTCATACGGGCCGCAGCTGCCGGCACCGTTGATGCCGTCGGCGCTGAGGGTGCCGTAGCCGTAGGTCACGCTGGCGTTTTTCAGCATGCCGGAGGTATGGTTCGCGGTCAGCGTGTTCCAGTTGTACCGGTCGTTGCCATAGAATACGCGAAGCCTGTCGTACCGGTTCCCATCCATTATGAACGCATAGTCGTCAATGGACTTCACGCTGTCCGGGATATAGATGCTGCACAGCTGCTTGCAGTTGTAAAAGGCCCGGGAACCGATGGAGGTGACGCCATTGGGAACACACATGACACGCAGCGGGCATCTGGCGAAGGTCCACGGCTCGATGGCCGTGATCTTACCGGTAATGCTGATCCACTGCAGGCCGCTGTTGCAGAAGGCGGAGTCGCCCAGTGTCAGGCTGTACGCCGTGATCCTGGCCTCGGTCAGTGCCGAGCAGTCCTGGAAGGCGCTGGCGCCGATGGTGGTGCTGCCCGTGGGGAAGGTCACCTCCGCCAGCGCGTCGCAGCCATAAAAAGCCCTGTCACCGATAGAGGAGGCATTGGGCAGCTGTACAGAGGTCAGGGATGTGCAGCCCGCAAAGGCGCCGGCACCCACAGAGACAACGCCGGAGAGATCCGCGGTGGTCAGTGACCGACAGTACTGCATGGCTGCGTCACCGACAGACGATCCCGCGCCGGTGATGGACAGCTTCTCCAGGGATGTACAGCCGGAAAAGACGCCGCTTTCCAGCGATATTTTGCTGCCGGTCAGGGAGACCTCCGTCAGCGCCTTGCAGTCGGAGAACGCCTCCTTGCCGATGGCAGCGGAGCAGACCGCCTGCACGGAGGTCAGCGCCTCGCAGCTGTCAAACGCGGAGTCGCCGATGGTCTTTACAGCAGCGGGTATCCGGACGGAGGTCAGCGCATCGCAGCCGAAAAAGGCTCTTCTGCCGATGTCGGTAAGCCCCTCCGGCAGGTCAATGGCGGTCAGCGCATCGCAGTTCCAGAACGCGGAATCGCCTATGGTCTTCACGGCGGCGGGTATCCGGACGGAGGTCAGCGCATCGCAGCTGGAAAACGTGTTGTCGGCGATGGCTGTAAGTCCCTCCGGCAGATCAACGGTCGTCAGCGCGGAGCAGCTGCTGAACGCGGAGGCGCCGATGGTCTGCACAGCGGCGGGTATCCGGATGGAGGCCAGCGCAGTGCAGCTGGAAAACGCACCATCGCCGATGGCTGTGATCCCCTCCGGCAGATCAACAGCCGTCAGCGCGGGGCAGCGCGAGAACATGTAGCTGCCCAGTGTCGTCAGCCCGCTGGGCAGTCGGACGGAGGCCAGGGACGTGCAGCCGCTGAAGGCGCCGCCCAGCTCTGTCACGCTGTCGGGAATGACGATCTCCGTCAGGGACGTGCAGCCGCTGAACGCGCTGAAGCCAATGGATGTCACGCCGGCCGGTATGGTCATCTCCGTCAGGGATGCGCAGCCCTCAAAGGCGCTGAATTCAATGGACGTCACCCCGGTGGGCAGCGTGACGCCGGTCAGGCTGGTGCAGCCCTCGAACAGGGAGTTGCTGATGGTGGTCAGGCTTTCCGGCAGCGTGATGGACGTCAGGCTGGCGCAGTCCTCGAACGCGCATCGCCCCAGCTTGGTCACACTGGCAGGCAGCGTGATGTCCGTCATCTCCGTGCAGCCCATGAAGGAGGAGTTGCCCACAGAGGTGACTCCCTCCTCCAGCACGATGCGGCGGATGTGCGCGGTGTGGGCGGCCCACGGTGCGGTGGATACCCATGTGCTGCCGTCATCGGCCTTACGCTGTGAGTAGTCCGCCATGGGGCCGGTGCCGCTGATGGTCAGTATGCCGTCGGCATCCAGCAGCCAGTTCAGACTGTCGCCGCAGGTGCCGGAATCGTACACGTCATCAAGGTACTGGATGATGGTGGTGGACGGGATGCCGGTGTCCGCGCCGGCGGTGGCCGCCGTCCACGCGGCACCATTGCCGCCATAAATGATCTTGCTCAGAGCCGTGCAGTTGGCAAAGGCATGATCACCCACGGCGGTCACGTCTGCACTGATGCTGACCCTGTCCAGGTTCCGGCAGTCCCGGAAGGCGTTGGCGCCGATGGAGCTGACGCCCGTCACGTCGATGACCTTCACCATGTCCCGGTAGGGGTACCAGTCGGTGGTGCGGGCGCCCTCCGAGAAATCGTGCATGTCCCCGCTGCCCTCGATATTCAGCTGCCCCGCTGTGGTCAGCTCCCAGCTGGTGTAGTAGGTCACCCCGCTTTCGTACAGGCCGTCCTTTACGGTCAGCTTCGCACCGGCAGGCAGCTCATCGGCACTGCCTGGGATCTGCTGCCAGGCGCAGAGATCGTCGTCGTAGTACACATCCTTCAGCGACGCGCAGCCGCTGAACGCGCCGCTGCCCAGCCCTGTAAGGCCGGCGGACAGCTGCACCGATGTCAGGTTCACACAATCGGCAAAGGCGTTGGCGCCGATATAAAGCGGCGTGCTGTAATACGGTTCGCTGAAGATGTCAAAGGACACGCTCTTGATAAGCTGGCGATGCTCGTACCACGGCGCCGGAGAGGCGGCGCTGTAATCGTCCATGACGCAGGAGTTGCCGTTGACGACGGTGAATACCAGCGCGCCGCTGGCCACATTCAGCGACCACTTCACATTCTGACCGCAGGTGCCGGTATAGGAGGCCGTCGCGCTGACGGTATCAAAGCTCCTGCTCAGCGTCTTTCCGTCAGACGCCACACCCCGCACCGTGTAGCTGTACAGGACGCCGTCGGCAATATCCGTGTCCTTGTAGCTGGTGCCGCTGTACTTGCCGGCGATCAGCACCCAGTTGGCATTTTTCGTGGTCTTGCGGTAGACGTTGTAGGACGCCGCACCGGCAGCCTCCTCCCAGGTGAAGGTGATGCCGCTGCTGTCGACACTGGTCTTGAGACCCTTTACGTCCGCGGGGAACATCACGGCGGAGACACCGGTGCTATTGAAGCCGCTGCTCAGTGTTTTGCCGTCAGATGCCACGCCCCGCACTGTATAGCTGTACTTCGTGCCGGGCTCTACGTTCTTATCCACATAGCTGGTGCCGTTGTATTTATACACCACGGGCCTCCAACTGGTATCACTGGGTCCCTTGCGGTAGATGTTATACGTCACCGCGCCGGCAGCCTTCTGCCAGGTAACGGTGATGCCCGCACCGGAGGCGGCGGCGCTCGTCAGCGTGACATTGGCCGGGGGCAGGGTGGCGCTGACACCGGTGCCGTTGTATTTCGCACTGATGGACTTGCCATCTGCCGCCACGCCCCGCACCGTATAGCTGTACCTTGCGCCGACCACCACATTCTTGTCTGTATAGCTGGTACCGCTGTACTTGTATACCACCGGTCTCCAGCTGGTATCACCAGGCCCCTTGCGGTAGACGTTGTACGTCGCCGCACCCGCCGCAGTCTTCCAGGTCACGACGATGGTGCTGCCGCTGTACCGGGCGCCGGACAGCGTCACCGTCTCCGGCGCCTTGGGCACCGTATTGCCCACGCCCGCACCGTTAAATCCTTTGCTGAGCGCCCTATTATCCGAAGCGACGCCCCGCACCGTATAGATGTACCTTGCACCAGGCGTGACCTTTGTGTCCATATAGCTGGTGCCATTAACGAAATAACCCACCGGTTTCCAGCTTGTGTCACCGGGTCCCTTGCGGTAGACGTTGTATGTCGCCGCGCCCGCCGCCGCCTGCCACGTCACCACAATGGAGGTGCCGCTGACAGCGGCACCAGACAGCGTCACGTCGGCGGGAAGCATCACGGCGGAAACACCGGTGCTATTGAAGCCGCTGCTCAGTGTTTTGCCATCGGATGCCACGCCCCGCACCGTATAACTGTACTTGGTGCCGGGCTCTACGTTCTTATCCACATAGCTGGTGCCGTTGTATTTGTATGCCACCGGCCTCCAATTGGTATCGCTGGGCGCCTTGCGGTAGATATTGTATGTCGCCGCGCCGGCAGCCTTCTGCCAGGTGACGGTGATGCCCGCGCCGGAGGCAGCAGCCTTCGTCAGCGTGACGTTGACCGGGGGCATGGTGGTACTGACACCCGCGTTGTCCCAGCTCTTGCTGAGCACGGTGCCGTTGGAGGCCACGCCGCGCACGGTGTAGCTGTACTTCGCGCCGGGCGTCACGTTCTTATCTGTATAGCTGGTGCCGCTGTACTTGTATGCCACCGGTCTCCAGCTGGTATCGCCGGGGCCCTTACGGTAGATATTGTACGTCGCCGCGTTCAGGGCCGCTTTCCACTTCACCACAATGCCGCTGCCGCTGGCCGCGGCGGAGAGCAGCTTCACCGTGGCGGGCTCTGTGGGCGCTGTAGTGGAGACGCCGCTCTGATCCCAGCTCTTACTCAGGGTCTGGCCGTCACGGGCCACGCCGCGCACCGTATAGCTGTACTTTGCGCCGCCCTTGATGCCGGTATCCTGATAGCTGGTACCGTTCTGCTTATAGGCCAATGCTTTCCAGCTGGTATCTCCCGGGCCTTTGCGGTACACGTTGTATGTCACCGCGCCCGCCGCCGCCTGCCATGTCACCTTGATGCAGCCGTCACCGGGTGTGGCGGCGGTCAGCGTGACATCCGCCGGGGCTGCCGAAGCCGTGGCGGCGGAAACGCCCGTCTCATTCTTGCTGAGACTGACATACTCGCCGTTCACACCCTCCACCGTATAGTAGTAGGTGGTGTCCGGCTCCACCGATGTATCCAGATACTGACCGCCGGTAGCGCTGCTGGTCAGGATCTTCCAGTAGCCGAACGGCAGATCCCTGCGGTAGACGCGGTAGGTCTCCGCCACGGGATCGGTCTGCCAGGTGACGGTAATGCCGCTTCTGTCGGCAGTGGCTCTGTTCAGCGCGATGGTGCCGGGGTACGGGGAGTAGTCCTCGCGCATAATGGTCATCTGTTCTCTGGAGTATACCTTGGCGTAGTCACCATCGATGCTGTAGCTGCTCGCCGACTTGGTGCCGCGAAGGACACAGTTGCTGGTGCTGGCGTCCACAATGTATCTGCGGCCGTGGAGATTCACCACGTTCCAGTTGTAGCCGCCCTTGTAGATCTCCACCTCGCCGTTCCACTTGGTGACGCTGCCGAGGTACTGGAGCTTTGCCGCGGTAGTACCCGGGAAATTGGGCATGCTGTTCTGCGCGGTCTTGATGTTGGTCAGCAGCTTCTCATAGTCCGTGCCGGAGTCCGCCCCCCGATCCGGCCCGCCGGGGACGCCGACAACATAATTGATGTTGGTGTGATAGATATCATTGCTGTTGGCGCGGTATTCGCTCTTGACGTTGAAATACCACATATTCATCTGATCATGGCTCGTGGGATTACCGAGGCCGGAGATCCAGTACCGTTCCCATGTGGTATCTGTCCGCAGCGCATCCCATACCCGTTCACGCTGCGCCTCCGTCAGGGTATAGCCGCAGTCGATGACCGTGTAGTTCCAAGTGCCTTTGGCGATGGAATAGATCTCTCTGTACAGCTTGTCATAGGCCGCCCGCTCCAGCTCCTCCAGGTTCCGCGCACCCGGCCCGCCGGACGCGGCGCTGTACGCCGCCGTCTGCGCGGAGGACGCGGTGAGCTGCCGGGTCTCTGCCGCCCATGCGGCTGTGACCTCCAGCGGCAGCAGTCCCACCGTCATCAGCACCGCCAGGCACATTGAAACGATCCGCTTCTTCATACGATCCTCTCCCTTTTGCGCGCACATCGCGCTTTATGAAATTTGCCGAACCGGCACATTTATTCGGTACTACTATATCACGCTTTGTGGAAAAAACAATATGCGTGCTGCATAGTATTGCCCCTTTTTTGCCTGTTCTGCACAAAAAAAGAACGGCTCTGCCGTTCTTTTCTTTCGTCAGATGTGCTGCGGTCACGCAGACGGCGGATATGCCTCCCCGGAGGCCGACGCCGCCGTCAGTGCCGCAGCGCCGCGGCGGCAGAGCACACAGCCCGCCGCGGACACCGCCGCCATGACGAGCAGCGCGTACCCGCTCTCCGCCGCGCCGCCGAAAAGCCCCAGCGGATCGTTCGTGGCGTTGAAGGCGGCATGGGCGGCAAAGCCCGGCAGGATGCTGCCGGTGCGGCTGCGGAGGAGACCGAAAACCAGTCCCATCAGGAACGCATAGGCCATCTGGACGGGTGTGCCGTGGGTCACGCCGAACAGCACGGCCTGCAGTACCACTGCCGCCCACACGGGCATGGCCCGTTCCAGCCGGGTCTGGATGACACCGCGGAACATCAGTTCCTCCGCCAACGGCCCCGCGGCCGCGATGGACAGCGCCGGGATCAGTCCGGTGGACAGCAGGAGCTCCATATGGTCGTTATAGTCGGACAGCCACACCGCCGGCAGCAGCGCCAGCGCCAGTTCTACCACCACGAAAAGGCCCACAGCGGCGAAGGCGCAGAAGGCTGCCGTCCAGCCGGAGCAGCGGCGCAAGGCCACCGCCTCTCCCAGCGGCCTGTGCCGTAGCCAGAACCACAGCAGTATCGCCGCCGTGGTCAGCAGATAGCTCGTCAGCACCGCCGTCTCCGCGCCGCCAAGCACGCTTCCGGCATCCGCTCCGCCGGGGGACAGCGACGCGCCGGCCACGGCAATGGCGGCGTAGATGATGCCCGCCAGAAACTGGACCGCCAGAAAGAACAGCAGGTACAGCAGGGACTTGCCCAGTGCCGTGAGAACGCCCTTTGCGGAATATGCGGGTCTGCTTTCCATGTCAACAGCTCCTTTCCTTTTGCCGCAGGATAGCATCCCTGCGCCGCATCGTCCACCAACCTCAGGTTGCACCGGCGCAAAACCGCGCAACTTCAGGTTGTCAGCCCGCGAAAAGAGGGGGAGAACCCGGCGTTCTCCCCCTCTTGGCGGCTTTTTCAGAGCTTCAGGTCGCAGGCCATGCTCATGACGGCGCGGCCGCCCACCCGGACGGTGACGGCGCCGCCGTCGGCGTACAGGCGGCTGCGGATTTCCGAAGGCCGGTGCATGTGCTCGCCCTGCAGGAACACGTTCTCCTCCTCCGGCCGCACCATGCCGTGCCGGTAGAAGTAGTAGGTCAGCGCGCCGTTGCTGGTGCCGGTGGCACACTCCTCCGGGATGTCGTACAACGGCGCATAGTTGCTGCAATAAGCGGTGCAGCCGTCGCCGGGGCAGAACATGTGGACGCCGGTAACGTCATACTGCCGGGAAAGCGCCGTCACCGCCGCCTCGTTCTGCACGGCCCGCAGCAGCGTGTCGCGGTCCCGGACGGGCATCATGATGTCGGCAAGGCCGGTGGAGACGATGGCGGGCAGCAACCCCTCCGGACGGTCGGCGGGCGTCAGGCCGTAGGCCGCGTACAGCGGCGGCAGCTCCTGCTCCGTCAGCTCCCGGAGCCAGCAGGGCGGGGCCATGTCCATCCACACCGTGTCGCCCCGCACCTCGATGCGCAGGTCGGCGGCCTTTGTGTGGGCGGCAGCGATGCCGTCGCCGATGCGCTCCAGCTTCCGCAGCAAGGCGAAGGAGGCGATGGTGGCGTGACCGCACAGCTCCACCTCTCCCGCCGGGGTGAAATAGCGCAGCGTCACGCTGCCGTCCGGCTCCACGGTGACAAAGGCCGTCTCGGAGTGCTTGAACTCCGCGGCGATCTGCTGCATCACCGCATCGTCCAGCGGACGGTCCGGCAGCACCACGCCGGCCTGGTTGCCGCCGAACAGACGGGCGGAAAAGGCGTCCATGACATAGGCTTCCATAGGGCATACCTCCACAGTTTTTTTAATCAAGATGATTATATACTGTCCTGCTCTTAACGGCAAGTAAATTTGACAGACAGGCCTTTTTTCGTTAGAATAGAATTGTATATCCCAACGGGAAATCGGAAAGAAAGGAACTTCATCCAAAATGCTCAATGAGCGCAGTCTGCTCTCCCAGTTTCTCCATTTCATTGCGGCCACCGTGGCGTCGCTGATGGTGTTCTCGCTGTACTCCATCGTGGACGGTCTGTTCGTGGCCAAGGGCGTGGGCGAATATGCCATGTCCGCCGTGAATCTGGCGGTGCCCTTCACCAACGTGCTGTTCTCCATCGCCATCATCTTCGCCGTGGGCAGCAGCACCATCATCGCTATCTACCTCGGACAGGAGCAGGGCGAAAAGGCCAACAGCCTGTTCTCCCAGAATCTGGCGCTGCTGGTGGCCATCGGCCTGACCATCTCCGTGCTGGTATTCGTGTTTCTGGAGCCGTTCGCCCGCCTGCTGGGCGCCCGGGGCGTGACGCTGCCCTACACCATCGACTACCTCAGGGGCCTCGCCCCCTTTGCCGTGTGCTTCATCGTGTCCTACAACATGGAGGTGCTCATCAAGACCGACGGCTATCCCAAGCTGGCCATCCTGACGGTCATCATCGGGTGCCTGACCAACTGCGTGCTGGACTATGCGGCCATCTTCCTGCTGAACCTGGGCGTCTGGGGCGCGGCAGTCGCCACCGGGCTTTCTCAGCTGCTGACATGCATCATCTACCTGACCCACTTCCTGCGGGGGCACAACACGTTCCATCTGGTGCGGTTCAAAATGGACTGGAGCATCTATAAGCGTCTGCTGCCCATCGGCGTGGCCGACGGTGTCACCGAGCTTTGCAACGGCGTGATGATCTTCCTGTTCAACCGCATCATCCTGCAATGTCTGGGCGACGACGGACTGGTGAGCTACACCATCATCGCCTATGTCAATACGCTGATCGTCAACACCATGCTGGGCATCTCCCAGGGCAGCCAGCCCCTCATCAGCTATCACTACGGCAAGGAGGACGCGGCGGGCTACCGGAAGCTGCTGCGGTACGGGTTCACGGCGGTGGGCATCATGACCGGTGTCATCTTCGCGGCGGTGATGCTTCTGGCGCCCCAGGTGGCACGGCTGTTCCTGGGCGCGGAGAACGCCCCGCTGGTCGCCGCCTCCGCCGGCGCGCTGCGGCGGTACGGCCTGAGCTATCTGCTGGTGGGCGGCAATATCCTGATGGGCGGCTTCCTGACGGCGGTGGAGCAGCCCAGAGGCGCCATCTCCATCTCCGTGGGCCGCGGCCTGCTGTTCCAGGCCACGGCGCTGGTGGTGCTGGCCTACGCCGTCGGCGGCAGCGCCATCTGGTTCGCGCCGGTGATCTCCGAGGCGCTGTGCGCGGTGATGGCCGTATGGTTCCTGCGGCGGTTCCTGCAGAAAACAGCGGAATAAACGCAAAAAAGCATCCCACGGCGGCGCCGTGGGATGCTTTTTTCGTTTTGGCGGGCTTTACGCCTGCACGGCGGACTTTTCCGCCATCATGCCCCGGATCACCTCGTCGATGCGGCGGGCAACGCGGCAGAAGTCCTCCGCCGTGTAGCCCTTTGTGGTCATGGCGGCGGTGCCGATGCGGACGCCGCTGGTCTGGGAGGGCGGACGCCTGTCGCCGGGAACGCAGTTCTTGTTCAGCGTGATGCCGCAGGCATCCAGCGCCTCCTGCACCTCCCGGCCGGTAAGACCGGTGTCCGTCAGGTCCAGCAGGAACATGTGGTTATCGGTACCGCCGGTGACCACATGGTAGCCCATGGCCATGAACTCCGCCGCCATGGCCCTGCAGTTTTCCACCACACTGTGGGCATAGGCGCGGTAAGCCGGGGTCAGAGCCTCCTCCGCCGCCACGGCCTTGCCGGCGATGACATGCTGCAGCGGGCCGCCCTGCGTGCCGGGGAACACGGCGCTGTCCACCTTCTTCGCCAGCTCCGGACGGCAGAAGATCAGGCCGCCCCGGGGGCCCCGCAGCGTCTTGTGGGTGGTGGAGGTGACGACATCCGCCAGACCGAAGGGGCTGGGGTGCTCCCCCGCCGCCACAAGGCCCGCGATATGGGCCATGTCCACCATGAAGTACGCCCCCACCTCCCTGGCGGCGTCGGCAAAGCGGACAAAGTCGATGACGCGGCTGTACGCCGATGCACCGGCAACGATAAGTCTGGGCCGCAGCGTCCGGGCCATGTGCGCCATATGGTCGTAGTCGATGAAGCCGTCGGCATCCACGTCGTAAAAATGGAGGTCATACAGCTTGCCGGAGAAGTTCACCGGCGAGCCGTGGGTCAGGTGTCCGCCGTTGGCAAGGCTCATGGACAGCACCGTATCGCCGGGCTGCAGCAGCGCCATATACGCCGCCATATTGGCCGAGGAGCCGCTGTGCGGCTGGACATTCACATGGTAGTCGGTGGCAAAGACCTCCTTCCACTTGGTGACGCAGTACTCCTCCAGCTCATCCACCACATGGCAGCCGCCGTAGTAGCGGCCCTGGTTGCCCATGGCGCGGTGGGCGGGATAGCCCTCGGCATATTTGTTGGTCAGGCAGCTGCCCACCGCCCGGAGCACGTTGCCGCTGGCAAAGTTCTCGCTGGCGATAAGCTCCACGGTAGTCTCCTGCCGCAGCTCCTCCTGCGCGATGAGTTCAAAAACACGGGACGACACGGTCATCTCCCCTTCCTTGTTGTGGTTCATTCCGTATTATTATACACCATCTTGTGGTTTGTGCAACCAGAAAGTTGCGCTATGGCAGATGGCACGAAAACGCCTACAACGCTTGTAGGTTTTTTGGAGAAAATGCAGAAACACGAAAAAAGGGTTGACATTTGCCGGTAAAAGCGTTATGATGCGCCCAGCTTCGGCAAAATACAGTGAGGAGGAAAGCAGCATGAAGCGTCGCGGCATGGCTATGATGATGTGCGAGATGTGCATGGGTATGATGTCCATGTGCATGTTCCTGCGCGCCCAAAATGATCGGCTGCTTTCCAAAAACTGTTTGACGGCTTGAAAAAGCCGGTGTGTGAGCAAACAGCGGAAGGTCGATCGACCTGCCGCTGTTTTTATTTTGCCCGGCATACCTCTTTCGTTTGTTCCGGCGGGCAGCGGGGCATGTGCACAGTCCCGCGGTACGCCGTCAGCAAGATCATACATTCCTTACGACATATCTGAAAAGGAGACATGAACATGAAACGTACTTATTTCACTCGTCTGGCCGCTCTGGCCCTGACCCTGATCCTGGCCCTGAGCCTGACGGCCTGCGGCGGTAAGGACAACAGCGCCGACAACGGCGGCGACACCAAGACCACCATCAAGATCGGCGTCCCCAACGACACCACCAACGAGGCCCGCGCCCTGCTGCTGCTGCAGGAGAACGGCATCATCAAGCTGACTGACGGCGCCGGCATCACCGCCACCAAGAACGACATCGTGGACAACCCCTACAACGTGGAGATCG
>URST01000037.1 GCA_900550585.1 uncultured Eubacteriales bacterium
TGTACTCGTTGGTCAGGATCAGGTCCCGCTCGCTCAGGGAAAAGCTCTCTGCAAACTCCTTGCACTTGCTGTACTTGTACAGCGACGGCTTGAATATGATCTGTTCCATATTTCTCGCATTCCTTTCTTCAATTTGTTGTGTCTGCCGCGAATGCGCAGCATCGGCAACGGATGGTGCAGTGTCGGGTGACGGCCTCACTCTGTCAGTTCCAGCAGGGCGTCCGCCTCGTCAAAGCGCAGCTCCCGGGGTTCTTCCACCACGGTGATGCCCTCGGTGCCGCGGATCTCCCGGAGCAGCTCCTCGGAGACCATGATGCGCTCCATGGAGAGCGTGTTCTTGATGAATGTCATGCGCACCCTGCTCTTGTCCACGCCCACCAGCGTCTTGACAGCCGCCTGGATGGCCAGCTTGTCGTCCTCCATGATCATGGGGATCCGGGCCGACTGGATGGTGGTCGAGGTCAGCAGGTTGAGATAGGTCGCGTTGGTCCGCAGCTTCTCAAAGGCCCGGTTCGTGGTGACATCGGAGAAGCCCAGCCCCACAAAGGCGCCGTGGCTCTCCTCCGCGATGTCCAGCACCACCGTGCGCTGCTTTTTCAGGCCGCCGGTGACAAAGGGCGTGCTGAACGTGCCGGTGATATTGGGGTCCATGCCCGCGCCGGAGATATTCTTGCCGATCTCCCTGACCACCAGCACATCCGCCTCCGGAAACAGGAACCGGGGCATACGGCTCTTGGCGTACTGCAGCAGCGCCGGCTCGCGGTCGAATATCTCCTCGGCGGGGATGACCTCCAGCCGGCAGGTGAGATCCTTCTCGTTCTCGATGATCGCCACGCCGAAGGCGATGCGGCAGCTGTCAAACACCTGTCTGGCGTACTGGGGCATCCGCACGGCCATGGCGCCGAAGCCGGAGCGGTGCAGCGAATCCGCACCCTCGCGCTTGCCCATGCCGATGGCCATCATCTTGACCAGCCCGGACTCGTAGGGCCCGCTGAAGGAGGTGTGCGCCTTGATGCGCCCCACCACGATCACCGCGTCGGCATCGTGGGCAAAGCGGTCCACCCGCACCTCGTCGCCGTTATCCAGAACGCCCACCTGCACCGTTTCCATGCTGGAATAGATGGGACAGCCGCAGAACTCCTCGGTGATCCCGTAGCCCTCCAGCAGCTCCTTCTGCTTTTCGGCAATGGCGCCGGCATGGCTGCCCATGGCCGGGATGATATACGGCTGTGCGCCCTGCTCCTTCACGAAGGAAGCCAGTTCCCGCAGCACCACCGGCATATCGTGGATCTGACGGCTGCTGCCGGTCAGCACCACCCTCATGCCCGGTTTGATGCGGGAGCGGATATGCTCCGGCATCAGGCGCTCCCGCAGATAGGCGGGAACATCCTGAATGGCATCATCGGGGAAATGCTGCTCCACCACCGCCATCTTTGGCAGCTCCAGCGGCGACAGCACCTTCCGCAATTCGGTTTGCCGTTCGATTTTCATGTCAGGTTCTCCTTTGGAGAAATATTCAATGCGGGGGGTTGCTCAGGCCCGCACTGCCGCGCGGGCCTGAGCCTCGTGTTGACTCACTCCGCGGCGACCGTACCCTTTTTCGCCTTGAAGTGATGGATGATAGCCTTTGCAACGGGATAGCAGAACGCGATGATGCTGATGATCAGCAGCACGCAGGAGATGGGGCGGGAGAAGAACGTCGTCCAGTCGCCGCCGGTCTGGGACATGGCTCTGCGGAAGTTGGATTCCACGGTGCTGCCCAGCAGCAGGCCCAGCAGGATCGGGGGAATGGGATAGTCGGTCTTGCTGAACAGATAGCCCAGCACGCCCAGGACCAGCGCGCACTTGATGTCGAAGGTGTAACCGCGCACGGCGAAGGCGCCGATGCAGCACAGTGCCAGCACGCAGGCCGTCAGAGCGCTGGAGGGGACCTTCAGCACCTTCAGGAACAGCTTGACGCCCACCATACCGAGGATGCACATGAAGATGTTGGCCAGGATCATCAGGACATAGATGCCGTTGACGGTCTCCACATGGTCCACGAACAGCATGGGGCCGGGGGTGACGCCCTGGAGCATCAGCGCGCCCAGCAGAACGGCCGTCACCGTGTCGCCGGGGACGCCCAGTGCCAGCAGGGGCACCAGCGCGCCGCCGGTAACGGCGTTGTTGGCGGTCTCGGAGGCGATAACGCCGTCGATGTTGCCCTTGCCGAAGCTGTCGGGATCCTTGGAGCCGCGGCGCGCCTCGTTATAGCTCATCCAGGAGGCCGTGCCGCCGCCGGTGGCGGGGATGATGCCCACGATGGTGCCGATGATGGAGGAGCGCAGCAGGTTCAGGGGATGCTCCTTGATGAGGCGGAACAGGCTCAGGTTCTTGCCGGTGTAGGCCTCCACGGTGCTTTTCTGCTCGTCGCGGCCCTTCTGCACCTTCTGGAAGATCTCGGAGATGGCGAACAGACCCACCAGCGCGGTGACGGTCTCGATACCGGCCATCATGTAGGTGTTGCCCATGGTAAAGCGGGTGGCGCCGGAGATGGTGTCCATACCGATGGTGGACAGCATCAGGCCCAGCAGCGCGGAGATAATGCCCTTGCGCAGGTTCTTGCCGGACAGGGCGGTGACCATGCTCATGCCGAAGATACCGACGGCGAAATACTCCTGTGCGCCGAACTTCAGCGCCACAGCGGCCACAACGCGGGCCAGCAGGATCAGGATGACGCAGCTGAACAGGCCGCCCAGCGTGGAGCCCAGCGTCGCGGCGGACAGGGCCTCCTTGCCCTTACCCTTCTGGGTCAGGGGATAGCCGTCCAGCACCGTGGCGGCAGCCGCCGGCGTACCGGGCGTGCGGATCAGGATGGCGGTGATGCTGCCGCCGTAAATGCCGCCGCAGTACACGCCCAGCAGCAGCGCCATGGAGTCCATGATGCCCATGTTGAAGGTGAAGGGCATCAGCAGGGCCACGCCCATGGTAGCGGACAGGCCGGGCAGGAAGCCGAACACAATACCGGCAGCCGTGCCCAGCAGGCACAGCGGGAGCACGGTCCAGCTCATCGTCGCAAAAATACTCATGTGTGTTCCTCCTTAGATAAAGAGCGTGGGGATGGTGATCTTCAGTGCATACTGGAATACCACATACAGGAACGCCGTGAAGCCTACCGGCACGGCGGCCAGGAGGATCTTGTTCTTCTCGCCCAGCAGCAGCATGGTCACTACCATCAGGGCGATGGTGGCAATGATGAAGCCGATGTACTCCATCACGAACGCATAGACGACCAGCGCTGCGATCTCCAGCACCACCACCAGCGCGCCTCTGTTGCTCTTGGGATCGTTGGTCTCCTCGGCCTGGCGCTTGCCCGCCGCGATGATCTCACTGATAAAGACCCAGATATTCAGCGCGATAAAGATGTAGAGGATAAACTTGGGGATGGTCGCGCCGGTGCCCCAGGTGGAGCTGTCGCCGATGCCCGCACCCTTCATCTGATAGCACAGGACCAGCCAGGCCGCGCCGAGGATGATCAGGAACAGACTGACGAACACGTTCAGGCTGCAATATTTTTTCATACGTTACTCCAATCTCGTGCGGCTCAATAGGTCTCGCCTTCCGCACGGTAGCTGTAATGGGGATTCTGCGTTGCGAACTTGCCGCCGCTGATCTGCATGGTAAAGCCGTCGATATAGCCGGCCTGGTCGGAGGCCAGGAACAGATACCCGGGCACGATATCCTTGGGATAGGCAAGCCGCTTCATGGCAATGGCACTGACCAGCTTATCGTTGTTCTTTTCACAGTTTTCACGGGTCAGCGGTGTCACCACCATGCCGGGCTGGATAGAATTGACACGGATATGATCAGCCGCCAGTTCTGCGGCGAATACACGCGTTAGCTGATCCACACCGGCCTTGACCCCGGAGTACAGGGCAATACCGCAGGTGGGGATCGTGGAGGTGAAGGAGGAGGTGTTGAGGATCACACCGCCGCCGGTTTTCCGCATCTCCTCGGCGGCATAGGCCGTGCCGAAAAAGACGCTCTTGAAGTTGATATTGACCAGTCGATGCCACTCGTCCTCCGTAACGGTATCGAAGGGTTTTCTGAAGTTGATGCCTGCGTTGTTGATGAACACGTCCAGACGCCCGAATTTTTCCACCACGGCGGTGACGAACGCCTTCAGTTCCTCGTTTACGGAGACGTCGGTCTTGCAGGTAAGGGCCTCGAAGCCCTCCTTGGCAAACATCTCCTCAAATTCCTTGATCTTGGCTTCGCTTCTGCCGCACACGGCGACCTTGCATCCCTCACGGGCGAAGCCCAAGGCCACTTCCGCGCCAATGCCGGTAGTACCGCCGGTGATGGCTACGACCTTGCCTTTCAGATTCAGATCCATCTTATTCTTCTCCTTTTCGAGCGGGCCGGAGCGGCCCGGGGGATGCTGCCATCCCCCGGCGGCCGGTCCGTTATGTGCTTGGAACCGTTTTGTGCTTCTGCGCGCCGCGCTTACAGCATGCCGATGGCCTTCAGAGTGGTCTCAGCATTCTTGTAGCCGCTGCTCCACTTCTCGGCGATCTCCTTCTGGCCCAGCAGGACCACGGGGTTGCCCAGGTTCTCGAAGGTCTGGACGGTCTCGGGCTGCGCCATGATGTCCAGGATGGTGGTCTCCAGCAGGTCAACGATCGCCTGATCGGTGCCGGCAGGAGCGGCGAAGGCGTACCAGGTGCCGCCGTCGGAGGTCAGGTTGTAGTCAGCAGCGCAGGGCAGATCGCCGGCGAAGTCAGGAGTCTCGGGGCCGTTGCAGAACAGGGGGATGAAGTCGCCGGACTCGACATAAGCGGAGACCTCGGACCAGATGGTAGCGGTGGCATCAACGTGGCCGCCCAGCAGGTTGGTGACAGCCTCAGCGCCGCCGCCGTAAGCGATGTGCTGGAACAGGTTGGCGTCGTCAGCCAGGCCCAGGCCCAGAGCCGCCAGACCGATGTGGTGGGAGGAACCGGCGCCGGAGGAACCGACAGTGATGGTGCCGGGATTGGCCTTGGCCTTCTCCACCAGCTCATCGAAGGTGGTGATGCCGGAGTCCTTGCGGACGCAGATGAAAGAGGGAGACGCGGAGACCTGGCAGATGGGGGCGAAGCTCTCATCGGTGTAAGTCACGTCGTTCAGCCAGGGGGACAGCGTACAGGCACCGCAGGCGGTGAGGATCAGGGTGTAGCCGTCGTTCTTGGAAGCGGCCAGCAGCTGCATGCCGATGGAGCCGGATCCGCCGGGCTTGTCGTCAACAACGACGGAGACGCCCAGACGCTTGGACAGCTCGTCGGCCACTGCGCGGCTCATCAGGTCGCTGCCGCCGCCGGCGGAGTAGGGGCAGATGATGGTGATGGTCTTCTTGGGCCAATCCAGCTTGGTCTCCTGCTGGGTGTCGCCGTCACCATCGGTGTTGGAGTTGGCGGGCTGGCTGCCGCAGGCCACCAGCATCAGAGCCATTGCGAGGGCGAGGATAAGACTAACGATTCTCTTTGCCTTCTTCATGTTCTTTCTCCTTCAAATAAATTTTGGGGTTCTATTTACATAAACAGACAGCCTTTGTTGTTCCGGCCGCCTGTTGATGCCGGGAAATTTGCCTTTGCTCAGAAGCGCGGGCGCTTACTGCACATGGAAGATCTCCATTTTGTTGGCGCAGCACTCGGGAACGCGGCCGCTCAGCACATCGTCGATGCCCTTTGCCACCTGAATGGACATCCGGCGGCGGGCCGCCTCGGAGATGCCGGCGGTGTGGGGGGACAGCAGCACGTTGTCCAGCTTGTAGATAGGATGGCTGAAATCAGGCGGCTCCGGCGTAAAGGCGTCCAGCGCGGCGCCGGCGATCTTCTTCTCCGCCAGTGCGCGGTACAGCGCGTCCAGATCCACCATCATGCCGCGGGAGAAGTTGATGACAAACGCGGTGGGCTTCATCAGCGACAGGGAGTGGTCGTTGATCATGTGGGTGTTCTCCGGCGTCAGCGGCATATGCAGGGAGATCACGTCGGACTGTCTGCACAGGTCGTCAAACGTCTCCGCCCACCGGAAGCCCATGCTCTCGATCTTCTCGCGGGGCAGGAACGGGTCGAACACCAGCACCTCCATGCGGAAGGCCTTTGCCAGCTCCGCCACCATCTGACCGATACGGCCCAGGCCCACGATGCCGAACACCTGACCCTCCACGTCGGTGAAGCCACCCTCGTCGCGGCACTTCCAGTTGCCGGCGTGCATGGCGTTGTCGAAATAGGTCAGCCGCTTGTACAGCGCGCCCACGGCGAACATGGTGTGCTCCGCCACGGACCAGGTGTTGGCATGACCGGTGGTCAGCACCGCGATGCCGCGGGCGTTGGCCTCCGCCACGTCAATGTTGTCCACGCCGATGCCGTTCTTGGCGATGGCCTCCAGCTTCGTGCCGGCGGCGATGATGTCCTTGTCCACATCCGTCAGCCGGGTCACGATGGCGCTGGCATCCTTGACCGCCTCCATGAGGAACGCCTTGTCCTCATTGTTGGCGACTACCACGTCGTACTTTTCGCGCAGCATGTCCATGCCTGCGGCATGAATGGGCTGAATATACAATACTTTTTTCATACTATCACCACGTTTTTCCTTTGGTTTCTCCTATTACTGCAGGCTCTTTTTGAAATCGGCGTACATCTCGTCGACCTCTTTGACCTTCTTGGCGATGTTGGCCTCCTCCTCGGGCAGCGTGAAGTCCTGCGGCCACATCACGCGCTTGTCGGTAAAGCCGCGCAGGGAGATGGCGTACTTGGCGGCAGCCGTGCCGTTCTTGGTCATGCCCAGGATCTTGGAGGACTCGCGCAGCAGCGCGTCGTACTTCCAGGTCAGGGCGATGTCGCCGCTCCTGGCTGCGTTGTAGGCGTCCACAAACAGCTCGGGGAAGCAGGGAGCCAGCGCGGGAACGAAGCCGTCCGCGCCCATCAGCACCTCGGTCAGAGCCTGCGCCGTGGCGCCGCTGAGGGTGGAGAAGTTGGGGTCGTCGTTGAACTCGTGCATCACCTGCAGGAAGCTGGTGAAGTCGCCGGAGCTGTCCTTGCAGCCGACGATGCGCTTGTCCAGCTTGGCGATTTTGATGATGGTCGCGCCGGTCAGCTTCATGCCGGTAAAGGGAGGAATGTTATAGATGATGAGCTCAGGAATGTCGGTCTCCTGCAGGATGCGCTCGAAGTGGCGCACCGTCTCATCCTGAGAGGTATGGCGATCATAGAACACGGAGGTGACCGCCGCGCAGGTCAGGCCCACATCCTGTGCCGCCTTGATGTTCTCGATGACGCGGCGGGTGCTGGTATCCATGCAGCCTGCCATAACGGGGATGCGGCCGTTGATCTGGTCCAGCGTGATCTGGATGGCGCGGGTGCGCTCCTTCTGCGTCAGCGCCATGGTCTCGCCGTTGGTGCCGGCCACCAGGATGCCGTGCAGGCCGCCCTGCACACAGTACTCCAGCAGCTGCCGGTATCCCGCCTCGTCCACATTCTCGTGGGCATCTACCGGCGTGATGATGGGGGGAATGATACCATGATATTTCTTGAGCATATTGACCTCCTTGATTTTTGGGTGATCTGTGGGGATGCCTTCTGCTAATTACTATGCAAAACTCATGCCAACGCCGTCACGCCCCAAAAAACAGCTTTTTTCGACAACTTCTTTTTGCGTCCTCCTATTTCAGTATTGCAATATGACCCTTTCATGTTGTAAAATGAAATATCCTCATTAAGAACACATAAGGAGGCCGCCATGGATTACAGCATCACCTTCATTATCCCGAACATTCCCGTCGTGGAGAGCGTGAAGTCCGCGTTGGAGAAAATGGAGCTTGATTATCCGGTGTATCTCCGCTCCACGGGAGAGGCCGTAGAGCTGGCGCGGGAGCTGATCCCCAAGGGCGTCAAGCTGATCGTGAGCCACGGCCTGACGCTGGAGCATATCCGCAACGAGCTCACCATCCCCGCCATCGACCTCCCCTTCAGCGGCCTGGATGCGCTGGCCGCCGCCAGAAGCGCCCTGCAGCTGCCCGGCCGGATCGTACACCTCGGCACCCAGTCCCTGCACCACTACATCCAGCGCAGCCTGGCCCTCATCGGCGAGGACCCCCAGCGCATCGACTTTTACCAGCTGAAGCTGGGCCGCACCGTGGAGGAGCAGACACAGGACATGATCGACGCCGGCTACAACGTGTTCATCGGCGGTTACTCCATGGTGGCCTATGCAAAGAAGGCCGGAAAATACGGTCTGGAATTTGACGCCGACGAACTCATCATCGAAGCCACGGTGCAGAACGCGCAGGCGCTGCTGAGCACCATCCAGCAGCGCGAGCAGCGGAACGAGCTGGACCGCGCCATTCTGCAGGCAAGCTCAGACGCCATCATCGCCATCGACCAGAACCGCCGCATTTTCAACATCAACCCCACCGCCATCCAGACGTTCCAGCGGCCGGAGGACGAGCTTCTGGGCCGCGTGCTGGAGGATGCCATGCAGGAGTGCGGCATCGTGGACGTGGAGAACGCGGACTGGAAAAACAGCTATCCCTCCGACAGCACCGCCGTCATCCTGCGGGAACTGCCGGTCATGATCGGCGGTCTCCAGCGGGGCAGCGTGATCTCCATCAAGCAGATGTCCGAGATCCGCGACCTGGAGCTGCAGGTGCGCAAGGCCGTTATCGACAAGGGCTTCACCGCCAAGAAGCATTTCAGCGACATCGTGGGCGTCAGCCCCGCCATTCTGCAGGCCAAGGCGCAGGCCGAGGCCTACGCGCCCTATGACAGCGCCATCCTGATCTGCGGCGAGACGGGAACGGGCAAGGAGGTCTTTGCCCAGAGCATCCACAATGCCAGCAAGCGGAAAAACGAGGCCTTCGTGGCCATCAACTGCGCCACGCTGCCGGAAAGCCTCATCGAAAGCGAGCTGTTCGGCCACGCGAAGGGCGCCTTTACCGGCGCGTCGCGGGAGGGCAAGCAGGGCCTGTTCGAGATCGCCAACAAGGGCACCATCTTCCTCGATGAGATCAGCGAGCTGCCCATCTCCGTGCAGGCCAAGCTGCTCCGCGTCATTCAGGAGGGGGAGTTCATGCGGGTCGGCGGCGACAAGCTCATCCAGGTGGACGTGCGCGTGATCTGTTCCTCCAACCGGGACCTGCTGCAGCTCATCGAGGAGCACAAATTCAAGGCCGACCTCTACTACCGCCTCTCCGTGCTGGAGATCGACCTCCCGCCGCTGCGGGACCGCCCCGGCGACATTGAGGAGCTGGCGCAGGCCCTTGTCTGGACGTTCTCGAAAAAGCACCAGAAGAACGTGCAGAAGATCTCCGACGATGTGCTCCAGACCCTGAAGCGCTTCCCCTTCCTCGGCAACGTGCGGGAGCTGGGCAACATCATCGAGCGCATGACCATTCTGGAAAACGGCACCACGCTGACGCTGGATACCATGCGGCGCTGCAACCTGCGGCTCCCCGCGGAGGCCCCCGCCGGATCCGAGTCCGTCGCCGCCTCCTCCCTGCGCATCCAGGACGCGGAGCACGCCGCCATTCTGGCCGCGCTGAAAAAATGCGGCGGCAACAAGGCCGCCGCCGCAAGAATGCTGGGGATCTCTTACTCCACCCTGTGGCGCAAGCTGAGACAGTCCCCCGCAGATACCGCAGAATGACACCGCTTTTCTCCATCTCCACACAGAAGTGCGCCGGTTGACCGGCGCACTTCCTTTTTCTCTGCGCAGCGCCCGCCGGTCCAGTCCTGCCCCGCCGGCCAGTACAGCGCCTCCGCCATCCTGCGCACCATGTGCCTATCGTTTTTATTGGTTGAAAGCCGGCTTCGCTCAGTATAGCAAGCGTGGTCCCGATTTACAATCGTCTCCCGCGCAATGGAAATAATTTCCATTGCGCGGGAGACGGCGCATCCTCCCCGCCGCGCCTTTTCTTCCGGCGCCCGTTCCGTCTGTCGGAGCAGGACAGTGTACCGCCGGCCGCCAAGGCCGTGCAAAAGCCGCCGGAACGACAGTGACCGGAGGGCTTTTACGCCCTCCGGTCACATAGCACCTTGATTATTCCGCGCTCTGCGGGATATTCTTCGGCATTCAGACACAGAAAACCGCTTTGGCAAGAGCCTTGCCGCTCTCCGTCCACATGATCCTGTTGATGAAATTCTCCACGTTCCGGCGTTCATACCCGTTTTCGGAGGCGTTGGCGATATAGTCCGCCTCCAGCAGGATCTGATAGTCGCGCCCGCAGACATCGGTAAAGGTGTGATGGTGCCCCACAAGGAACGCCACGCGGTGGATCTGCGTTTCCGTCAGGCCGGTGCCCCGCAGAAAGTCCCGCACCATGGGCACGCCCTCCGCCTCCTGATGCTTCCCGTTGGTGTCGCCATACTTCTCCCGGCACAGCGGGCAGGCGATGTCATGGGTGATGGCGGCGACCTCAAGGACGGCCTGCGTCTCCGCGTCCAGTCCCTCCATCTCGGCGATGGTCCTGGCATACGTCCACACACGGATAAAGTGGTCGATATCGTGGATATTGCCGTTGGAAAAGTCGATCATTTTTTTCAGGATCTCTGCGATCTTCATCATCTGTATTCCTCCTTTGCCGCTCCCCGCCATGCCCGGCCAGGCCGTTTCCGGCCGCCGCCCAGCGAGAGCCGTCGTGATACATCACGGCACATTCCCTATTTCTTTGGCTTATAGTCCCGCATCTCCGGTATCGCCCCGCCGGCCACCGCCCACAGATACAGGCTTGCCACGCTGCAATAGGGGCTGAAGCGGCGGCGGTATTTTTCAAACAGCCTGCGGTCGATGCCGCGGTGGTGATAGACCATGCGCAGCCCCCGCTGGATGGCCAGATCGTCATAGCTGAAAATATTCGGGCGCTGCAGGCAGAACAGCAGGATCATCTCCGCTGTCCAGACGCCGATGCCCTTCAGGGCGCTCAAGGCCCGGATGGCGTCCTCATCGCCCATGTGCGCCACCGCGTCCAGATCAAACGCGCCGGCATGAACTTTTCCGGAAAAATCCGTGATGTACTCCGCCTTGCGGAACGTCATGCCCAGGGCTTGCAGTTCTGGAACGCCTGCCGCCAGGATGCTCCCGGCGTTCACCTCGCCCAGCGCGTCCTGCATCCGCTGCCAGATCGTCGCCTGTGCCTTGGTGGATATCTGCTGCCCGATAATGTGGTGGACCACCGAGGAAAAGAGATCGGGATCCACCGTCCGGTCAATATGCCCAACGCGGTCAATGACATTGCTCAACCGTCGGTCCTTTTTCCGCAGATAGGCAAGCTCTGTCTCTCCGTATACGAAATACATCGTCCTCACCTCCCCGGCGCTTTCCGTCTGCTGCGGCACCATTATAGCGCAGACGGGCAGACTTTGCCATCAGAAAATATGCAGAATTTATCGCCGCCCCATCGGCAGCATTCTTTTTTGAACCTCCCGCCGGCCGGCTTTATACAGCAACCCCCCCTTTCGGCGGGGGGGTGGTTGCCCACCGGTTTTGTTGTCACTGTTCCACCCGCATCGTGGACACACATTCCGTCAGCCCTGCTCTTTGCTGATAGCCTCTGCGATACGCTCCAGACCGGTCTGTACCATAGCGCGGGGCATGGCCAGATTCAGGCGGACATAGCCTTTGGCGTTGCCTACGAACAGCCCGTCGCCGCCCTCCAGCAGTACACCGGCTTTGTTGGCGAAGAAGTCCGGCAGGTCGGCTACCTGCGGCAGCACATCGCCCAGATCCACCCACGCAAAGTAGGTGGCCTCCGGAATAGTAAACCTTGCGGCAGGGATGTTCCCTTTCAGAAACTCGTCCACCAGCTTCAGATCTCCATCTACATAGGCCTTCAGTTGCTCCAGCCACGCACCGCCGTGCTCATAGGCCGCCTTGTGCGCCGCGATGGACAGCGGGTTCACCGCGCCGATGTTCTTGTCCCGCGCCTGAAAGCGGGCGCGCTCCTCGTCGCTGCGGATAATGATGTTGGAGTGCAGCAGTCCCGCCAGATTGAAGGTCTTGCTGGCAGACATACAGGTGATGAGCCGCTCATAATCCGGCATGACCTTGCCCATGGGGATATGCCGCAGGCCGGTGCGGATCAGGTCGCAGTGGATCTCGTCGGACACCACCCACAGCTGATGCTTTTCGATGATCTCCGCCATGCGGCGCAGCTCGTCCTCCGTCCAGATGCGGCCGGTGGGATTGTGGGGATTGCAGAGCATCAGCACCTTCACCGCCGGATCGGATGCCTTCTTCTCAAAGTCTGCCCAGTCCATCTCAAAGCGGCCGTTCTCCTTTTTCAGCGGCGAGGTCACCAGCTCTACGTCGTTATACTCGCAGGCGTGGCGGAAGAAACCGTAGGCCGGGGTCATGGTCAGTACCTTGCCGTTCGTGGGCTTCACCAGGTCCTCCACGATCTGATACAGCGCAGGGATGACGCCGGGCGAGAAGGTCAGCTGCTCCTTGGGGAACGACCAGCCGTAACGGCTCTCGCACCAAGTCCGCAGGGCCTCGTAGTAGCCGTCGTCGGACACGATGGAATAGCCAAGGATCTGCCGGTTCACGCGGTCGATGATGGCCTGACGGATCTCCGGCGCTACGGCGAACTCCATGTCGGCCACCCACATCCGGATGAACTCCTCGTCCTTGTAGGGGAATACCCGCTCCGGCCCGCAGTGGAAAATGTAGGGACGCCAGCCGTCCACATTCTCGGAATTGGTGTGGCGGCGGTCGATGATCTCATCAAAGTTGTATGTCATGGTGCAGCGCTCCTTTCGTTTGATGAGTCTATAATAGCAGGCAGACGCCGCAGGGTCAAAGCGTGCCGTTTACTTTTCGGGAATACCGGTGCTTAAAAACTTTCCTTAAAATTAAGTTTCAGCTTGCACAGGGCGAAAAATACGGCTATACTGAAAAGTAAGGGAACAAATCACCAAAATATGATTTTGAGGAAAGTGCAATGGCTTTGGCAGAGGAAATTGGAGCGAAGATCAAATACTACCGGAAAAAGCGCGGGCTGAAGATCGCGGAGCTGGCGGAGATGCTCCACAAGACCGGCGCTACTGTGTCCAAATACGAAAGCGGGCAGATCGCCATAGACGTGGTGACGCTGTACGAGATCGCGGCGGCGCTGGGCGTACCGCCGGAGAAGCTGCTGTACTACGCCCCCATGCCCACAGAGGAACTGGAGGCCGACAGCATACCCGCCTTTTTTCGCGGCGTAGACCGACTGTATATGTACTACTTCGACGGGCGTAGCAACAGTCTTGTCCGCAGCGTCATCGACATCCGCGCCAAGGCCGGCCCACATACCTATGATGTGGCGCTGTATATGAATTTTCAGGATTACCAGCAATATCAGAACTGTGAAAATACCTATCTGGGCACGCTGAGCCACTACGACGCGCTGAGCAACATCATCACCCGCAACCGCGACACGGAGATGGATATTTACCTTGTCTGCGTCCCCGCGTCCTATCTGAACGCAGAAACAAAGTGGGGACAGGATTTCGGCATCTCCTGCCGCCCCATCATGCCCACCTCCAACAAAGTGTTCCTGTCCAAAACCATCCAGCCGGAGACACCGGAGTTTTTGCAGGATCTCCATGTCTCCCGCGAGGACATTCAGATGTTGAAGCGGTATAATATGCTGTCGGTGATGTGAAAAGCCGCTGCGGTGTTTCGCAGAAATCTCCGGCTCATATAAACCGGTCGTACCTGTCGAGCGCAGCACATAAGAACACCCCCAAAGGCCATACGGCTTTTGGGGGTGTGGTACGCCCGACTGGATTCGAACCAGCGGCCTACAGAGTCGGAGTTATCAGGCCGTCAAACCGGAAAGCCTTGCGGCGCAAGGGATTGGTTGAGATTACACAAATTCCCGCCATTTTGAAGAAAAACCTCGGAAGCCTTACAGGGCAAGACTTCCGAGGTTTTTTGCAGTAGTAGTCAAATAGTAGTCTGCGCGCCAGATACAGCCACTCCCGTTTTCATCATACTAACCACCTCCTTGTCTGTGCCATTATTATACAGCACACAAAGGAAAGCTTCCCCCATACAGCCTTGTCAGAAAAGTGCTTTTTGTGTTCGTTTTGCCTGCGCGGACACTGCCCTTTTTCAGAAAGCTTTCAATACAGCTCCGCGATGATATCCACGCACTTGTCGATGATGTTGTCACCGGCAAAGGAGATGGTCTGGACTGTGAACGGATTTTGATGTTTAGAAATCATTATCCTTGAAAAGCTTTATGATGGTTATTACGACCACCCACAGCAGAAAAGACAGCATTGCCCCTATCTGGACAGCAGGGAACGGTAGTCGGCGGTCAACGTCAGATAGCCGCGCTCATTGTGAGCAATACCCGCCCAATCCAGCACCGCCGCCAGCACAAACACAGGGTCAAACACATATTTCCCAGCAGGGGCTTTGAAATAGTATTTGCCAATGGCACCGACAACAGTATCCTCCGTGCAGCCACCTTCGCCAAGGGGAGAATTGCGTCCCATACCCTTGCGGGCAGAGCCGCCCTCACGAAGCAGCAGATCCACGATAACATCAAAAACATCGTAGGTAAGCGGCGGCTTCATAGGCAGGTCGCTGCAGAGGAAGGAACAGCCATCCTTAGCGGCTCGGATAATGTACGGTTTGCCGGTAACAGAATACACCGTTGCCCTGCCGCCATTTTCGTAGAGTTTGTTCCGTACAATGTCAGAGGACATTGTGCTGCTCTCTTTTGGGGTAAAAAGACTCGTGTCAAACGCCTCACTTTCTTCCTCGCTGCGCAGGTTTAATTGCAGCAGCAGCTCATCGAGTTTTTTCTTGGCTGTGGGGTAAGAGATGCCCAACTTGTTTTGCACATCCTTCATGCTGCCGCGGCAGGCGAGAAAGGTCTGCAAAAACCGGGCGTATTCCGGGGCAAGGCACTCATAAGGGGAAAGTGGTTCATCGGTGGGGAACTCTGCCTTGCAGCCGGGGCAGCTCAGCCGCGCTAAATGAAGTGCCGTCCCGCACACAGGACACTGACCAGAGAATTTCATATCGATCTCCCTCCTTCGCCCTCAAGATACCATAATATTTCTTCTATGTCAATAATAGAATTAAAAATATTAAACCTACTTCCGGAAAGGATGTAAAAAATGGTGCTGTTCTATGCGGGCGGCTACAACGGTGTCTCATTGTCCGCAGGGGGAACAACGCATCAGCCCTGTACGCTTATCTGCGACAAATCTTTCCAACCGTATATCATGTTGTCTTTTTCAAAAAATAAAAATGCGTAAGTCCCAGAACATCCGGACTTACGCATTTCTGCTACACGATTTGCCTATGAAGTTTTCTCCCATCTTGCCATTTTTCACCCGATTCCGCAAAAAAGGCGCGTGGCTGCTCTGCAACTGGATTTACGCAGAAACGCCACACGCTGTGCTCCTATTATAGCAGAGGCAAATCGGAATTTCAAATGATTTTTCCGCCAATTCTCCGCCTGCAAGGACTTACGCAGAACAGGGCGGATCAACAGATCCGCCCTGACCTATCTACCAATTCATCCCTCAGGGGCGCTTTACAAGGACTCGGTGCCATTTTTTGTATCTATTTTTTTAATGAAACCGATAGAGCGCGTCTATATGTCCAGATTATTTTCTGTACTTCTAATTGCTGCTCTGTCCTGCAAGTACGCCTGCACCGCATGCTTTCACTTTTCGCATCAGTCGTCTATCTCCGCCTCGTGCTTGAGGATCGCGCCGGTGGCCGCGTTGATCTCGTAGCTGTACTCCATGCCGCCGGACTTGAACTCGACCTCGTAGACGAGCCTTCCGTCCTCATCGTCCAACTCGATGTCCATGTCATACGCCTTGTTCTCGCTGACGCCCGCATGGTTCAGGGCAACGGACTTCGCCTTGGCGTAGCCGATATCGCCGGAGGCCGCAGGCTTGGAGGGCTGCACCACAGGCACCTCCGTTCCGTCCGCCGCCTCGCGCTTGCTCTCCAGGATCGCGCCGGTGTAGGCATCGACCTTGTACTCGAACTCCTCACCGGTCTGGCTCCTGATCTCCACCTCATAGTGGGCGGGGGACTCGTCCAGCTCAGGATCGACTTCACTGTACGCCATCTTCGCGGTGGATGCCTTGCCGAACGCTGCCGCGGCGATGTCCATGGCCTTGTCCGTGCCGATGGGCATGGCGGGCGCACCCGCTTCGGCCAGATCCTTCAGCTCCTCCACCGAGAGCTTCGCCAGCGCGTCAAATTTCAAAGCGGGGTTCAGCGCAAGCACACGGTTCACCAGCGCCGCCTTACCGGTGGAAATGCTGTTTTCCCGCGCCTGCTGCTCCAGCCCTGCGTCCTGTGTAAGCGTCTGCGTCAGAACGGATGCCTTTGCTTCGCTGGTCTGCAAAACGCCGTCCACGGTGCTCGTCAGCTCCCGCTGGAGCTTTTCCGCCCGCGCCGTGTCGTTGTCCTCCACCGAGATCATGATGGCGGAGGAAATGCTGTTCAGATAGCCGTTCCGCACCAGGCTGCCCACAATGGCGTTCACCGCCACGTCCAGCTTCGCACCTTTCAGGTCTGCACCGTCGCCCATATCTGCAAGGATGGCCTTCGCATCCTCGTTGAGCGGTGTGCAGACCAGCACCTTTTCGCTCTTGCTGACCTTCAGCTCGATGCTGGGGTTTACGTCCAGCGACACCACGGACGCCACCGCGTGTGCCTGCTGATAGAATATCCCTCCGCCGCCCAGCAGCACCAGCGCAAGGCAGGCCGCCGCCAGCGTCGTCCACCGTTTCTTTGTCGTTTTCTTCGTCGTCATGGGGATCACCGTTCCTTTCCGCTCATCACAGCGGGAGAGAACGCCGTTCACGTCGTTTGGCGCGGTCTTTTCCACCGCCGAAGCCAGACGCTGCTCCATTTTTTCGTTGGTCATCGGGCGTCATCTCCTTCCAGACAGCTTCGCATCTTCTTCAATGCTCTGTGATATTTCGACAGGACGGTAGGAAGCGGCAGCTTCAGCAGCGCCGCGATCTCCCGGTGCTTCATACCCGTGACCGCGTGGAGCAGCACGATGCGCCGCTCCTCGTCGCCAAGGCTTGCCAGCGCGTGCTGCAAGAGGACGCGCTCGTCCGCATTCAGCCCGCACTCCTGCGCAGGAATGGCGTCCCATTCCTCGTCCGAGAGCGCGGTGCGGCGTTCCTCGCGCCGCAGACGCATCAGGCACAGGCTGCGGCACACCGCCAGCAGCCAGCCCATGGGGGAACCGGTGGGGCGGTACTGCGCCGCGCAGTCCCACACCTGCACATAAACATCCTGCGTGAGATCCTGCGCATCGTGGGTGTTCCTGAGGTAGGACAGCGCAAGGCCGTACACCGCCGGGCGCGTGCGCCGGTACAGCTCCGCCAAGGCGTCGCGGTCATTCCCGGCAATGCACCGCAGCAGCCGCTGCAGCTCACGCCGCTCCTCCGCCGGCGCATATTCGGTTGTCATCAGCATACTGAGCATGGGCTTCTATCTCCTGTCATCCGTGTAATGCACGGAAAGGGCGTTTTATTGCATTTGGACTTAAAAACTTTTTTGATCAAGCTCCGCTGAGCACCTCGTAAACGCGGATCAGTGCTGCGACCTCGCAGGCAAACCGATTCGCCAGCGCCTTCTCCTCCCACCATGTTCTCTGCGGCGTTGTGTAATGCTCCGCGCCCTGCTCCGCCTCCGCTTTGGCGGCGCGGATGGCCTTCTGCGCAGAGAGCCACCGGCCGTAAGCGCCGCCGTACAAGTCCCTTTTCAATTTCCGCAGCGCGGCCTTGTACGCCTTCTCCGCTCCGCTGGGGCCATTGTAGTTGAGCCGGATCGCCAGCTCCTGAAAGGTCAAGCCAACCTCGTCCGGCTGACCGATGCCGAGGTAGCTTCGCACCAGATTCAGCTCTCTGGGCGTCAGCACCTCCTCCATCCGCTGCATCAGCAGCGTCCGGCGCATGAGGCGGTCATAGGCAACGGCGGGATCGCCGCCGCAGCTGACGGAGAACACAGCATCCCCCAACTGCCGCGTGCAGCACAGCGTCTGGTATTCCTTCAACAGTGCCTCGGCCGACTTGGAGGATATCTTCAGCTTTTCGCATACCGCCTTGGTCAGTTCCGATTCAGATGCATCCTGCGCCTCGGCGCAAAGGTGCGCCACAGTGCGGAGTTGGCTGCCGCGGCTGGTTGGAACGGACAGCGGAAAGGCGTATCGCGAGGCATAGTCGGACAGCGCCGCTTCCATCACAGGCGTCGCATAGGTCAGCAGCTTTGTTCCGTAAGCGGGATCAAAGCGTTCCGCCGCGTCCAGCAGCGCCAGCGCCGCCTCCTGCTTCAAATCCTCCATCTCACACCACGGCGTGTACGCCCGCGCCAGGTCGGTGAGGTAACCCTCGTTCTGTGAGACGAGCCGCCCCGCGGCGTTTTTGTCTCCGGCTTGCATTCGCAACGCCAGCTCTTCATTGCAGGGGCCGTCCCCGACAACGGTGTACATATTTTTCGTCACGGGAACGCCTCCTTCCTCATTTCAGCCGCTTTTCTGCCTCCGCGTAAATGTGTTCCAATTCCATGTCCCGCGCATATCCGTCAGCGGCATAGTCGTTGTCCATCAGCGCCTTGTCCCGGTAGCTCCCCGCCAGATACAGTGCCTCCCGCCGCAGGTCATCGGAGATCTTCCCTCTCTGGTGATGCTTGCGGATGGTGTCGGTGCGGGTATTGAACAGGCGGTAGACCGGGTGCTGTTTGTTCTGCTCCTTCTGGTGCATCATCGCGCCATACTGCCGACAGGTATAGCGATCGTCCTGCGGTGCGACGCCGTCGCAGTATTTGGGGATATGACCGTTGGTGGTCAGAAAATATCTCCCGCAGCCTTGGCACTGGCTGGGTGCGTGGCCATGGTGCAATCCGTTCATCAGGTCATAGGTGTAGAAATCAGTCAGGCGCGGAAAAATCACCCGTTCTACAAACACCATTTCTTTTTCGTTTTTGGGACTGCGGGCAAACACATAGGTGGAGGACAGCTCCGGATAAACCGTGAATGGCTCCATATCCAAGCTCTGTAAACTTCGCATCTCATCCCAAAACTGCTCACTGTTGAAGCAGTCATGCGCGGCCACGGCAAAATGCGTTTCGTTCCGTTTTTTCAGACGCCGCAGATAATCCAGCTCAAAGAACCGCCCCGCTGCATAGAAGTGGTACATGGCGATCGGGATGCGTATGATCCCGACGCAGAATCTCAGGAACTCCGTCTGGAACTCCGAATCGGGCGTCCGTATTTGCAGGAGGTTTCTCTCGTCAAACAGGATATTGATCCGGCGCATTTCCTTCTCGTAGTCATTGTAGCAAAAGGGCGGATACTTCCAAAGCAGTTCGGTCAGATACAATATCCGTTCCCGCAGCTGCGGGAATAGCGCCGCAGCCTCCTCATCGCTGCCCTGTACCACCACAGGGAACAGGAAGGTTGGTGCGCTGCCAGCCTGTATCAGCTCCGGCAGTTTTTCTTCAGGAATGTTCAAAACGGACGCAGCCATAAATCCCGCCGGGAACTCCTTCTCCTGATAAAAAATCTTGTCATTCCAGACATCCATTGTGAACTGCGTGAAATCGTTGTTCTGCTGTGTCCCCAGCGGCATAGCATCGCCCTCCTGTCCCATATCTGTTTTGCATCTGTCCCGCGTTATTCTCATTCTATCAAAAAATACAGAATAATCAAGTGAAAGGGTTAGAGCCTCGACTGCAGCGAGGTCTCTGCCCTTATCCTTTTATCCGGAGGTTTTTTATGTCTCAAATCAACCGACTGCAAACCATTGACGCGGACACGCTGCAAAGCACCGCCTACGAACCGATGTCGTTTCTCGTAGACAATCTGCTCCCGCAAGGACTGCACCTGCTGGCAGGCGCGCCGAAGATCGGCAAATCGTGGCTGGCGCTGTGGCTGTGTCTCTGCGCCGCGCAGG
>URST01000038.1 GCA_900550585.1 uncultured Eubacteriales bacterium
GCTATATGGCCACCCACACGGAGGCCCTGCTGGACGAGGCCATGGACATCATCGGCGAGGTGATGGCACATGTCTGAGAAGAAGGTGGCCATCGTCACCGGCGGCACCTCCGGCATCGGACGGGCCACCGCGCTGGCGCTGCAGGACGCGGGCTGCACGGTGTATGAGCTGTCCCGCCGCGCACAGGGCGTTGAGGGGCTGCACCACATCGTCGCCGATGTGACGAAGGAGGAGACCATCCGCGCCGCCGTGGCGGAGATCATGGCGCGGGAGGGGCGCATCGACATTCTGGTGAACAACGCCGGCTTCGGTATCTCCGGCGCGGTGGAGTTCACCGATACGGAGGACGCCAAGGCACTGTTCGATGTGAATTTCTTCGGTATGGTGAACATGAACCGGGTCGTGGTGCCCATCATGCGCGGGGCGGGCCGGGGGCGCATCGTGAACCTCAGCTCCGTGGCGGCGCCGGTGCCCATCCCGTTCCAGACGTACTACTCCGCCACCAAGGCGGCGGTGAACGCCTACACCATGGCGCTGGCCAACGAGCTGCGGCCCTTCGGCGTGACGGTATGCGCCGTCATGCCCGGCGACATCCACACCGGCTTCACGGCGGCGCGCCGGAAGATCGGCGAGGGAGACGACATCTATCAGGGGCGCATCAGCCGCTCCGTGGCCCGGATGGAGCACGACGAGGAGACGGGCATGGATCCCGGCAGGGCCGGCGGGTACATCGCAAAGGTGGCGCTGCGGGAGGGCAGCCGCCATCCGCTGTACGCCATCCGGTTCGACTACAAATTCTTCGCGTTTCTGGCGAAGGTGCTGCCGGCACGGTTTTTGAACTGGCTCATCTATCTGCTGTACGGGAAATAAGCAAAAAAGTACCGCACCCCACTGGGGTGCGGTACTTTTTTGCTTTTACAGGAAACGGCACAGCAGGATGGGGAACAGGACGGCGGGCATCATGTTCAGGATGCGCAGCTTCGTCAGACCCAGGATGTTCAGGCCGATGCCGATGATCAGCAGGGAGCCGGTGAACGTGATCTCCGCCAGCACCGTATCGGTGAGCAGGGGGGCCACCAGAGAGGCCAGCAGGGCCAGCAGACCCTCCACCAGCAGGACGCTGGCACCGGAGAAGGCCACGCCGATGCCCAATGAGCCGGCGAAGGCGATGGCCGCCGTGCCGTCGATGATGGACTTGGCCAGCAGGACGGTGTGGTCATTTTTCAGGCCGCTGTCCAGTGCACCCATAACGGCCATGGCACCCACGGCAAATACCAGCGAGCCGGTGACGAAGCCCTCGGTGATGCGGCCAAGGCCGCCGAAGCGCTTCTGGAGCCAGCTGCCCAGACGCTCCACCGCCGTTTCGATGTTCAGCAGCTCGCCGATGATGGTGCCCAGCACCAGCGACAGGATGGGGATGAGCTGGTTGTTGCTGGCGCCGAGGCCGGACACGCCGATGCCGATGGAGATGAGGGCCGTGGCGGCCAGCACCGTCTCCTTCATGCGCTGGGGCATCAGCTTGCCGCCGAAGGTGCCCACCAGACCGCCGGCCACGATGGCCGCGCCGTTGATGAGTGCGCCGGTGAGGATCATGGGATCAGACCTCCTCCGCTGATAAGGTCGCGGACTACGACACTGCCCATCAGCAGTCCCGCGGTGGCGGGCACCCACGCCACACTGGCGGGGACGGAGCGCCGTCCGGGAGGGGGCGTCTCCAGCTGCTGGGTCTCGGCGGGCTGCTCCGGGCTGAACACCACCTTCAGGTGGTGGATGTCCCGGGCGCGCAGCTCCTTGCGCATGACGCGGGCCAGCGGGCAGCCGGAGGTTTTGGAGATGTCCGTCACCTGCAGCAGCGTGGGGTCCAGCTTGTTGCCGGTGCCCAGCGCCGTCAGAATGGGGATGCGGCGCAGGCGGGCCTGCTGGATGAGGTCCAGCTTGCAGCTGACCAGGTCGATGGCGTCCACGATGTAGTCGTAGTGCGCGGTGAAAAAGTCGTTGCGGTGGGCGGCGTCGTAGGTGGCGCAGATGGGGTGTACCCGCAGAGCGGAATTGATATCCGCGCAGCGCCGGGCGGCCACTTCCGCCTTGGGCTGGCCCACGGTGGAGTGCAGGGCGTAGAGCTGGCGGTTGATGTTGGTAAGGGACAGGGTGTCCTGATCCACCAGCGTCAGCTCGCCCACGCCGCTGCGGGCCAGACACTCGGCGGCGTAGCTCCCCACGCCGCCAAGGCCGAACACGATGACATGGCAGCGGGAGAGGGTATCCAGCGCGTCAGCGCCCAGCAGCATCTGCGTGCGCAGGAACGCTTCGTTCATGGTATCAGCCCACGCTGCTCATGCCGTCCAGCAGCTGGGCGTCGGCAGAGGTCTTCAGAGACTCCAGCCAGGCGGCATAGTCGCTGCTGACCAGCGCGCCCTCCACGGAGACCTGCCAGGCGGGGATGTCCTCGCCCACGAAGTACATGACGTGGTAGCCGGTGTAGCTGCCCTCGTTGTAGACGATGCCGGTGTCGCCGGCCTTGCGGGAGGCGTCGAAGCACCAGTCGTTGAACTCGGAGACCATCTGGCCCTTGAGGACCTTGGTGTACAGGCCGCCGGCGGTGTTGGAGCCGCTGTCATCGCTGAGCTCGTTGGCCAGCTGGGCAAAGGCGTCCTCGGTGGCGCCGTTGGCCTGCCACTGGGCCAGAGCATCCTCGGCCTTGGCCTTGGCGGCGTCCTTCAGCGCCTGCAGGTCGGCGTCATACGTCTCGGAATCCTCATCCAGAGAGGAGGTATCCACCCGGAACAGGATGTGGCGCACGTCCACGGAGTTATACTCCTCACGGCCGCAGGAGTGGAACACCACCACATAGCTGTTGGGGTCGTCGGTGACCACAGCACCCTCGCCGGCGGTGCGGGCGGCGTCAAAGACCCAGGCGCTCATGGCGGAGCCGTTGTTGGAGCCGGCATCCGTGCTGCCGTAGGTGCCCAGATCCTCGTAATCCTTGGAGATGGCCAGCAGCGTCTCGCCGTTCTGATAGCGCTCCAGCGCGGCAGCGGCGGCTTCGGCAGCAGCGGCCTTGGCGGCGGCGGACTCCTCCTCCGTGGGCTGGACGGTGTTGCCGTCGGCATCGGTGGTGGAGGCGGCGCTGCCCTTGAAGTAGATATACTCGTAGTTGGCTACGTCAAAGTCGGAGGGGTCCTCCTGATACCGCTGCTCCAGCTGGTCAGTGGTATAGGTCAGTTCGTCCTGATACTCCTGCTTGTAGTGGTTGGCGACCTCCTCCATGGTCAGCATGCTCTCGAACACGGAGGGGGTCATGCCCTGACCGTACACGGCCTTCAGGTAGGCCTTGAGGGAGTAGCCCTGGGACTTGACGGCGGACTTGATGGAATCCAGAGCGTCCTGCACCTCGGCACGGGTCTCGTCATCGGCGCCGTGGCCGTTGGCCTCGGCCTCCTTAGCGGCCATGACGTTGGTGGACAGCTGCTCGATGGCGTAGTCACGCAGGAACTGGTCCCAGGTGATGTCGCCCTCGTCAGTGACCTGCAGCAGCAGCTTGGCGGTGTCGTTCAGGTTCTGCTGATCCAGGGGCGTGCTGGTGTCCAGGCCGTAGTAGCCGGCGTTGACGATGCTGTTGCGCAGGCCCTGATAGTAGTAGTTCACCTGGGCCGCGGAGTAGTTCTCACCGTCGATGGTGACGGCATCGGGGTCGCGGTAGAACACGCCTGCGTTCACCAGCAGCAGCACCACGGCCACCACCACGAACAGCACGGCGATGCCGCCGTACAGACGGTTGGCCTTGCGCTGTGCGGCTTTTTCCTCCGCCTCGCGGATGGCCTTGGGGTCCTTGATGCCCTGGCTGGCCAGATCCTGACGGTTCTTCTTTTCTCTTGATGCGCTCATTTGCTTCATTCCTCTCAAAAACGGGCATAATACGCCCTTGGTGATAAAATGCCTGATTATTATACAGGATTGCGGCACGTTCTGCAAGGGGCAAGTGCCGGTAATTTATGAACAATCCGGAAAGAAACGGCGGCTGCGGACGGGAAAAGCGGGCCGGCGCCGCTGGCGGCGCACCTTTTTGATAAGAAAAGCGCCCCTCCGCCAAAAGGCGGAGGGGCGCTCAGCGATGGGCAGCGGCCGCGTTATAACCTGCACAGCTCGCAGGTGGGTCGTCTCCAACTGACTTTACTGCTTCCAACTTCCAGCTGCGGAAGGCAGCCGGGAGGCCTGCAAACCATCTGTTGATCCGACGTCCCCTATAACCAATGTCAGGATAAAAAAGACCGCTGCCCATCGCTGAGGGCGGACGCACGGCGGCGTCCGCTTATCTTTTTATAGTGTAGCAACTCCGGCCGTCGGATAAAGGCGGAAACGGGAGAGGGGCATGACCAATTTTTCTCAGTTGCCGTCGTCCTCGTCGTCCATGAGCTGCTCCATGAACAGGTCGTAGACCTTGTCCAGCTCCTCATCGCTGTCCAGCGTGCTCAGCAGCTCCTCGCCGTTTTCGGTGATGGACTTGAGGATCACCAGACCGAAATCCTCTGCCTTTGCCTCGTCGGCCTCATCCTCCACCGTGGGGAAAAACGCCATGTACGTCTGGCCGTCCACCTCGATAGCGTCCACGTACTCCAGCTCGATCTCGTTGCCGTCCTCGTCGGTCAGCGTGATGAAGTTGGGGCCAAAATCCTCGCTCATGGGAAAACCTCCTTCGTTGTGGTATCAACACTATAACGGTTTCCGCGGGAAAAAGCAAGCGCGTTTGACGCGATATTTCCGGCTGTAAGGGACTGAAAAAGGACAGAAACGGATAAAATGAGTGGATTACAACCGGGAAAGAGATGATTTTTCCGGAAATAGCAGATTTTAAGGAGTTGACAGGCATGGTAAAATAAACCTTATAGTGGGTTTTTATAGGATTTTCCGGCGAAAGTCCTGACCACGCAAGTATCAGAGAAAGGAAGGTGCCCTGTGATGGAAAGACGCAGACACAGACAGGCGCCGGAGCATTCCGACCGGACGCAGCAGAGCGCCAGACACATAGACAATGACCGAAAGGAGCGCGCGCCCCGGCGGCGCAGCGGCTGGCAGAAGGCGGGACGCATCATCGGCACACTGCTGCTGGTGTTCGTGCTGACCGGCGCCATCTTTGCAGGTATTTTCTCCGCCTATATCAACAGCAGCATGCGGGGGAAGGTAGAGGTCTATCTGGACGAATTCGAGACGAAGGTCTCCACGGAGCTGTATTATCAGGAGCCGGAGAGCGGCGAATGGGTCATGTACCAGACGCTGTTCATGGACGCGGAGAACCGCATCTGGGCCAATCTGGACCAGATCCCCAAAAACCTCCAGAAAGCGGTGGTAGCCATTGAGGACAAGCGGTTCTACACCCACAAGGGCGTGGACTGGCACGGCACCGCCCGCGCCATCCTCAGCACCCTGTTCGGCGGCAATGTGCAGGGCGGCTCCACCATCACCCAGCAGCTGGTGAAGAACGTCACCGGCGACAACCAGAACACCGTCAAGCGTAAGGTGACGGAGATCTACCGGGCGCTGGATCTGGAGAAGCGCTATGAAAAGGACGAGATCCTGGAGGCCTACCTCAACGAGGTGTTCTTCGGCTACAGCTGCTACGGCGTGGTGACGGCGTCCTTGACGTATTTCGATAAGGATGTGTCGGAGCTGTCGCTGGCGGAGTGTGCCAGCCTGGTGGCCATCACCAACAACCCCTCGCTGTACGACCCCATGGAGGCCAGCTGGAGCCGGGAGAACAACCGGGAGCGTCAGCTGCTGGTGCTGGGCGCCATGCTGGATCAGGGGAAGATCAGCCAGGAGGAATATGACGCGGCCAAGGCCGAGGACATCGTGTTCGCCAACGGCTACACCATCTCGGGCAAATATGTGGGCAGCGATCCCAGCAAGGGGGACGACAACAGCGGCGATACGGCGGGCACCGGCGATACCGGAGACGGCAGCACCGGCGATACCGGCGAGCAGCTGCCCTCCGACGATGCGGAGAACAAGCCCCGCAAGTCCAGCCAGTCCTACTTCACCGATGCGGTCATCGACGACGTGGCCGCCGCGCTGGTGGAGAAGTACGGCCTGACCGATGTTACCGATCCCCAGACCGGCGAGGTGACCACCGCGTTCGAGCAGGGCGTCAACATGGTGTACGGCAAGGGCTATAAGATCTACACCACGCAGAATCCCAACTACCAGGCCATCGCCGAGGAGGTCTGCTCCGATACGGCCAACCTGCCGTATACCACCACCTATACCAACGGCTACGGTGAGCAGGAGACGGAGCAGCTGCAGGTGGGCATGACCATCGTGGACCCCTACACCGGCTATGTGGTGGCCATGGTGGGCGGCGCCGGCGTCAAGGAGGGCGCCCGCGTCTGGAACTGGGCCACCAGCGCACGGCAGTGCGGTTCGGCCATCAAGCCCATCTCCGTATACGCGCCGGCGCTGGACGACGGCACCATCAACGGCGCCACCGCCATCGACGACTATCCGGTGATGGTGCTGAACGACACGGCCTATCCCAAGAACGCCAACGGGCGCTACATGGGTCTGACGCCGCTGCACACGGCCATCGCGCGGTCCACCAATACCTGCGCCGTCCGGGTGGTGCAGGAGTACGGCACCGGCAAGGCCTACGACTTCATGACCAACCGGCTGGGCTTTACCACTCTGACGTTCCAGGATTCCCAGCAGGTGGGCAATATGGGCCTGGGCGGCCTTGACCGGGGCGTTACCACCGAGGAGATGGCGGCGGCCTTCGGCGCTTTCGCCAACGAGGGCGTGTACACCGCGCCCCGCACCTTCGTCCGGGTGGAGGATCCCGACGGCAATGTGATCATCGAGAACGAGGCCAAGTCCTCCGTGGCTATGAAGGACACCACCGCCGCATTGATGAACAGCCTCCTGCAGGAGGTGGTCAACGCCGGTACCGGCTACGAGGGCCGGATCAGCGGGATGCATGTGGCCGGCAAGACCGGTACCACCAACAACGACCAGGACCGCTACTTCGTGGGCTATACCCCGTATTACAGCTGCGCCGTGTGGGTGGGCTATGCCCACAACCAGCGGATCGTGGCCAGCGGCAACCCCGCCGCCTCCATGTGGCAGAAGGTGATGAGCCGCATCCACGAGGGACTGGCGGATAAGGACTTCTTCAGCTGCTCCGGGCTGACCCGCGTGTCCGTCTGCGCTGACAGCGGCATGCTGGCAACGGACAGCTGCGCCGAGGACTGCCGCGGCAGCCGGGTGTATTCGGCACTGGTGGCGGCGGACAACGCGCCGTCGGCCTACTGCACCATGCACACCAGCCCCATCTATACCGTGAGCTTCGAGGACGAGAACGGCAATATCACCATGGCCAGCGGCTCCAAGCTGGACTACACCCGGCAGCGGCTGGAGGGCTTCGAGGACATCGAGGCGGAGGACGACTTCATGCTGGTGGATGGCTGGAGCGGTTTCTTCGGCGACGATGACGACTGGTGGGGCGGCCTGTTCGGGAGAGACGATACCTCCGACGATACCGCTGGTGACACCACCGGCGGAGACACCACCACCGACAGCACCGACAGCGAGGACATCCGCACCAGCTGGTGGGATTGACCGGCGGTCAGGCGCAGACCCCTGAGAATCGCATAAAAAGACCTCCCCGGCTACGGCCGGGGAGGTCTTTTTATGCGGTATGTTACTTGGCGGCGCTGCGGGCGGCCTCACGGCCGGCGCGGAACGCCTTCAGGTTCAGCTCTTTGACCTTGGCGGGCACCGTCTCGGCCACGATCTGCTCCCAGTCGATATCGGGGCAGCCCAGGGAGTCGCACATGGCGCCGAACAGCACCACGTTCATGCACTTGGGGTTGCCCAGCTCAATGGCGATATCGCTGGCGGGCACGGCGATGGTCTTGAAATTCCGGGCCATGGCCTCGATGCAGCCCTCGGGATAGGCCTCGGCACCGGAGGCGATGGTGGTGGACTTGATGGCGTAGTCATTGATGACGGCCACGCCGTCAGGGTTCAGGAACTCCGCGTAGCGGACGGCTTCCATCTTCTCCAGCGCCACCATGATGTCGGCCTCGCCCTTGCCGAACACGGGGCCGTAGACCTTCTTGCCCCAGCGGACCTGGGTGGACACGCTGCCGCCGCGCTGGGCCATGCCGTGGACCTCACTCTGCTTGACATCATAACCGGCCTTCATAAAACCGTTGGACATGATCTTGGAGATCAGGATGGCGCCCTGACCGCCCACACCTACCAACAGGCAGCTTTTCACGTCGTTCATGTTACTTCTCCTCCTTTTCGATGGCATCAAACGGGCAGGCCTGGGCGCAGACGGTGCAGCCCACGCACTGGGTACGGTCGATGAACGCCTTGCCGTTCTCCATGGAGATGGCGGGGCAGCCCACCTTCAGGCAGCTCTTGCAGCTCTTGCACTTGTCGGTGTTGACCACGCACATGCCGGTGTCGTGCTTCACGCGCTTGATCAGCAGGCAGGGACGGCGGGTGACGATGGCGGGGTGCTTGCCCTCGTTGAGTGCGGCAACGGCCTCGTCCACGGTCTTTTTCATAGCCGTCAGGTCCTGGGGATCCACGGTGAAGATGGGGGCGTAGCCATAGGCCTCGAACACCTTCTCCACGCTGATCATGGGGGCCTCCTCGCCCATCAGGGTGAAGCCGGAGCCGGGGTTGTCCTGATGGCCGGTCATGCCGGTGATGCGGTTATCCAGCACGCAGGGGATCATGCGGCCGTTGTTGTAGATGATCTCGGCGGCGCCGGTCATGCCGCTGTGGAAGAACGTGGAGTCGCCCATGACGCCGAACACTACCTTATCGGTGACGCCCTCGCGCTGGAAGGACTTGGCCATGCCCATGCCGGCGGAGAAGCCGCCGCCCATGCAGATGCACACGTCCATGCAGTTCAGCGGAGGCGCAAAGCCCAGGGTATAGCAGCCGATATCGCCGGTGACCACATAGTTCTTGTTCTTGGACAGGGTGTAGAAGAAGCCGCGGTGGGGGCAGCCGGGACACAGAGCGGGGGGACGCTTGGCTACCTGCACGTCGGTGATGGTCTTGTAGTTGGGCTTGATGCCCAGCACGCGCTCACGCACCAGCTCGGTGTTCAGCTCGTACAGCTTGCCGGTAAGCTCCTTGCCGACGCAGTCGATGCCGGCGGCCCTGATCTCGTCCTCCATGAACGGATCCAGCTCCTCGATGACGTACAGCTTCTCCACCTTCTTGGCGAAGTCGCGGATCAGGTCCATGGGCAGGGGGTAGGTCAGGCCCAGCTTCAGGAAGGACGTGCCCTCGGGGAACACCTCCTTGGCATACTGGTAGCTGATGGAGGCGGTGATGACGCCCACCTTGCCGTCGCCCAGCTCCACCTTGTTCAGGCCGTTCTCCAGCGCACGGGTGCAGCCGTACTCCGCCAGCTTTACCAGGCGATCCTCCACGATGGGGTGGTTCAGGTAGGCGTTGGCGGGGGCGCAGACGTACTTGCGGGTGTTGCGGGCGTAGGCGGGGGCGGTGTGCTCCACGCGCTCGCCGAACTCCACCAGACCCTTGCTGTGACAGACGCGGGTGGTGGTGCGGTACAGCACGGGGGTGTCGAACTCCTCGGAGATCTCGCAGGCGAGACGGACGAAGTCCTTGCACTCCTGGGCATCGCTGGGCTCCACCATGGCGATCTTGGCGGCCCGGGCATAGTGGCGGTTGTCCTGCTCGTTCTGGGAGGAGTGGCAGGAGGGGTCATCGGCGGTGACGACGACATAAGCGCCGTTGACGCCCATGTAGCCGGCGGTGAACAGGGGGTCGGCGGCCACGTTCAGACCCACCATCTTCATGGTGCAGAACGCGCGGGAGCCGGCCACGGACGCGCCGTAGGCCACCTCAGTGGCGACCTTCTCGTTGGGCGCCCACTCGCAGTAGACGTCCTTGCCGTACTGGGGCAGGTTTTCCAGGATCTCCGTGCTGGGCGTTCCGGGGTAAGCGGAACAGACCTTGATACCGGCTTCGTAGACGCCGCGGGCGGTGGCCTCGTTACCGGACATCAGATGTTTCATAGCTTTTTCCACCTTTCTTCTTTCTTATTGCCTTACATATTCCCATTGCATGAAAAACGATTTAATACTGGCCGGCCTCCTGCTGCCCGTGGAGCACCCGCAGGGCGCCCTCGGCCAGGGAGCGCATCTCCTCCTCGCCGGGCAGGCGGATCACCGGGGCGATCTTGCCCACATAGGCGGTGATGTCCTCACAGAAGAAGTCCTCGTAGGCCATGCCGCCGGTGTAGACGATGGCGTCCACGTCGAAGTGCAGCACGGCGGCCATGGAGCCGATGTCCTTGGCCAGCTGGTAGACCAGTGCCTGATAGGCCTCCACGGCCTTGGGGTCGCCCTCCACCACCTTGGCGCAGACCACCCGGAAATCGGTGGTGCCCAGGTAGGACAGCATGCCGGCGCGGCGGCCGAAGGTCTTTTTCACCTCGTCCTTGGTCTTGCCGCTGAAGCAGTAGTTGATGAGCTGGTTCACCGGCAGGCCGCCGGCGCGGTCCATGCCCATGGAGCCTTCGTCCTTGACGTTGCACACGTCCACCACGCGGCCGTGCTGGTGGGCGCCTACGCTGACGCCGCCGCCCAGGTGGCAGACGATGAGGTTCACGTCCTCATACGCTTTGCCCAGCTCCTTGGCTGCCTTGCGGCCGATGGACTTGTGGTTCAGGGCGTGGAACTGGCACAGGCGGCGGAACTCGGCGAAGCCGGTGTAATGTGCCACCTCGGTCATCTCGTCCACGCAGACGGGGTCCACGAAGAAGGCGGGGATGCCCACCATGTCGCCCAGCTTCTTGGCGAGATACGCACCCAGGTTGGAGGGATGCTCGCCGTAGGGAGCGGTCTCCACATCGTGCATGACCCTGTCGTTGACGGCGTAGGTGCCGGAGGGGATGGGGCGGTACAGGCCGCCGCGGCCGCACACCGCGTCGAAGTCCGACAGCTTGTAGCCGGCGGCAGTGATGGCGTCCAGAATGGCGGTCTTGCGGTAGTCCGCCTGGTCGATGACGCGGTCAAACTGGTTCAGCTCCTCAGCGGAGTGGTCGATGCCCAGCTTGTACAGCTGCTGGTCCTCGTCGAACACAGCGATCTTCGTGCTGGTGGCACCGGGGTTGATAACTAAGATCTTCATCGGTTCTCTCCTCTATTCGTATTTCTTCCGGGGGAAAGTGTGAAAAATTTCGCCGAATCATTTAATGAGCTATTCACATTATGGCACCCCCGCACGCCGATGTCAACGGCGTTTTGGGCATTTCCGAAAAGTTGGCACATCGCACAAAAAAAGACTGCAAACACTGGGCAAAACAGCATTTGCAGTCCTTGACGGATTCAGTTTTCCGGCTGACGCCAGCCGTCCAGCAGGGCGGCGGCCATCCGCCGGCCGCGGTAGACCAGATCAAAGCCCTGCTCGTAGATGCGCCACTCAAACAGCATGCCGCGGTGGAGGGCTACCAGATCGGCCACCAGCTCCTCCGCGTCGCGCAGGGGGGAGACGCTGCCCTCCCGCTGGCAGGCGGCGGTCAGCTCCCGCAGGACGCGGAAGTAGACGCGGGAGTCATTGTCGCGCAGGATGGCCTGCTCCGGGTATTTCAGACCGTGGATGAAGCTGCGGTACAGGGAGGGGTCCTTGCAGCTGATGTCCAGCGCGCGGCCCACAAAGTCCAGCAGCTTGCTGCGGGCGGAGGTGCCGGTGTCGGACAGGTAATGCTGCTCCAGCACCTCGTATTGGGCGTCCACGCTGCTGGTGACGTGGATGATCAGCTCGTCCTTGCTTTTGAAGTAGTGGTAGATGTTGCCCACGGAGCAGCCGGCGGCCTGGGCGATCTGCTCCACGGACACGTTCTCGAAGCCGTCGCGGTCGAAAAGGTCCAGGGCCACGTTCTGGATACGGGAGCGCATCTCCATTGCCTGCCGTTTGCGGGCGGTCAGCTGTTTTTCCATAGTAACTCCTTTGGAGGTCGTTTTTTCTATCATAACAAGTTTTTGGCGGCAGGTCAAGGCAGGAGAAAGGGCCATGCTCGTTAAAGAAAAAACTATCGAAAAAGGGGTTGACAATTTGGGGAAGGGGCGCTATAATTTCACTTGTTCGTGACGCGCGAGTGGTGGAATTGGCAGACTCGCTAGATTCAGGTTCTAGTGTGCATTACGCACGTGCGGGTTCAAGTCCCGCCTCGCGCACCATCAAAAAATCCTTGAAAGCCTTGTGCTTTCAAGGATTTTTTCTTTTCCTCGAAAGTGCTGACCCTTATCTTGACCCTTTATGTTTTTGTCACACTATGGATGTATTGATCCATTCGGTTTGCGCTTTCACGTTTCATGCTGTTTGTGGCGTGAGCGTACACATCAAGGGTAAACGCCGCGGTCTGATGTCCGAGATTTTCCTGCACAGTCTTGATGTCATCGCCGGACTTCAAGCTGTTTACGGCGTAAGTATGACGGAGATCATGAAATCTTGTCGCGTCAAGGTGCAGGCGGCGCACGATCTTCTTGAATGCAAGGTACACAGTCTGGTTGCAGAGGTATCGCCCGGTCTCAGTGGTAAACACAAGGTTATCCGGATTGTCCCAGCCATCCTTCAGCCGAGCCGCCCAACGTTGCTGCCGAAGCTGTTGCTTTTTCAGGGCATCCATCACACCATCCGCCGCTTCAATAACACGAGGCCGGTCATTTTTCAAACTGCTGAAGCAATATTCGCGTGTTCCTTTTTTCTTGCCGTGCTGCTTGTTAATGAGCAAGGTCTGCTTCTCAAAGTTCACACAATCCCATGTTAATCCGAGTACTTCTCCTTGCCGCAGGCCGGTAAATACCGTAACAAAGTAAACCAGCTCGTAGGGACTTCCACGAATTTCTTTCAGAAATGCACACAGCTCCTCGTCCTCCAACGGCTTTATCTGCTTCTTCTCGATGCGCGGCAGCGTAACGGCTGCCAGCGGATCACTGCGGATATAGCCCATTTTTTGCGCCTGCTCCAAAGCACGATGCAGCACACCGTGAACATTCTTGATCGTCTTGGGCGAAAGTTCTTTTTCCGTTTGCAGCTCGTTATACATCTGCTGGATCATAGCGGCTGTCACCTTGGAGAGAGGGACATTTCCAATGTAGGGGATGATGTTCAGCCTTACATGGTCTTGGTAGCTTTTGCGTGTAGAGGACTTTACATTGCCGATGTACTCCGTCACCCATGTGTTCAGCCAGTCAGCGGTTTTGAGCCGAGGAATGTCCATATACGTCCCGTCATCGATTTCCGCTGTGATGGCGGTGAGCTTTTGGCGGACTTCTTTCTGCGTCTTGCCGTAAACCGATTTTTGTATCTGCTTTCCCGTCTTGGGATCAATGCCGAGGGTGTAGCGTGCCTCCCAGCGTCCGTCTGAACGCTTGCGGATGGTGCCGCCGCCCTTGGCGTTTTTTGTTGCCTTGGTCGTCAAAATAACCTCCTGTTCCTCTGAAATATAAAACGGTCAGTCAGTCCGTTGTTTTATCGCTGCTTGTCGCTGTCCAGCCATGCCACAAAGTCCTCCAGGGACAGCTTGCCGCCGGTACACAGATCGCGCTTCTTGCGCGCCTCCTTCGACCATGCGGTGAACTCCGCCTTGGTCATCGTCCCATACCGTACACGGGCGTTGTGGGCCTTGTAGGAGCGCGTGAACTCCTTGGTGGCCGGGTTCTTCATCTGACGGCTCTGATACTGCACCACCGCGCCCATCTGCCGGCAGGTCTTTTCCGAGCCATCCATCCGCCGTGTGCAGTACTCCTGCGTGATGTTGCCGGTCACCACGAAGTATCTGCCGCAGTTCTTGCACTTGTGGATCACCAGCGGCAGACGCAGGCAGTAGGCTTTCAAGTAGTTGTAGAGGTCGCGCAGCGTATGGGGATACAACACCTCCCGCAGCGCGGTTGTCATCTGCCGCTGCCGCAGCATTTCTACGCTGTAGTTATAGGCGCTGTCGTAGGCAGGATGGTCAAGAATAATCTCCTCCGTGGCCAACTCACCATAGCGCATATTGTCAAAGCAGAGCGCCGCGTCGTAGTGCGCCTCCCGATACCGTTCCGCTGTGGAATAGTCCGACTTATAGCGGTCATCCAGACACACCTCCACCAATGCCTTGGCATCGCGGACGATTCTCTCAAAGTCCGTGTCAAATCGCAGCAGTTCCGCCGTATCGGCGGAGGGCTCCGCTTCCAGATCGCTCAATTCCTTGACCAGCATCCCATAGAAGGGATGCACCTCGCAAAGCGGCATCGCCAGCTCCAAGAGCCTTTTCCATGCGGCTTCGTCCTTGTCAGCTCTCACCAGCTTTTGAATCTCGGAAAGAACGCAATAGGCGTCATAGAAATCCGTATCGTACAGGTCGATCAGGCACTGCCCTACATCCTGCGTTTTCTCCAGAATCGTCCTGCGCTGCCCCAGCGTCTTACTGTACAGTGCAAAGCACTCCTTGCGCTCCGGCGTGATGTAATACCGGAACTCCATATGTTCGGGAAAGATCATGACCGCCCTCCTGTTAGATACATCATAATAAGTCCGCAAAATAATCTATTGACTTTTGCGTACCAGCATTATACAATCATAGCGTAATAGTTACATTGTGTATTATAGTCCGTATAGTCCATGATGTCAACTGAAATTTTAAGGAGGTTTTGTATGAACAACAACTACGACAATCTGCCGGCGGTATTGAACGCCAATCAGCTGGCGACGGCGCTGGGCATCTCCCGCGCAGGGGCTTACCAGCTGCTCAACACCGGCACGTTCCCTACGCTGCGGATCGGCAAGCGGCTGCTGGTGCCGAAGGATAAGCTCGTTGAGTGGATCGAGCAGAACACCGGAGGCGTCAATGGGGACTGAAAAGGAAACGACTGCCCCGATTCCATCTGTTGCACCAGATGGGGAGCAGCCGTTCGCGCTTACACGCAATGACAGTATACCATTTACAGAGGAAAAGAACAAGTCGTCTGGCGGGATGACCGTGATCCCCATGCCGAAGCTGATGGAGATACGGTTTCCTGTCAAACCAGCTGTGATCGAAGGGCTGCTGCCGGTGGGGACATACCTCCTCGCCGGTGCGCCCAAGGTCGGCAAGTCCTTCTTCGTTTTGCAGATGGCTTATCGGGTCAGCACAGGCGGTACATTTCTCGACTGTCCCGTCCACCCAGGCACAGTGCTCTACTTAGCCTTGGAGGACACCCTCGATCGCTTGCAGAAACGGCTCGTCCAGATGACAGAGCAGGACAGTCCCGACCTCATACTCTCCGTGTTAGCCGACACCTTGGATGAGAACCTGCTGGCGCAGTTGGAAGGCTTCCTGATGGACTATCCCGATACCGTCCTTGTCATCATCGATACCCTCCAGCGTGTCCGTGGGCGGACGCCTGACAGCTGCAGCTACGCTGCCGACTATGACACGTTGGCAAAGCTGAAAACCTTTGCAGACGCCCACGGCATTACGCTGGTGCTGGTACACCACACCCGCAAAGAGAGCGCGGAGGATGTATTCCATACCATCTCCGGCACCAACGGTCTGATGGGCGCGGCGGATGGTGCGCTGATCCTCCACAAGGACAGGCGCACCGGTGCGGATGCGGTATTAGACGTAACAGGCCGCGATCAGCCGGATATGCGGCTGCATCTGTGCTTTGATCCTGCCTGCCTGTGCTGGGAGTTGGTGGAAAGGGAAACAGCACCATATCAGGAGCCGCCCGATCCGCTGCTGGAGGCCATCAGCCGATTGGTCACAGCGGAGTACCCCGAATGGCACGGGACAGCCACGGAGCTGGCACAGCAGCTGCAAAGCGGGGGCTTTACGCCTAACTGGATCGTGCGGAGACTGAATGCCAAGCATGATATTCTGCTTCAAAAGTACGGTATCCGCTACAGGACCCGCCGCAGCAAGGAGGGGAAGACCCTCCTGCTGCGGTGGGTCGGTGTATGGTAGTGTACGGTATGTACGGTAAATAGAGGGGCAGGCCCTACCCCGAAAATACCGTACATTACCGGACATACCGTACACCGCAGAGGGAGTCCAGAGGGAACGGCTGGCACACGACTTTGGGACAAAGTCTAGTGTGTTATACCCGTCACGGCGGGGGACGGGAGGAAACGGGCGAGGACGGGAGTCCTCACCCGTTTCTGACCGGGCCGAAAAAGAAGAGCGACAGATGCCGTTACCGGCATCTGTCGGGCGCACTTTTTCAGAGAGCCGTGACGGGTGTTCTCCGCTCCTCCTGCTCCCGCACTCACAAAGATAAGGAGGTCATCATGGCATACGCCATTTTACGATTTGCCAAACACAAGGGCGGCGCGTCCAAGGCGTTGAGCGCACACCACGAACGGACGAAGGATTTCTACATCAGCAACCCCGATATTGACCAGAGCCGCACTCCGCAGAACTTTCATTTGGTGACGCCGCGCTGGAGCTACGAGCAGGAGATCAGGCACCGCATCAGGATGGCAGGCTGCCGCGTCCGGAAGGACAGCGTGAAATTCGTGGACACGCTGGTGACGGTCAGCCCGGAGTTTGCACAGGAACACGCGGCGGAGATGCCGGAGTATTTCACGCGGGCGTTCACGTTTCTGAAAGAGCGCGTCGGTGAGGAGAACATCATCTCCGCTGTGGTGCATCTGGATGAGACGACACCCCATATGCACCTGTGCTTTGTGCCGCTGACGAAGGACAATCGGCTGTCCGCGAAAGAAATCCTCGGCAACAAGAAGAACATGATCCGCTGGCAGGATGATTTCTACGCCTGCATGGCGGAACGCTGGCCGGAATTGGAGCGCGGCACACCTGCCATAGAGACAAGGCGCAGGCATCTGACGCCCCAGTGGTACAAGAAGGTCACAGACATGGACGCCAAGCTGGAGCAGCTGGAAACGGCACTGACTGGCATCAACGTGCTGAACGCAGGAAAGAAGCGCGAGGAGGCCGCCGCGCTGCTGGCACAGCTGCTGCCGGATGTAGAGTCGTTTCAAGCGGAGACTCAACGGCTGCGAGAGGTCGCCGCTGCCGCCCAGCACCGGCAGCAACACAGCGAGAAAGCGGTCGCCGATCTGCAAGCCGAGCTGCGAGAGGAGCGTAATTTCAGCTTTCAGCAGCGCGCCCACATCTCCGCGTTGGAGTCCCGCTGCCGCAAGGCCGAGAAGTTGCTGAAGCGGTTCCCACCGGAGGTGGTGCAGGAGGTTGAAAAAAGGGAGACGCAAGCGGAAAGGCCCAGCAAATAGAGGTGCAGCCCCGGAAAGTGCTGTGCTTCACCGGACAAGCCAGCGCCGCAAGATAGTCTCACGCAAGTTTTACCTGCCGAGAAAAGGATATAGCAGGACGCGGCGCGCGGCGCCGCGTCCTTGCGATGCTGATGAGTTCTGACAAGAGATAGAGAAGTAGTGATATAGAGGTAGCTCCCGTCAAAGGTGATAATGGATGCTGAAAGGCGGGAGAAGCAGCGGAAGTGATAACATACTCGTAAGAAAGAAGGCGATTATTATCGGGAATAAGTCCTACGGCTACATCCGCGTTTCCAGCAGAGATCAAAACGAAGACCGACAGCTTATTGCATTACGCAGTAAGGGCATAGCAGATGCGTTCATCTACATTGATAAGCAATCCGGCAAGGACTTTGACCGTCCGCAGTATAAGAAGTTGGTCAAAAAATTAAAGCCAGGCGATTTGCTCTACATTCAGAGCATCGACCGGCTGGGGCGCAACTATGAGGAGGTGCAGAATCAGTGGCGTGTGCTGACTAAGGAAAAAGAAGTGGATATTTGCGTTATTGATATGCCGTTGTTGGATACCCGGCAGGGCAAAGACCTGCTGGGTACATTCATTGCAGACCTTGTACTGCAAATTCTGTCTTTTGTGGCACAAAATGAACGCGAGTACATTCGTAAACGACAGGCAGAGGGGATTGCCGCAGCTAAGGCGCGGGGCGTGAAATTTGGGCGGCCACCGCACCCGCTTCCCCACAATTTTTACAAGGTGCATCGCGCTTGGCGGGGCAAAAAAATGACGCTGGCACAAGCAGCCAGCGCCTGCAATATGCCCGTCGGGACATTTTACAGCAAAGCAAGAAAATTTGAAAACGCCACCTAAATAAATCGCAGACTCGCTTCAAAAAAGTGTACTTTTTCAGATTCTTTCGCGTGCCTTTGCTGGTCATTATTATACATTAAAAATCGCACTATTTCAACAGTTTTTTTGAATTACTACGACGCTTCCACGCGCTTCGAAAAAGTACACCTTTAAAATGTTTGGGTTAGGAGGCTATCAATGGAAACTGAAATTATCCGAGGATCTTGCTATAACGTTAAGAAGGCCTGCACGATTGGCGCAATTGCCGTGTTTTTTATCGGTGTTTTAATTTACACTATACAAATTGCGCGACATGACTATCTTATTAGAAAATTGGGGAGTTTTGGGGCGGCATGGTGGCACTGCTTATTTGGAAAAAGTGAATATGGTAACCCATTTGGTGGATATGTATTCGCGGGGCGATCTGTGATCCCTGCCGTCATTATTTCCATTTTAATTTTAATCATTAAATGGTGGCTCGGCTCAATGGAAATTGTTGTGACAAATAAAAGGGTATATGGAAAAGCTGCGTTCGGCAAGAGAGTAGATATGCCATTTGATAGTATTTCTGCAATTTCACTCAGTGCTATGAAAGGAATTGCCGTGGCAACATCCTCCGGCAAAATCGCATTTAAGTTTATAAGAAATAATCGCGAAGTGCACACAGAAATTTCGAAATTGTTGATTGATCGGCAATCCGAAAAGCGCCCTGTCGCAAACGGTTTTGTAAATTCCAGTCCAGATGCTGTGGCAGAACTGAAAGAATACAAAGCACTTCTTGACTCTGGTGTAATTACGCAGGAAGAATTCGAAATAAAGAAAAAACAAATTTTGAATCTATAAAGCTATACGAAGTGGATATTGCACTATCCGTTGGCGACGGAAAAGAAATCATTTTTCTGGCGGGTTGTGTATTATGAGGCCAAACGCGAAAGAAGTTTTCGTTTTAAAACTGCAAGGACAATGAACATTACGTTTTTGTGAGGCGTTCGCCAATTATTGCGGAAATAGCTTTCAAAACATTCGAGGTGCATAATGAAATATTATGGTTCAATATACAAAGGCATTGTAGGAAAATATGACACAAAAGACTTACAGGGGTATGACAACCCCTATGATGCACTAATTCACGCTAATCTTTCTTGGGATACTGACCCGGAACTGCAAATCCCTCGGTTGCTAATAGTGCTTGAGGAAACCAATCCATTAGAAAGAGATGGTATTCGGAGAGAAGCGTATTTCCAGTTTACCGATTCGAAATCGTGCAGAGATTTTGCGGCCAATGCCGAACCGATTGAATGGTCAACGGTAGATGATCAAAAATGGAATGGTAATGCTCATTGCGAGACCATCCCAAAATTTGTGTAAACCTCCGATGTGGTGTAGAATAGAAGCACCA
>URST01000039.1 GCA_900550585.1 uncultured Eubacteriales bacterium
GTCAAAGCCGTCCACCAGGCTGCCGCCGCCGGTCATGACGATGCCGTTGTTGGAGATATCGGCCACCAGCTCCGGCGGGGTGCGCTCCAGCACGCCGTGTACGGCCTCCAGAATGCGCTCCACCGGCTCCTCAAAGGCCTCCAGCATCTCGGTGGAGGTAACGGTGATGACCTTGGGCAGGCCCGTCATCAGGCAGCGGCCCTTGATCTCGATGGATGTCTCCTGCTCCTTAGGGAACACGCAGCCGATCTCCATCTTCATCAGCTCGGCGGTGCGCTCGCCCACCAGCACATTGTGCTTGCGGCGCATATACTTGACGATGGACTCGTTGAACTGGTCGCCGGCCACCTTGATGGAGGCGCTCTCCACCACGCCGCTCAGGGAGATGACGGCGATATCGCTGGTGCCGCCGCCGATGTCCACCACCATGTGGCCGTCGGGCTTGGCGATGTCGATGCCCGCGCCGATGGCGGCCGCCACCGGCTCCTCGATGAGGTACACCCGGCGGGCGCCGGCCTGGATGCCCGCGTCCACCACGGCGCGCTCCTCTACCTCCGTGATGCCGGAGGGCACGCAGATGATGACCCGCGGCTTGAACAGCTGGAAGCCGCCGGTGACCTTGTGCAGGAACTCCCGCAGCATCCGCTCCGTCATGTCGTAGTCGGAGATCACGCCCTCACGCAGGGGGCGGATAGCCACGATGTTGCCGGGGGTACGGCCCAGCATGGCCTGTGCGTCGCCGCCCACCTTCAGCAGCTTGCCGGTGTTCTTGTCGATGGCCACCACCGACGGCTCGTTGAGCACAACGCCCTTACCCTTCACATAAACCAGCACCGAGGCGGTGCCGAGGTCGATACCAATATCCTTTGCAAATGAACACATAGTGCAGCACCTCATATCTTCCGTGGCGGCATTTCCCGCCCCTATTCTCCGGAAAACCATTATACCGGCAGGTTTCCCTTTTTGCAATAGGTTTTCTCCATGTCACCAAATATTCATATTTCCATTCTGCACGGTTTCCCGCTGTTCCATACCCTCAGCCGTTTTCCCGGACGGCGGCCAGCGTCAGGCACACCACCTCCGCCGCCCCGGCGGCCTTCAGCACCCGGACGCACTCGCCCAGCGTGGCGCCGGTGGTGAGGATATCGTCCACCAGCAGGAACCGCTTTCCCGCGATGTCCGCCGGCGCCGCCGGCTCATAGACGCCCAGCACATTGGCCCGCCGGGCCGCCGCGTCCTCCAGACCGGACTGCGCCGGGTTGTCCCGCACCTTCCGCAGCGTCTCCTGCGGCTCCACATGCCAGTCCACGCACAGACTGGCGCACAGGAGCCGCGCCTGGTCATAGCCCCGCTGCCGCAGGCGTTTCCGGCTCACCGGTGCCCACGTCACCGCGTCGAACTCCCCGGAGAACGCCTCTGCCGCCGTCTGCGCCATCAGACTGCCGAAGCAGTCCAGCGCCTCCAGCTTTCCCTTGAACTTGAAGGCCAGAATGGCCTCCCGCACCGCGCCCTCGTAGTAAAGCGGCGCGGCGCACCGTCCGAAGCTGCCGGTGCGCACCTCCCGGCAGTAGGGCAGCGCCTTTTCGCACGCCCCGCACAGCAGCTCCCTGCCCACGACCCGCCCGCAGAACGGGCAGTGCCGCGGGAAGAAAAAGTCCAGCAGATCCCGCTGGAACCTGTCCAGCCTGTCGTTGACGCTCATGCCATTCCCTCCTTCAGGCGGCGGCGCAGGCCGCTGTACCGCCGCTGCTGCCGGTCGTTGGCCGCCATTTTCACCGGCGTCACGTCGTCGCCCACCAGCACCAGCAGCCGTCGTGCCCGTGTGATGGCGGTGTACAGCACGCCCCGCACCATCAGGGACGGCGCGGCGGGCGCAGACACCAGTACCACCGCCGGATACTCGCTGCCCTGGGACTTGTGTACCGTCATGGCGTAAGCCATGTCCAGCTCCGCCAGCATGTCGGCGGTGTAGACGGCGGTGCGGTCGTCGAACCGCAGGGTCAGCAGCTCCCCGGCGGGGTCGATGTCCTCGATGACGCCCACGTCGCCGTTGAAAATGCCGCTGCCCACGGTGCCGTCGTCCTTCGTCCACAGCACGTCGTAGTTGTTCTTTGTCTGCATGATCCGGTCGCCCACGCGGAACACCGTGTCGCCCCACTGCTTCTGCCGCTTGCTCCGCGCCGGCGGGTTCAGCGCCGCCTGTAAGGCCCGGTTCAGGTTCACCGTGCCGCACTCGCCCCGCCGTGTGGCGGACAGCACCTGTATCTGCCCCGGCTCCACGCCCATGCTCCTGGGCAGGCGGTCGCGGCACAGCTCCACCACTGTCTGCACCAGACGATCCGGCGAGCGCCGGCACAGGAAGAAGAAATCCCCCTGGTTGCTGTCCATGCAGGGTGCCTGCCCCTCGTTGACGGCGTGGGCGTTGCGGATGATGGCGGACTGCTCCGCCTGCCGGAACACCTGGGTCAGTGACACGGCGGGGAGGACGCCGCTGCGCAGCATATCCCCCAGCACGTTGCCCGCGCCCACGGAGGGCAGCTGGTCGGGGTCGCCCACCATCACCAGCCGGCAGGAAGGCCGCAGCGCCTCCAGCAGCGCCCGCATCAGCTCCAGATCCACCATGCTCATCTCGTCCACGATGACGGCGTGGGCCTCCAGCGGATCCTTGGCGTTCTTCTTGAACGTCACCTGCCCCGTCAGATCGTTGAAGCTCATGCCGAGGCACCGGTGGATGGTCTGGGCCTCCCGGCCCGTCACCTCTCCCAGCCGCTTGGCGGCCCGCCCCGTGGGGGCCAGCAGCAGCACGTCCAGCCCCATCCGCTCATACAGGGTCACGATGCCCCGCAGGGATGTGGTCTTGCCGGTGCCCGGCCCGCCGGTGAGCAGCAGCACGCCGCTGTCCGCCGCCAGCTCCACCGCCTGCCGCTGCAGGGGCGCGTAGGACACGCCCTGCTCCTTTTCGATGTCCCCGATGGTCTTATCCACCCGGGTCAGCTTCTCCACCGGCGTTTTCACCAGTTCCAGCAGCCGCTGCGCCACAAAGGTCTCCGCCTGATACAGCCGGGGCAGATAGCACCCCGTCACGTTGGCGATGGGCTTTTCCACCACGGCAAATCGTTCGATGAGCTTGTCCAGCGCCAGCTCCACCGCGTCCGGCTCCACGCCGATGAGCTGGGCCGTGGCCGTCACCAGCTTCTCCCGCGGCAGGAACACATGGCCGTTGTGCAGGTTGTGGCTCAATTCGTAGAGCACGGCCGCGTCCAGCCGGCAGGGATCGTCGCCGCCGAAGCCCATGCTCAGGGCGATGGCATCGGTGACGGCGAACTCCACACCGTACTGCTCCCGGCTCAGAAGGTACGGATCGTCCCGCAGCGCCTGCATGGCCCCGTCGCCGTAGGTGCGCTGCACCGCCATGGCCAGATGCACCGGCAGCTCGTACCGTGCCAGAAATTCCATGACCTGCCGCAGCCCCGTCAGGGTGCGGAAGGCGGCGGACAGCTCCATGGCCCGCTTGGCCGTGATGCCCTTCAGGGTCTGGAGCCGTTCCGGCTCCTCCTCGATGACCCGCAGGGTGTCCATGCCGAACCGCTCCACCAGCCGTTCCGCCGTGGCCGGCCCCACGCCCTTGAGGATGCCGGAGCCCAGATACGCGGCCATGTCCGCCTCGTCCCGGGGCATCCGGCGCTCCACGCTCTCCGCCGTCAGCTGCGGGCCGTAGGACGGGTGCTCCACCCACATGCCGGTGACGGTCATGCCCTCCCCGGCGGCGGCGCAGGGGATGCAGCCCACCACGGTGACAGGCTCCTCCTGTCCGTCCACGGTGAGCGTCAGCACCGTATAGCCGTTCTCCTCGTTCTGAAAGATCACCGTCTGTACGGTGCCCTCCACGGTGCAGCGTTCGCCCATGGCCCTTCCTCCCGTCTATCTCTCTTTCGTATACAGCTCCGCCAGCTGCTGCGGCGTCACCAGCACCGCGCCGTACCGGGCGGTCAGCAGCTCCGCCCGCTGCCGCCCCTCCGCGGTCAGGCCGCCGTCCACCAGCACCACCGGCAGACGGCGCTCCCGCGCCAGCTCCCGCAGCGTCATGTCCAGCTTCTCCGCGTCGCCGGTCAGCATCACCAGATATACCGCGTCCAGCGGCCTCTCCCGCCAGCGGAACAGCGAGCCCGCCAGCAGCCACAAAAGCGCCGTCAGTCCGACGGCCGCCAGTCCGGCCAGTACGCCGTCCTGCCAGATCTCCATGCCGTCACCCCCTGCCACAGTCTATGCGGCAGCGGGCAGCGGCGTCATTTCAGATATTTCTTCAGGTACTGTCCCGTATAGGACGCCTCCACGGCGGCCACCTGCTCCGGTGTGCCGCAGGCCACCACCGTACCGCCGCCGCTGCCGCCCTCCGGGCCCAGATCGACGATATAGTCGGCGCACTTGATGACATCCAGATTGTGCTCGATGACCAGCACCGTGTTGCCCGCGTCCACCAGCCGCTGCAAAACATCCAGCAGCTTCCGCACGTCATCGGCGTGCAGGCCGGTGGTGGGTTCGTCCAGAATATAGATGGTGCGCCCCGTGGCGCGGCGGCTCAGCTCCGTTGCCAGCTTCACCCGCTGGGCCTCGCCGCCGGACAGGGTGGTGGAGGGCTGGCCCAGCTTCACATAGCCCAGCCCCACGTCGCACAGCGTCTGCAGCTTCTCATAGATCTTCGGCACGGCGGAGAAGAAGTCCAGCGCCTCCCGCGCCGTCATGTCCAGCACCTCGGCGATGTTCTTCCCCTTGTACCGCACCTCCAGCGTCTCCCGGTTGTACCGCTTGCCGTGACACACCTCGCAGGGCACATACACGTCCGCCAGGAAGTGCATCTCGATCTTCAGCATGCCGTCGCCGCCGCAGGCCTCGCACCGGCCGCCCCGCGTGTTGAACGAGAACCGTCCCGGCCCGTAGCCCCGGGCCTTGGCGTCCTGGGTGGAGGCGAACAGGTCCCGGATCAGGTTGAACAGGTTCGTATAGGTAGCCGGGTTGGAGCGGGGCGTCCGCCCGATGGGGCTCTGGTCGATGGCGATGACCTTGTCCAGATGCTCCAGTCCCTCGATGCGGTCGTGCTTGCCGGGCCGTGCCTTCATGCGGTTCAGCTCCACCCCCAGCTTCTTGTACAGCACCTCGTTGACCAGCGAGGATTTCCCGCTGCCGCTGACGCCGGTGACGCAGATGAATGTCCCCAGCGGGAACGTAACGTCGATGCCCTTCAGGTTATTCTCCCGTGCACCCCGCACCGTCAGGCATTTCCCGTTGCCCTCCCGCCGGTGCGCCGGCAGCTCGATGCGCTTTTTGCCGCTGAGATACTGACCCGTCAGGCTGTTGGGGTCTGCCATCACCTGCGCCGGCGTGCCGGCGGACACCACCTGCCCGCCCAGCGCCCCGGCGCCGGGGCCGATGTCGATAAGCCAGTCGGCGGCCCGCATGGTGTCCTCGTCGTGCTCCACCACGATCAGGGTGTTCCCCAGATCCCGCAGGCGGCACAGCGTGGCCAGCAGCTTGTCGTTGTCCCGCTGGTGCAGGCCGATGGACGGCTCGTCCAGAATATACAGCACGCCCATCAGACTGCTGCCGATCTGGGTGGCCAGCCGGATGCGCTGGCTCTCGCCGCCGGACAGGGTGCCCGATGCACGGGACAGCGTGAGGTAGCTCAGTCCCACGGACTGCAAAAAGCCCAGCCGCGCCCGGATCTCCTTCAATATCTGGGCGGCGATGAGCTGCTGGTTGCCCGTCAGCTCCAGCCCGTTGAAAAACGGCAGCGCCTCGTCCACCGGCAGCTCCGTGGCCTCAAAGATGGACAGTCCGCCCACCGTCACCGCCAGCGCCTCCGGCCGCAGACGGCGGCCCTGACAGGCGGGGCAGGGGCACTGGGACAGATACTCCTCGATCTCCTTCTTGCTGGCGTCGCTCTGCGTCTCGCTGTACCGCCGCTCCAGATTGTGGCAGATGCCCTCGAAGGCCTGGTGCAGCACGCCCTTGCCCCGGGGCTGGTCATAGTGCAGCTTCAGCTTCTCGCCGCCGGTGCCGTACAGGATGACCTGCTTCACCGTGTCGCTCAGCTCGCTGTACGGCTGCCGCAGGGAGAACTGGTACTTCTTGCTCAGCGCCTCGAAATACATACGGCTGACGCCGTCGGAGCGGATGGACGCCCAGCCCGGCGCCGTAATGGCCCCGTCCAGAATGGACTTGCTCTCGTCCGGTACGATCAGCGCCGGGTCGGCCTTCAGCTGCACCCCCAGACCCGTGCAGGTGGGGCAGGCGCCGAAGGGGCTGTTGAACGAGAACAGCCGGGGCGTCAATTCTTCGATGGAGAGGCCGCAGTCCTCGCAGGCGTAGTTCTGGGAAAACGTGATGTCCTGCTGCTCCTTCAGCAGGTTCACCGTCACCAGACCGCCGGACAGGTTGGACGCCGTCTCCACGGAGTCCGTCAGGCGCTGGGCGATGTCGGGCCGCACGATGAGCCGGTCCACCACGATGTCGATGTGGTGCTTCAGGTTCTTCTCCAGCGGGATGTCCTCCGACAGCTCGTACAGGCTCCCGTCCACCCGCGCCCGGACATAGCCGCTGCGGCGGGCGTCCTCCAGCACCTTGGCGTGCTCGCCCTTGCGGCCCCGCACCACCGGCGCCATCACCTGGATGCGGGTGCCCTCCGGCAGGGCCATGATCTGGTCGATGATCTGGTCCACCGTCTGCTGGCGGATCTCCTTCCCGCACTTGGGGCAGTGGGGCACGCCCACCCGCGCCCACAGCAGGCGCAGATAGTCATAGATCTCCGTCACCGTACCCACGGTGGAGCGGGGGTTCTTGCTGGTGGTTTTCTGGTCGATGGAGATGGCCGGGGACAGTCCGTCGATATAGTCCACATCGGGCTTGTCCATCTGCCCCAGAAACATGCGGGCGTAGGAGCTGAGACTCTCCACATACCGGCGCTGTCCCTCGGCGTAGATGGTGTCGAAGGCCAGCGAGCTCTTGCCGCTGCCGCTGAGACCCGTCAGCACCACCAGCTTATCCCGGGGGATGGCAACGTCGATGTTCTTCAGGTTGTTCTCCCGCGCACCCTTGATGAAAATTTCCTTTTGCATGGTATTCCTCGTTTCTGCAACTAATTTCGCAGATAAAGTCTATATAAACTATTTTTTAATGTCAAGTTGATAATAAAATTTATACAATGATATCCGCCGTTGCCGCCTGCAGCAGACCGATGAGGTCGCCGGGACGGCACTCCACCTGGGCGCCGATCCTCCCCGCACTGACGCAGATGGTGTCGTACAGCGCCGCCGTTTCGTGGAACACCGTGGGGAACTGCTTCTTCATGCCCACGGGGCTGCACCCGCCGTGGACGTAGCCCGTCAGGCCCAGCAGCTCCTTCTGGGGCAGCATGGCCACGGACTTCTCCCCCACTGCTTTGGCCGCCTTCTTCAGGTCGAGGCTCTCCGCCACCGGGATGTCGAACACATAGTACCCGCCGGAGGCGCCCCTTGTCACCAGCGTCTTGAACACACGCTCCGGCGGCTGTCCCAGCGTCTGCGCCACGGACACGCCGTCAATGGGGCCGTCTGGGTCGTAGGCGTGGGCGGTGTAGGCGATCTTTTTCTGCTCCAGCGTGCGCATCACGTTGGTCTTTTCCTCTTTGTGCTTTGCCATGGACGATACCTCCTCAGAACACATACTGCGCCAGTACGCTCAGGATCAGGATATGGACGGGATAGAAGGCGTAAAAGCCGTACTGCACCGCCCTGTTGGAAAAAACCCGCTCTCCGTTGTACAGGAAAATGGGGATCAGCGCCAGCATGGCCAGCATCTCCACCCGCCACGCCGAGCAGAACCAGCAGAAAAGGCCCGTGCCCACCAGCTGGATGGCCCACCTGCCCTTGGCCTCCCTGCTCAGGTAGAACAGCACCACCAGCAGCACGCCCCATCCGCCGTAGTCCGTATTGCCCCACTGTCCCAGAATAAAGCCCACGGCGATGGCGGCGTCCGCCGGCAGCCGCTGCCACATTTCCGGCCTTGTTCTGGCCCAGTCCATGGCCCAGCACACCAGCGCACCGATAAGCAGCGTCCACAGCACGTTCTGGTACTGCAGGGAGAACCACTGTCCGCTGCACATCAGGTTGAACGGCAGCTCTGACAGCAGGGCGAACAGCAGCAGCCGCGCGGCGTACCGCTTCCTGTCATGGGTATGGGCGCAGCCCTCCGCGATGAGAAAGCAGAAGATGGGAAAGGCCACCCGCCCCACGCACCGCATCCACAGGACGTAGGGAAACAGGGTAAAGCCCATGTGGTCGATGAGCATGGACACCACGGCCAGCAGCTTCAGGTGCAGGCTATTCAGCGGCAGCTTCTTTTCGTTCATGTCGTCCCTCCCGCGCCAGCAGCGCCACGCAGCCGATGACACAGCCCACGCCCAGCACCGTCCAGACGGTCAGGGCCTCGTGGAACACGGTGATGCCCACCAGTGTCTCCACCACCGGCTCAATGTTGGTGATGATGGAGGCGCGTCCGCTCTCCACGCCCTCCAGTCCCTTGGTGTAGAAGATGTAGGGCAGCACCGTGGCCACGATGACCACGCAGATGCCGCCGATAACGCCCCTTGGCTGCTGGAATACCGGCAGCAGCGCCGGGATGTCCGCAAAAAACACAGAGCCAAGCCCCGCCACCAGAAATGTCCAGTAGATCATGGTGTAGCTCTCATAGTGGGCCAGACCGTAGTGGCTGAACACGGTGTAGCTGGCGTAGCACATGCCGGACACCACGCCCAGTCCGATACCGGCCCACGAGGCGGTCATGTCTCCGCCCAGCACGCCGCTGACCATAATGCAGCCCAGCAGCGACACGCACAGCGCCGCGATCTTCCCCTTCGTCAGCGGCGTTTTCCACAGCACGGCGCTGGCCAGCACCACGAAGGACGGCGCCAGATACAGCAGCACTGCCGCCACCGACAGCGAGCACATGGTCTGGCACTGGAAATACACCACGCTCAGCAGCAGGATGCTGATAAGCCCCGACCCAAGAAAGATGGGCAGATGCTTCAGCCGGATGCGGAACACCTGCCTGTGGAACAGGGCGAACACCACCGTCAGCACCAGCAGCGTCCCGAAATTTCGGACGAACACCCGGTTGCCCAGCGTCATGCCCGCCTCCGTCAGCAGCCGGTTGGAAAACCCGATAAAGCCCCAGCACACGGCGCTGAGGATCACATAGATATACGAGATGGTCTTGTTCATGGTTCTTTTTCTCTATTTCTGCCCCCGCAGCTGGATGATCTGGTCGCGCAGCAGCGCGGCGTACTCAAACTCCAGCATACGGCTGGCCTCCTTCATCTCTTTCTCCAACCGGGCGATGGTCTCCGCCCGCTCCCGGTCGCTGAGCTTCTTCTTCGACAGCTTGGAGGCGTCCTCCGCGCTGTGGCTGATCTCCACCATCTCCCGCACGCTCTTGCGGATGGTGCGGGGTACGATGCCGTGGGCGCGGTTGAAGTCATCCTGCAATTTCCGGCGGCGCTCCGTCTCGTCCATGGCCGAGCGCATGGACGGCGTCACGGTGTCCGCGTAGAGGATCACCAGACCCTCCGCATTGCGGGCGGCGCGGCCGATGGTCTGGATCAGGCTTGTCTCGCTGCGGAGGAAGCCCTCCTTGTCCGCGTCCAGTATGGCCACCAGCGATACCTCCGGCAGGTCCAGTCCCTCCCGGAGCAGGTTGATGCCCACCAGCACGTCGAATTCGCCCAGCCGCAGGTCGCGGATGATCTCCATCCGCTCCAGCGCCGACACGTCGGCGTGCATATACCGTACCTTGATGCCCAGCCCCCGGAAGTGGGCGGTAAGGTCCTCCGCCATCCGCTTGGTCAGCGTGGTCACCAGCACCCGCTCGTTCTTTTTCTCCCGGATATGGATCTCCGACACCAGATCGTCGATCTGCCCGGTGATGGGGCGTACCTCCACCCGGGGATCCAGCAGCCCCGTGGGACGGATGACCTGCTCCACCACCTGATCGGCGTGCTCCTTTTCAAACTCCCCCGGCGTGGCGGAGACGTACACCGCCTGATGGAACCGCTCCTCGAACTCCTCGAACTTCAGGGGGCGGTTATCAAAGGCGCAGGGCAGGCGGAAGCCGTACTCCACCAGACTCTGCTTGCGGGCATGGTCGCCGTTGTACATGGCCCGCACCTGGGGCAGCGTCACATGGCTCTCGTCCACGAACAGCACAAAATCATCGGGAAAGAAGTCCAGCAGCGTCATGGGCGGGGAGCCTGCCGGCCGCTGGGAGATGATGCGCGAATAGTTCTCGATGCCGGAGCAGTATCCCAGCTCCCGCATCATCTCCACATCGTAGCGGGTGCGCTGGTCGATACGCTGGGCCTCGATGAGCTTGCCCTGCGCCTCGAACAGTGCCTTCTGCTGCGCCAGCTCCCGCTCGATCTCCTCCGCCGCACGCTCCAGCTTGTCCTTGGGGGTGACGTAGTGGCTGGCGGGATACACCGCCACATGCTGCAGGGACTTCAGCGCCGCGCCGGTGACGGGGTGGAACTCGGTGATGCGCTCGATCTCATCGCCGAAGAACTCCACCCGGATGGCCCGGTCCTTGTAGTACGCCGGGTACAGCTCCACCGTGTCGCCCCGCACACGGAACATGTTGCGCTGGAACGCCACGTCGTTCCGCTCGTACCGGTCCTCCACCAGCCGCCGCAGCAGCTCGTCCCGGTCCATGGTCATCCCCGTCCGCAGGGAGATCATCATCCGGGCGAAGTCGTCCGGCTCGCCCAGTCCGTAGATGCAGCTCACCGACGACACCACGATAACGTCCCGCCTCTCCAGCAGCGCGCAGGTGGCGGACAGCCGCAGCCGGTCGATCTCCTCGTTGGTGGAGGCGTCCTTTTCGATGTAGGTATCCGTATGGGGGATGTATGCCTCCGGCTGGTAGTAGTCGTAGTACGACACGAAGTATTCCACAGCGTTGTGGGGGAAGAACTCCCGGAACTCCTCGCACAGCTGGGCCGCCAGCGTCTTGTTGTGGGCCAGCACCAGCGTGGGCCGGTTCACCTTCTCAATGACCTTCGCCATGGTATAGGTCTTGCCGGACCCTGTGACGCCCTTGAGCACCTGCTCCCGCAGGCCGTTCTCCAGCCCCTGCGCCAGCTTCTCGATGGCCTGGGGCTGGTCGCCGGCGGGACTGTATTCTGAAACAACTTTGAAATCAGGCATAGCGCCCTCCCTTTATCTCTGCAAAAATCCACTCTCCGCCATGGAGACGTAGTCGTCGTCCGCCACGACGATGTGGTCAGCCAGCCGGATGCCCAGCGGGGCCAGCGCCTCCTGGATGCGCCGGGTCACCAGCACGTCCGCGTCGGAGGGCAGCGCCACACCGCTGGGGTGGTTGTGCGCCAGAATGATGGTGCTGGCTCCGGCGTACAGGGCGTTCTCCACCACCTGCCGCACATGGACGGCGGAGGCGGACACCGTCCCCTTGGCAATGCACCGGCAGGTCAGCAGCTTGCCCTTGCCGTCCAGGCACACCTGATACAGAAGCTCCCGCTTCTGCCCCGTCAGCAGCTCCATGAAGTAGGCGCCGGTGCGGTCCGGCGAATTGAGTATCTTCTCCGGCAGGCTGGTGATCCGTGCCCGCTGGCTGATGTCCGCCATCAGGCGCAGCAGCAGGGCGGCGCTGGCGCCCACGCCCTCCACTTGCTCCAGCTCCTCCGGTGCCGCCTGCAAAACGCCCTGCAGGCTGCGGAATCGCTTCAGCAGCCGGTGGGCCGTCTCGTTGGTGTCCTGCCGCGGGATGGCATAAAACAGCGCCAGCTCCAGCAGCTCGTGATCCGCCAGCGCGTCCGCGCCCATCTGGCGGTAGCGCTCCTTCGCCCGCTGCCGGTGCCCGTCGTGCAATCCCATATACGTCCCTCCCCGCCGCGTTTTTCCGAATAATATAGTATACCATGTCCCGGCCTGTCCTACAAGCTGTTTTTCCCCTTTTCCTCTCTCCATCCGACGGCATATCTTGACTTTTCCCCCAGTCTCTGCTATATTCTCCATGCAGTCCGTCGCCGCCGGGTGGCGGGCCCGCGTTCACCGGCGCGCCGTCAGGCCTTAGAAGGCGCGCCCCGTGGGCGCATTTTTTTGTTTTTCGGGAGGTTTTTCTTATGGCATGGGTCTATCTCATCATCGCCGGCGGGCTGGAGGTGTTCTGGTCCACCTTCATGAAGCTGTCCGAGGGCTTCACCAGACTGTGGCCGTCCATCTGGACCATCGTGGGCATGCTGGCCAGCTTCTTCTTCCTGTCGCAGGCCATCAAGACCCTGCCCATGGGCACGGCCTACGGCGTCTGGACGGGCATCGGCGCGCTGGGCGCGGTGATCGTGGGCATCGCGGCGTTCCACGAGCCGGTGACGGCGGCGCGCCTCATTTTCGTGGGTCTGCTGCTCATCGGCATCATCGGCCTGAAGCTCACCGCGTAACGGCTCTACAACAAAGGAAAGGCGTGACGAAAGTCACGCCTTTCCTTTTTATCCGTTTCACGCCTTGGGAAAGCTCCACCGGAACACGGCGGCACAGATGCGCAGCACCACCGTCACGCCGCAGCCGGCCAGCATGGCCAGCCCCGTCCCCAGCGGCCACAGGGCGCGGCACACCGCCGCCCCGGCCAGAGACGCGCAGGCATATATGTGCTTGGTGAAAATATAGGGCCGCTCCATGCAGCACACATCCCGCAGCACGCCGCCGCCCACGCCGGTGACGGCGCCTAAAAACAGCACCAGGAACCAGTTGGCGCCATACCCCGCCTGCACGGCGATAGCCGCGCCGTGGGCGGAGAAGATGCCCAGGCCGATGGAATCTGCCACCAGCAGCACCGCCTCGGCGTATCGGTTGTGCATGTCCGTTTTCCGCCGCCGCCAGATGTAAAACACCAGCACCGACACGGCGATGGCCATCAACGCCTGAACAGGGTCCCGCAGCGCCGCCGGCGGCGTCTGGCCCAGCATCACATCCCGCAGGATGCCGCCGCCCACCGCCGTGGTCATGCCCATCATGGCCACGCCGAACAGGTCCATCCCCTTGCGGATGCCCAGCGCCGCGCCGGACACGGCAAAGGCCACGGCCCCGATCATTTCAAAATACAGCTGAAAGCTTCCCATGGTATCCCTCCCCGACCTGCCTACTATACACCGTCTCTCCGCTTTCGGCAAGTCCTACATCAAAGCGCCCCGCGCCGCCCGGATTTCCGCGCCGTGCGCACGGCAGCTGCCTGTGTCCGGCAGTGCCCCTTTCCCGCGCTGCTCCGCCGCCCGCATCGTCCTCTGTCTCCCAGCGGCCCCGCCGCTTTCCCGCGGCATCACCCCCGGTATTTCCACTTCCGCGCGGCGGCAGCCTTTTCCCCGCCCCCGCGCAGCTTCTCCGCCCTGTCCCCGGCGCGGCCCTGCCTGCGCCGTCTCCGTTTCCTGTGTCCCCTCGCCGCCCGTACCTCTGCGCGAAAAAAGGCAGGGCCTCGGCCCTGCCTTTTTTCTTGGGAGATTTGGGATTTGGGAGAGAAAAAAGAAAGAAAAGTAGAGAAATAGCATATCTCATCACATCGGACGGGATGCGGCGGCGTCCCTCTCCTTTGTGATTTTTACTATATCACGAAAATATCCGCTTGTAAAATTGAAGTTGTTCGCGTAAAATATAAGCGATTTTTGATATATTTTAGGAGAAACGCCATGACGAATCTGGACATCGAGACATTCTGGGCCGTGGTGCAGCACGGCACCATGACGGCGGCGGCCGAGGCGCTGTACATCACCCAGCCCACGCTGTCCATGCGCATCCGCGCACTGGAGGAGCGGGTGGGCACGCCGCTGTTCGTCCGGGGCAAGGGCCAGCGCCGCATCCAGCTCACCGCCGCCGGCCAGAAATTCCTGACACTGGCCCGCCGCTGGCAGCGCCTCCTGTCGGAGACGGACGCCCTGTCGGAGCTGGAGCAGCGCGCCTATCTGCGCATGGCCGCCACCTACACCACCAACCAGTACATCCTGCCGGCGGTGTACCAGAAGTTCCTGTCCCTGCACCTGCCGGTGTCCCTGTGGATCCACACCCTGCGGGACGTGGACTCGGCCCAGGCCCTGCTGAACCACGAGCTGGACTTCGCCCTCATCGACAGCAACACCGTGTTCAACAGCCAGCTGGAGGTGCGCCCCATCTTCCGGGAACGGTTCCTGCTGCTCTCCTCGCCGGACAGCAGCTACCCGGCGGAGACGGACCCCGCCGCGCTGGACCCCGCCAACGAGATCCTGGTCACCTGGGACCCGGACTTCATCCGCTGGCACGACAGCTCCTTCGGCCCCGGCGCCCGCCCCCTGCTGTACGCCGACACCCTGCAGGCGGCGGACTTCTTCCCCCGGACGGAGGACCTGTGGGTGGCCGCCCCGGCCATTGCCGCCGCCTCGCTGGACCGCTCCAAGGCGCGGGTCTGCCGCTTCACCCAGGCGCCGCCGGACCGCGTCAACTATCTGGTGACCCGCCGGGGCGAGGAGCTGCCGGAGCCGGCCCTCATTTTTCTGGACGCCCTGCGGGAGCACCTGCTGGGCCGGGAGAATGTGCAGGTATATTTGTAAAAAAGCTGTAAAAGCGGGTTGACACGCCCCGTTTTTTGGCATAGGATAGGCGTGTACAACAAAACATGTCCGGTAGGTAAGGCTACCGCGAGGGATATGGGCTGCTGCCGCGAAATGGTGGAGACACCATAAGATGGTTTGAGCAGGTACTATCGAAACCAAGGTAGTATCTAACGCAGCTTCACCGCCCCGCGATGCTAAAGCTTGTAACGGTACACAGGTCACGTTTCCCCGTGGCCCGCTTATGGTACGCAGCAGGCATTCTACCGCCCGCTGCGTGTTATTTTTTTGTTGAAAGGAGGAGCAGGCCATGATCGACTATCAGGAGGAGCTGGACCGCTATCTGGAGCAGATCGAGACGCTGGCGCACGACAAGGAGTATGCCCGGCTGCGTGACCTGTTCCTGCCCATGGAGCCCGCCGACATCGCCCTGCTGCTGGAGGAATCCGGCTCCGAGCTGATGCCCCTGCTGTACCGTCTGCTGCCCAAGGAGACGGCAGCGGAGGTATTCGTGGAGCTGGAGCCGGAGAGCCAGGAAATGCTCATCAACGGCTTTTCCAACACCGAGCTGAAGGAGGTGCTTGACGAGCTGTATCTGGACGATGCCGTGGACATCGTGGAGGAGATGCCCGCCAGCGTGGTCATCCGCATTCTGGACAAGGCCACGCCGGAGATGCGCAAGTCCATCAACGAGATCCTGAAATATCCGGAGGATTCCGCCGGCTCCATCATGAACATGGAGTTCCTGTCCCTGAAGAAGGACATGACGGTGGAGGACGCCTTCAAGCGCATCCGCCGCATCGGCGGCGAGCTGGAGACCATCAACATCCTGTACGTCACCGACCCCACCCGCCGCCTGCTGGGCGTGCTGTCCGTCCGCGACCTGCTGCTGGCCAACGAGGACGATGTCATCGAGGACATCATGGACCCGGACGTGGTGTGGGCCAAGACCATGGACGACAAGGAGGACGTGGCCCAGGCCCTGAGCAAATACGACTTTCTGGCCATGCCCATCGTGGACATGGAGAACCGCCTGGTGGGCATCGTCACCGTCGACGACGCTATAGACGTCATCGAGGAGGAGACCACGGAGGACTTCGAAAAGATGGCCGCCATGCTGCCGTCGGACAAGCCCTACCTCCGCACCGGCGTGTTCGCCACATGGAAATCCCGTCTGCCGTGGCTGATGATCCTGATGCTGTCGGCCACGTTCACCGGCATGATCCTGAACCACTACGAAAACGCACTGGCCGCCTGTCTGGTGCTGAACGCCTACATCCCCATGCTGTCCGGCACCGGCGGCAACTCCGGCACCCAGGCCTCCGTGGCCGTCATCCGCGCCCTGAGCCTGGACGAGGTGGACTTCTCCGACGTGCTGCGGGTGCTGTGGAAGGAGCTGCGCGTCTCCCTGCTGTGCGGCCTGTGCCTGGCCGCCGCCAACTTCCTGAAGATGCTGGTGGTGGACCGGCTGCTGCTGGGCAATGCCGAGGTCACGCCCATGGTGTGCCTGGTGGTGTGCCTGACCATCCTGTTTGTGGTGGTCTTTGCCAAGTGCGTGGGCTGCTCCCTGCCGCTGCTGGCGGAAAAGGTGGGTCTGGACCCCGCCGTCATGGCCAGCCCCTTCATCTCCACCATTGTGGACGCCACCAGCCTGCTGATCTACTTCCGCTTCGCGTCGTGGCTGCTGGGCATCTGAAAATTTGTATTTTTTCCATGGCATAGTGCCGCGGTTTTCGGACAAGATAGAGTCGGGTCGTATGGCCTGACTCTATTTTTCTTTTACGGGAGGAAACGCCATGAATCGCGCTTGTACCAACGACGGGTGCAGCTGCACCCCCAATTCTTCCATCAAGTGTACCGTTACCAACTGCGCCCACCACTGCAAGGACGTGAACAACTGCGGCCTCAGCTCCATCCAGGTGGGCACCCATGAGAGCAATCCCTCCATGGACCAGTGCACCGACTGCCAGAGCTACCAGAAGTGCCAGTAACGCTGCCCGCGTGCTGACCGGCAGAGAGCCTCCGTTTTCCGGATGCCGTCTGCCCCTCCGTGTGCCGACCCACACGGAGTACATACCAGAGGAGGTGACGGACATGCGCACATCGGTGAAATACGCCGTGGCCGGCACGCTGGCCGGCGCCGCCAACGGCTGCTTCGGCGGAGGCGGCGGCATGGTGCTGCTGCCCCTGCTCACCCGCTGGTGCCGTGTGGAGGAGAAAAAGGCCTTCGCCACCTGTGTGGCGGTGATCCTGCCCTTCTGCGTGGTGTCCGCCGCCGTCTATCTGCTGCGCACGCCCTTCGATCTCGTGCAGGCCCTGCCCTACCTGCTGGGCGGACTGGCCGGCGGCTTCGTGGGCGGCAGGCTGTTCCCCCGGGTGCCCGCCCCGTGGCTGCGGTATCTCTTTGCCGCCTTTCTGGTGTACGGCGGCATCCGGTATCTCCTGTGACGGCGTGGCTCCTGCCGGTGCTGGCGGGCTTCTGCACCGGCATCCTGTCCGCGTGGGGCGTGGGCGGCGGTACCCTGCTCCTGCTGCTGATGACCCTGTTTCTCGGCGTGGAGCAGTCCGACGCCATGGCCATCAACCTGCTGTACTTCCTGCCCACCGCCGCCATGGGGCTGCTGTACCACCGGAAGAACGGCCTCTTGGAGCGCGCCGTCCTACGCGCCGCCGCACCGTGGGGCACGGCGGCAGCCGCCGCCGGCGCGCTGCTGGCCACCGCCGTGGACGTGTCCCTGCTGCGCCGTCCCTTCGGCATCTACCTGCTGCTGGCCGCCGCCAGTCTGCTGCTGCAAACAAAAAAACCGGGAAAGACATGATGTCTTTCCCGGTTTTTCCGTATCAGTCCTCGCTGGCGTACAGCGTCACGTCCACGTCGAACACCTGTCCGTCCCGCTGGACGGTGAGGGTCATGGTGTCGCCTACCAGATGGGTGCGCCGCACCGCCATCAGGTCGTTGATGCCGTGCAGCTCCTGTCCGTCGGCCCGCAGCAGCACATCGCCGGGCAGCAGGCCCGCCTCCTGGCCGCCGCCCTCCGACACGGTGTATACCATCACCTGTCCGCCGTTCTCGCTGTTCTCGGTGACCATGATGCCCAGCACGGGCACGCCCCGGAACCGTCCGTTGGCGATGATGTCGTTGACCACGAAGCAGGCGTCGCTGATGGGCAGGGCAAAGCCAAGTCCCTCCACGGTGGCCTCCGCCTCACTGCCGTTCCCGCTCATTTTCAGGGTATTGATACCGATGACCTGCCCGTACTCGTTGATCAGCGGGCCACCGGAGTTGCCGTTGTTCAGTGCCGCCGTGGTCTGCACCAGCGTCATCACGCGCCCGTCCACCTGTACATCCCGGTTGATGGCGGAGATGATGCCGTCGGTCAGGGTGCCCCGCAGCTCCACGCCCAGCGGGTTGCCGATGGCGTACACCGTGTCGCCCACGCGGCACAGGTCGCTGTCGCCGAACTCCGCCGCCGGCAGGCCCTCCGCGTCCGTGGCCTTCAGCACCGCCAGATCCCGCTCCTCGTTGTAGCCCACCAGCTTCGCGTCGTAGGTATAGCCGGTGTCCAGCGCGATCCAGCAGCTCTTGCCGCCGGAAATGACGTGGGCATTGGTGATGATATACCCGTCCTCCGTCATGATGACGCCGGTGCCGATGCTGGCCTGCTCGCCCTTGTCGGCCACCACCAGCACGGTGGAGGGATTCACCTTCTCATACACGTCCTGTATGCTCAGTTTCTCCCCCGCCGGGGCCGTGCAGACCAAAGACACCCCCGCCTCCCCCTGTATCCGGGGAATGGTGGTCTTTTCCACCTTGGAGATATTCACGATGCTGCTGGCGTCGCTGCCGTCTCCCGTTCCGCCGTCCACGGACGGTATGGCGCCGCCGCCCCGCAGGCTGGCGATGACTGTGGCCGTCACCACCACCGCCGCCAGTACGCCCATGGTGATGAGGAACGCCCACAGACCCTTCCTGCTCCGCTTTTCCGGCGGCGCGGGCTGAGGCGGCACAGCGCCCGCCGGCATGGGCCGCGGCTGCACATAGCAGTCCACCACCTCCTGCCCCTCCGGGCGCACATACCAGCTCACCACCTCCTGGGGCTCGGTCTGCTGATTTTCTCTGTTTTCATCCTGCATACGGTATATCCTCCGGCCTCAGCGGGCCATCTGCATGGTAAAGGTAAAGGCGGTAACGCCGTTCTCGCTGGTAACGGTGATCTTCTCCTTGTGCTGGGCCAGAATGGTCTTGACCACATACAGCCCCAGTCCGTAGCCGTCCTTGTCCTCGCTGCGGGACTTGTCCGACTTGTGGAACCGCTCGAACAGCAGGGGTATCTCCTCGGCGGGGATGGTGTTGCCCACGTTCCGCACGGTGACGTAGGCCTTCTCCCCGTTGACGGTAAGCCCCAGATACAGGGTGGACGCCGGTGCGGCGAACTTGGCCGCGTTCTCCAGCAGGTTGTACATCACCTGCGTGATGAGATCCCGGTCGCCCTGCACCATCACGGAGTCCTCCGGGATCTCCGCGTCCACATCCAGCCCCCGTCCCATGATCTTCTGCTCCATGGACAGCAGGGCGATGCGGGCGGACTCGCACAGGTCGAACTCCTCCTTCTTCATCTCCTGATTCTGGATCTGGGAGATGTCCAGCATCCGCCGGACAAGGCGGCTGAGCCGCCGGCTCTCGTCGGAGATGATCTGCAGGTACTGCCGCTCCTTCTCCGGCGGGATGGTGCCGTCCAGAATGCCGTCGGTGTAGCCGGCGATGGTGGTCATGGG
>URST01000040.1 GCA_900550585.1 uncultured Eubacteriales bacterium
ACGGCACCGCCAAGGGCGGCATCGTCATCGCCATCGCCCAGGAGCTGCAGGTGCCCGTAAAATTCGTGGGCGTGGGCGAGGGCATCGACGACCTGCGGCCCTTTGATGCCAAAGAGTTTACAAGAGAGCTGCTGTAAGGAGGCGTGACCATGGAACGAGCAGACGGTCGGAAATATAACGAGCTGCGGCCCGTGGAGATGACGGCGGGCTTTACGAAATTTGCGGAGGGCAGCGTGCTCATCCGCTGCGGCGACACGGTGGTGCTGTGCAATGCCTCGGTGGAGGACCGCGTACCGCCCCATGTGCGGCCCGGCCACGGCTGGGTCACGGCGGAGTATTCCATGCTGCCCCGTGCCAACCGGGAGCGCAGCCGCCGGGACGTGGATAAGCTGAAGCTGTCCGGCCGCAGCGCCGAGATCCAGCGGCTCATCGGCCGCAGCCTCCGGGCGGCGGTGGACATGTCCCTGCTGGGCGAGCGCACCATCACCATCGACTGCGATGTGCTGCAGGGCGACGGCGGCACCCGCACCGCCTCCGTCACCGGCGGCTTCGCGGCGCTGGCGCTGGCCTGCCGCCGCCTGGTGGAGAGCGGCGACATCGGCCGCATGCCCATCCGTCACTATGTGGCCGGCGTGTCCGCCGGCATCGTGGCGGAAACGCCCATGCTGGACCTGCAGTATTCTGAGGACAGCCGGGCGCAGGTGGATCTGAACTGCATCATGAACGAGCTGGGTGAGATCATTGAGATACAGGGCACCGGCGAGGGCCGCGCCTTCTCTCTGAAGGAGCAGCAGGAGCTGGTGGAGCTGTGCGCCAAAGGCAACCGGGAGCTTATCCGGAAACAGAAAGAACTGCTGGGGGATATACTGCGATGAAATTTGTACTTGCCTCCCATAACAAGGGAAAGCTGGCCGAGATGCAGGCCGTTCTGGCCGATCTGGGCGTGGAGGTGGTGATGCCCGCCGAGCTGGGCATCACCGTGGATGTGGAGGAGACGGGGGAGACGTTTGCCGAGAACGCAGCCCTGAAGGCCAGGGCCATCATGGCCGCCAGCGGTCTGCCGGCCATTGCCGACGACTCCGGCCTGTGTGTCAACTGGCTCAACGGCGCGCCCGGCGTCTACTCCGCCCGCTACGGTGGACTGGACGACGATGCGGCCCGCTACCGTCTGCTGCTGCAGAATCTGCGGGGCGCCACGGACCGCAGCGCCTATTTCCACACCGCCATCGTCTGCGCCTTCCCCAACGGGGACGTGCTGACGGCGGAGGGCGACTGCCACGGCGCCATTGCCTTCGCGCCCATGGGAGACGGCGGCTTCGGCTACGACCCGGTGTTTCTGGTGCCGTCCCTGCGCAAGACCTTTGCCCAGCTGACGCCGGAGGAGAAGAACGCCATCTCCCACCGGGGCAACGCTCTGCGGAAATTTGCGGCGGAGCTGAAGGACTATCTGGCAAATAACGGACATTTGGAGAAGTAAGCTATGGAACTGACAAGCAAGCAGCGGGCCCAGCTTCGGGGGCTCGCCAACGACATCGACACCATCGTGCAGGTGGGGAAGGACGGCATCGGCGAAAACCTGGTCAAGCAGGTCAACGACGCGCTGGAGGCCCGGGAACTCATCAAGGGCCGGGTGCTGGAGAACTCCATGCTCACCGCCCGCGAGGCGGCGGAGGAGCTGGCCGTGGCCGCCCGCTGCGAGGTGGTGCAGGTCATCGGCAGCAAGTTCGTGCTCTACCGGATGCAGCACGACAAGAGCAAACGGAAGATCGAACTGGTAAAGGCGCAGCGGCCTGCCAACTGACGCATATTTTGGGAGAAAATACCTGTGAAAGCGGGTGAGAAGCATTGAAGATCGGCATTTACGGCGGGACGTTCGACCCGCCCCACAACGGGCACATCGCGGCGGCAAAGGCCGCCATGGAGCGGCTTTCGCTGGATAAGCTGCTGCTGGTCCCCACGTTTATCCCGCCCCACAAGGAACTGCCGGCGGGGGCGGCATCGCCGCAGCAGCGGCTGGACATGACGGTGCTGGCCACGGCGGCGCTGGGCAAAAAAGCCGAGGTGCTGGATGTGGAGCTGCGGCGCGGCGGCCCCAGCTATTCCTGGGAAACGCTGTGCATGATGAAGCAGCAGTATCCGGATGATGAAATTTTCCTGCTGATGGGCTCGGACATGTTCCTGACCCTGCAGGACTGGCGGGAGTCGCGGCAGGGGATGTCCATGGCCCGCATCGGCGCGTTCAGCCGCATGCAGGGCGGCGAGGAGGCCGCCTTTGCCCGGCAGAAGGCGTTTCTGGAGCGGGAGTACGGCGCGGACGTGACCGTTATCCCCAATCCGCAGGTGGTGGAGCTGTCCTCCACAGAGGTGCGGCAGGCGCTGGCCCAGGGCGGCGGCGCGGATCTGCTGCCCGCCGCCGTATACGGCTATGTACTGCGGGAAAAGCTGTACGGTACGCACATGCCTCTGGCAGGACTGACGCCGGATGAGCTGCGGCCCATCGCCCTGAGCTATCTGAAGCCCAAGCGGATGCCCCATGTACTGGGCACGGAGCAGGAGGCGGTGCGTCTTGTCCGCCGCTACGGCGGCGACGAGAACCAGGCCCGCATCGCGGCGCTGCTCCACGACTGCACGAAGAAACTGGATATGCCGGAGCAGCTGGCGCTGTGCGCGGAGTACGGCATCGAGCTGGACGAACTGGAGCGGAAGGCCCTGAAGCTGCTGCACAGCAAGACCGGTGCCGCCATTGCCCGCGGTGTGTTCGGCGTGGAGGACGCGGTGTACGATGCCATCTGGTATCACACTACCGGCAAGCCGGACATGACCCGGCTGGAGAAGATCATCTATCTGGCGGACTACATCGAGCCGAGCCGGGATTTTGACGGCGTGGAGGAGCTGCGCCGCGCTGTGTACGAGGATCTGGACCATGGCCTGCTGATGGGCCTGACCATGACCATACAGGAGATGGAGGAGATGGGGAATCCCGTCCACCATCTGACCCGCGACGCGCGGGACTACTTATTGAAAAGAGGGATACGATGAAAACACCGAAGGAACTGGCCCTGCTGGCGGCCCGCGCGCTGTCCGATAAGAAGGGAAAGGAGATCCAGGCGCTGGAGATCGCTGACCTGACCACGCTGGCGGATTATTTCGTGCTGGCCACCGGTTCCAGCAATACCCAGATCAACGCGCTGGTGGACAATGTGGAGAAGGTGCTCCACGAGGAGGCCGGCGAGGATCCGCTGCACCGGGAGGGCTACCGCGGCGGCACATGGGTGCTGCTGGACTACGGCTGCATCGCCGTCCATGTGTTCAACCACGAGGCCCGGGAGTTCTACGGGCTGGAGCGTCTGTGGCGGGACGGCAAGCCTCTGGATCTGACGGGCATCACCGACGACCACGAGTGAACGAAAAAAATAAAGCTTCAGGCCGCTTTCAGCGGCCTGAAGCTTTATTTTTTCCGAGGATACGGCTGTGTCACATCGGTGCGGCACAGCAGATAGTCCACGCTGACACTATAGAGGTCGGCCAGCGCACACAACAGCTCGTCCGTCAGCGGCTGCGTTCCGGTCTCTACATAGCTGTATTTGCGCTGCGTGATGCCGATGGCATTTGCCACCTGCTGCTGTGTCATATCATGGTCATCCCGCAGATCCCTGATGCGGTTCCGCATGTCAACACCCCCGTCTGCCTGATCGTTCATAAGTGAAACGTTTTTTGCCTTTCAAGGGATGATGCGTACTACATCGTTGGGCGAACAGCCGACAAGCCGGCAGAGCTTCTCCAACGTGACAATGGTGATGTTTCTGTTCTTTTTCAGAGAATCCAGCGTCTTATTATCAATGCCATTTTGCAGCAGATAGTATTGGGACACGCCATTTTTGCGCATGGTCTCCCACAGCGGACTGTAATCAAAAATGGCATTCACCCCCAATGTGCAGCTGATAGCTTCATTATATGGAAAAATGCCAAAATCAATATTGTGGATATATACACAATGCGGTATAGTACAGAAACAGGGGGTGGAAAAATGGCGGATTACAAGGCGATGTATCTGGCGGCGATGGACGCCATGGAGCAGGCGGTGACGCAGCTCATCGAGGCGCAGCGGAAATGTGAGGAGCTGTATGTGGTCTCCTGCCAGCGCGAGGAGCAGCTGCTGCACAAAAATTGTCATTATGACGAAAAAGAGGGCTTGACAATCGGCAAAAAAGCGATAAAATAAGCCTTGATATCGCAACATGCGAGGATGGGAAAAAGACGAGGCAGGCCCGCCGAAAGAGAGCCGGCGGCTGGTGTGAGCCGGTGGGGGCGCTTCGTTGTACTGGCCCCGGAGCATTCCGCCTGAACAGGGCGGGACGGAGGCGCACCGTTACAGGCGCGGCCCCTTGCAAGAGGGGAGCTGAGCGCCGTCCGGGTGACCGGCGGCGGTATCAGGGTGGTAACACGTTCTGACACGTCCCTGACCGTTTTCAACGGTCGGGGATGTTTTTTTGTAAACAGGAAAATTTCAGATATTGTAAGGAGAAGCAGCATGAATTACGATTTTGCGGCCATTGAAAAGAAGTGGCAGGCCAACTGGGAAAAGACCAAGCCCTACGCCGCCGTCACCGGCGACAAGCGCCCCAAGTTCTACGGGCTCATCGAGTTCCCCTATCCCTCCGGACAGGGCCTGCACGTCGGCCATCCCCGGCCCTTTACCGCCATGGACATCGTCACCCGCAAAAAGCGGATGGAGGGCTACAACGTCCTGTTCCCCATCGGCTTTGACGCCTTCGGCCTGCCCACGGAGAACTACGCCATCAAGAATCACATCCATCCGGCTGTGGTGACGAAGAACAACATCGAGAATTTCACCAACCAGCTGAAGATGCTGGGCTACGGCTTCGACTGGGACCGCTGCGTGGACACCACCGACCCCAACTACTACAAGTGGACCCAGTGGATCTTCCTGCAGATGTTCAAGCACGGCCTGGCCTACAAGACCACCATGCCCGTGAACTGGTGCACCAGCTGCAAGTGCGTGCTGGCCAACGAGGAAGTGGTCAACGGCGTGTGTGAGCGCTGCGGCAGCGAGGTCATCCGTAAGGAAAAGAGCCAGTGGATGCTGAAGATCACCGCCTACGCCCAGCGCCTTATCGACGATCTGGACGACGTGGATTACATCGAGCGCGTGAAGATCCAGCAGCGCAACTGGATCGGCCGTTCCACCGGCGCTGAGGTGACGTTCAAGACCAACGTAGGCGACGAGGTCACGGTGTACACTACCCGTGCCGACACGCTGTTCGGCACCACCTACATGGTCATCTCCCCGGAGCATCCGCTGCTGAAGAAGTGGCAGCCCCTCATCAAAAACTGGGACGCCGTGGCGGCGTATCAGGACGAGGCGGCCCACAAGTCCGACTTTGAGCGGGGCGAGCTGAACAAGGAAAAGACCGGTGTGCGGCTGGAGGGCATCGAGGTCATGAACCCCGTGACCCATCAGGCCCTGCCCATGTTCGTGTCCGACTACGTCCTCATGGGCTACGGCACCGGCATCGTCATGGGCGTGCCCGGCCACGACCAGCGCGACTGGGAGTTCGCCAAGAAGTTCGGCCTGCCCATCATCGAGGTGGTCAAGGGCGGCGATGTCACCAAGGAGGCCTTTGTGGCCAAGGACGACAGCGCCATCATGGTCAACTCCGGTTTCCTCAACGGCATGACCGTGAAGGAGGCCATCCCCGCCATGAAGAAGTACGTGGTGGAGCAGGGCTTCGGCAAGGAGAAGGTCAACTACAAGCTGCGCGACTGGGTGTTCTCCCGCCAGCGCTATTGGGGCGAGCCTATCCCCCTGGTGAACTGCGAGAAGTGCGGCTGGGTGGCCCTGCCGGAGGAGCAGCTGCCGCTGGTGCTGCCCCAGGTGGAGAGCTACGAGCCTACCGACGACGGCGAAAGCCCCCTGAGCAAGATGACCGACTGGGTCAACACCACCTGCCCCTGCTGCGGCGGCCCCGCCAAGCGTGAGACAGACACCATGCCCCAGTGGGCCGGTTCCAGCTGGTACTTCCTGCGGTATATGGATCCCCACAACGACAAGGCGCTAGCCAGCAAGGAGGCGCTGGACTACTGGTCCCCGGTGGACTGGTACAACGGCGGCATGGAGCACACCACCCTGCACCTGCTGTACTCCCGGTTCTGGCACAAGTTCCTGTACGACATCGGCGTGGTGCCCACCAAGGAGCCTTACGCCAAGCGCACCAGCCACGGTATGATCCTGGGCGAGGGCGGCGAGAAGATGTCCAAGTCCCGGGGCAACGTGGTGAACCCCAATGACATCGTGGCCCAGTACGGCGCGGACACCATGCGCCTGCACATCATGTTCATCGGCGACTTCGAGAAGGCCGTCAGCTGGAGCAACGAGGCCGTCAAGGGCAGCAAGCGCTTCCTGGACCGCTGCTTCAACCTGCAGGATATCGCTACCGCTGAGGAGGGCATCTCTGCCAAGAACGAGTCCATCGTCCACAAGACCATCAAGAAGGTGACGCAGGACATCGACGAGCTGAAGATGAACACCGCCATTGCCGCCATGATGACCATGGTCAACGAGTTCTATGCCAACGGCTGCTCCAAGGGCGACGTGGAGGTGCTGTGCCTGCTGCTCAGCCCCTTCGCCCCCCATATGGTGGAGGAGATGTGGGAGAACATGGGCTTTGCCGCCAAGTACGGCAAGATGGCCATGCAGATGGACTGGCCCGCCCACGACGAGGCCAAGACCGTGGACTCCCATGTGGAGATGGCCGTGCAGATCAACGGCAAGCTGAAGGGCACCGTCACCGTCCCCATGGACAGCGACGAGGCCGCGGTGGTGGCCGCCGCCATGGACACCGACAAGGTGAAAAAAGCCGTGGAAGGCATGTCTGTTGTCAAGACCATTCTGGTGAAGAACAAGCTGGTGAACCTCATCGTCAAGCCCGTCAAGTAAAATTGCGGTTTTTTGTGGGAAATAGCTTGACAAGGTGCCGTTTCATCGGTATAATACATCCGTTAGTCATGCGAATGGCTCTTAAAGAGCACCCAGGATCGAGCCGGGTGCATCGGAGGGAGGGAAATATAGATGTCTGAAGTCCACGTCAAGGAAGGCGAGTCCCTGGACAGCGCTCTGAAGCGTTTCAAGAGAAGCTGCGCCAAGGCAGGCGTTCTGGCCGAGGTGCGCAAGAGAGAGTGCTATGAAAGCCCCAGTGTCAAGCGCCGCAAGAAGTCCGAGGCCGCGCGCAAGAACCGCAATAAGCGTTATTATTGATCCCACGAGAGCCTGAGGGTACATCCCTCAGGCTCTTACTTTTTCCCCAGCAGACCCGGCAGCGCCTCCGCCGCCTCCGGCAGGGACAGCATACCGGCGGCGATGCCCAGCTCCGCCCCCAGCGCCATCTTGCGGCGCAGTGTGTCCGCGTCGTCAAACAGAACGAAGTGGGTCATGCCGCCCTCGCCATAGGTGAAGTACCGGGCGCACAGCTCCGGGGAAAAGAACACGGGCCGCTGTCCCCGCAGCGCCGTCAGCTGCTGGGCGGTCAGTGCCGTGCCGTCCCCGTAGGGCGCGGGGAGGGAGAAGTCCGCCCGCACGCAGGCCAGATCCAGCGCGATCCGCCGGGGACCGAAGCGGCGGCAGACCTCCTCCAGACGCCGGCGCAGCGTTCCGCCGGAGAGGGCCGTGCTCACCACGATCCGTGCGTCCGCCGTCTGTCCGCCGCAGCGCTCGGGGACGTACAGCGTGCGCCCGTAACTGCGGCACAGCGTCTCCAGCGCGGTCACCGCGGCGGCGGGCAGCACCGGCTCCAGTACCACGCCGGTATAGCCCCGCTGCAGGCACTGGCGCAGGATGTCCCGGGCCAGCGCCTCCGTCTGGGGCGGGGAGGGACAGTCTGTCCCCGTTACCAGCAGCAGCCCGCTCCGGACCTCCGGCGGCAGCGCCAGCGCGGCCAGTCGGCCGCCGCTGTCGATGCGGTAGGCGGCGTGGGCAATGGGCAGGCCCCAGCGCCGGGTTTCCGGCAGATAGCAGGGCGCGGCGGCCAGATAGAGCTGCATGCGGACACCCCCTTGTTTTTGCGGCGCACCAATGATACACTATCTGTATATGAGAGGAGGCGGCAGCCTATGCGATTTTCCATACGGCCGGACCGGGTCTATGCCGGCTACGAGCAGATAGAGGGGCAGGAGCTGGCCCGGCGGGGCATTCGGCTGCTGCTGTGCGACCTGGACTATACGCTGGCGCCCAAGTCCCAGCGGGAACCGGACGAGGCGGTGCGCCGGTGGATCGACACCATGCGGCAGGCGGGGGTGGAGGTCATGATCCTGTCCAACAACCGCAGTCCTGCACGGGTAGAGCAGTTCTGCCGTCAGCTGGGCATCAGCTATGAGGGTCACGCCGGGAAACCGGGGATCCGGGGATTCCGCCGGGCCATGGCCCGCTGCGGCGTGACGCCCCGGGAGACGGCCATGCTGGGCGACAAGCTGCTGACGGATATGCTGGGTGCCAACCGCAGCGGCGTCCTGGCGCTGATGGTAGAGCCGCGCGGCGGCGCCGCAGGCGCGTGGAACAAGGTGCTCCACGCCCTGCAAAGGCCGTGGAAGGCGGCGGCACGGGAAAAATAGGGCCCGCAGCCCACTTTTTTCACCGGAAACCCTTGCCAAACAGGCACTTATCATGTAGAATATATGAGGCCAATTTTCGGCCGGTATAATTCATTCGAGGGAATCGTGATATTCCCTCATCAATATGGGAGGAATATCAATATGGCAACTATTACCGCCGGTGATTTCAGAAACGGCAAGACCTTCGAGATGGACGGCAAGGTCATGCAGGTCGTGGAGTTCCAGCACGTCAAGCCCGGCAAGGGCGCCGCTTTCGTCCGCACCAAGATGCGCAACGTGGTGACCGGTGCTGTGACCGAGACATCCTTCAACCCCACCGCCAAGTTTGAGGAGGCCTTCGTGGATCGCCGCGACATGGCGTACAGCTACAACGACGGCGACCTGTATTACTTCATGGATCAGGAGACCTTCGACATGGTGCCCCTGAACAAGGAGCTGCTGGGCGATGCGTTCCGCTTCATCACCGAGAACACCGTGTGCAAGGTGCTGAGCTACAAGGGCAGCGTGTTCGGCCTGGAGTGCCCCAACTTCATGGATCTGGAAGTCACCGAGACGGAGCCGGGTTTGGCCGGCAACACCGCCACCAACACCCTGAAGCCCGCCACCGTGGAGACCGGCGCCGAGGTGAAGGTGCCCCTGTTCATCAACATCGGCGACAAGATTACCATTGACACCCGTACCGGCGAGTATATCGGCCGCACCAAGTAAGCACCACCAACCGACCGTACAGAAAGGAGCCGAACATGGAGATCTCTGAGAAGGTAGCATATCTGAAGGGTCTGGCCGAGGGCCTGAACCTGGATACCGACAGCAAGGAAGGCAAGCTGATCGCCGCCATCATCGACGTGCTGGACGACATGGCGGAGAAGTTCGCCGACATCGAGGACGAGCTGTGCGATGTGGAGGACGGCCTGGATGCCGTCAGCGACGACCTCAGCGATGTGGAGGAGACGCTGTACTTCGCCCTGGACGATGATGAGGACGAGGACGAAGATGAAGACGACGAGGAAGAGGAGTGCTTCATGACCAACTGCCCCGAGTGCGAGGAGGAGGTCTACTTCGACGAGTCCGTCCTGGAGGATGGCGAGGTCATCTGCCCCAACTGCGGCGCCAAGCTGGAGTTCGATCTCAGCGACCTGGCCAACGATGAGGGCGAGGACGAGGAGTAATTCTCAACGATAAAAACAGACAGTTCATGCGCACAGCGCATGAACTGTCTGTTTTTTTGTTACCGGTACATATCGCCGCCGGTGCGGACACTGCCGCGGACATCACCGCAGGTCACGTCGCCGTTGGCCCGCACGTCGCCCTCCACATTGCCGCAGGTCACATCGCACCCGGCGCTGACGCCGCCGCCTACGCCGCCGCAGGTCACGTCGCACCCGGCCCTCACATCGCCGCCCACATCGGTGCAGGTGACATCGCAGCCCGCGCTGACATTGCCCTCCACGGTGCAGCCGCACTCGCACACCACGTCAAAACGGCTGCTGATGCTGACGGCGGGGCCTTGATAGACGAACCGCAGCTCTCTGTCGCGGCCCGGCATCGCCGGTTCATCGGTGAGCAGTGTGTGGCCGTGGTACAGAACGACGTACAGCGTATCGTCGTCCGGCCATGGCAGGTCGTACAGTGCGGCCTCCTCCTGCGCCTCCGTGGGGGAGGCCGTCCGCCCGAACAGGGCGTCCAGCGTGACGCCGAACACATCAGCGATTCGGGGCAGCAGTTGGATGTCAGGGCAGGAGACCCCCGTTTCCCATTTGCTTACGGCCTGAAAGGTGACACCCAGGCGGGCGGCCAGCTGCTCCTGGGTCATGCCGCTGTCGCGGCGGAGCTGCGCCAGTGCGGCGCTGAGAGAGGATCCTGTCATGGAAGTGTGCTCCTTTCATTTGCTGTCTCCAGCATAGCGGAGACGGCACGGAAACGCAATAACGTGTCCGTTGAAAAGTCCGCAAAATGCTCAACCGGCGGTTGAATCAGCCCTCAGATGCTGCCGCTGACAGAGCGAACGATGTTCCGGGCTGCATCATACACCAGTGTGCCGCTGCGGCGGATGCCGTCCGTGCCGTCGTAGGCGTAGGCCAGCTCCAGCTGGCTGCCCGCCAGCCAATGGGGGTCGGACAGGGCGACACGGGGCAGATAGCTGCGCGCTGATACGCCGGGCAGCGCCGGCAGCAGGGGAGCGGCAGGGGCGTCCTCGTCCCGGTGGCCCGACAGCTGCAAAAGGATGTCGGCGGCATCCTGCCGCATGATGCCGGTGTCCGCACCGTCAGCGGGAAACGTCCAGACCTCCAGCCACGCTGAAGCGCCGCGGGTGCTGCCGCTGAGCAGCAGATACCGCCCGTCCGCCGACCATTCGAGCGTGTCCAGCGTGGTCAGGCGGCTGTCCAGTGCCAGCCGCGTCACGTCATGTGCCTCGCTCTGCCCGCAGAAGCTGCAGGGAGTGCCCGCCATGGAGAGGGGAGCGTCCGCTTCCATGCGGAAACGCCCGCCGATGAGGGCGTCTCGGTAGACGGACAGGGTAATGCCGTCCGGGGTGACGGTGCGGCGGTGGATGAACAGCGCACCGTTGTGCTGCAGGACCGCCAGCAGTGCCATGACTGCGGCGGCCAGCACGGCGGCCGCAATGAGACGATGCCGTTTCCGGCGCTGACGGCTGTTGGCGTCGGAGATGTCCAGCACCGCTTGTACGGCTGGGGAGGCCTCTGCCGCTGGCAGAGGCGGGGTGATTTGCGTCATGTGTTCCTCACTTTCTTCACGGCGGCAGGTCAGCAGGCGGTCTGTGTCCAGGCGCAGCACCGCTGCCAGTGGCTGCAGAAGGGTCACATCGGGGTAGCTGAGCCCGCGTTCCCATTTGCTTACTGCCTTGTCCGTCACATGCAGCAGCTGTGCCAGCTGCCGCTGCGTCAGACCCTGCCGCTTTCTCTGTTCGGCCACAAAAGTGCCGAAGGTCTGTTTGTCCAAAGTGATCACCTCGCTGCCATTGTAGCAGGCGGCGCGGAAAAAGCAACCGACTGTCGGTTTACCTGCCTGCTTTTTCGCATTTTTCACCGGATGACTGGGAAAATCCGACAAGGGTTGCCTAAAAGAGGAAAAAGCGGTATAATACTTCGTAACACACTTTGCGCCGCGCGCAAAGACCGATTTGAGGTATGAAGGATGAAAACACAGGAAAAGCTGAACATGACCATGCTCTGCGACTTCTACGAGCTGACCATGGGCAATGGGTATTTCCAGGCCGGGTACAAGGACCGCATCGTCTACTTTGACGTGTTCTTCCGCAAGGTGCCGGATGGCGGCGGCTTTGCCATCACGGCGGGACTGGAACAGCTCATCGACTACATCGAGGACCTGCACTTCACGGAGGAGGACATCGCCTATCTGCGGGGGCGGAACATGTTCTGCGAAGAATTTCTGGACTATCTGCGCGCCTTCCGTTTCACCGGCGACATCTACGCCATTCCGGAGGGGACGCCGGTGTTCCCCAAGGAACCGCTGGTGGTGGTGCGCGCCCCGGCCATCGAGGCCCAGCTCATCGAGACATTCACCCTGCTGACCATCAACCACCAGAGCCTCATCGCCACCAAGGCCAACCGCATCAACCGTTCCGCCCGGGGGCGGACGGTGCTGGAGTTCGGCTCCCGCCGGGCGCAGGGCGCCGATGCGGCCGTTATCGGCGCACGGGCGGCCTACATCGGCGGCGTGGCCGGTACGGCCTGCACCCTGTCGGACGAGGTGTACGGCGTGCCCGCCGGCGGCACCATGGCCCATGCCTGGGTGCAGATGTTCCCCAGTGAGCTGGAGGCTTTCAAGACCTACTGCCGCATGTATCCCACCAACGCCACACTGCTGGTGGACACCTACAACACGCTGCACTCCGGTATTCCCAACGCCATCCGCGCCTTTGACGAGGTGCTCAAGCCCATGGGCATCACCAAGTGCGGCATCCGTCTGGATTCCGGCGATCTGGCCTACCTGACGCAGAAAGCCCGGAAGATGCTGGACGAGGCGGGCTGGACGGAGTGCAAGATCTCCGTGTCCAACTCGCTGGACGAGTACCTCATTCAGGATATGCTGCTGCAGGGCGCGCAGATCGACATGTTCGGTGTGGGCGAGCGGCTTATCACCGCCAAGTCCGAGCCGGTGTTCGGCGGCGTGTACAAGCTGGTGGCCGTTGAGGAGCCGGACGGCACGGTGGTGCCCAAGATTAAGGTCAGCGAGAATGTGGAAAAGATCACGGTGCCCCACTTCAAGAAGCTGTACCGCTTCTATGGCCGGGATACCGGCAAGGCCATCGCCGATTACATGACCCTCCACGACGAGACGGTGGATGACACCAGGGACCTGACCATTTTCGATCCGCTGGCAACGTGGAAGAAAAAGCGCATCTACAACTTTGAGGCCCGGGAGCTGCTGGTGCCGGTATTCCTGAACGGAAAGCGGGTGTACGACAGCCCGCCGCTGCCGGAGATCCGCGACTACTGCCGGCAGCAGGTGGACACGCTGTGGGACGAGGTGAAGCGCTTCGACTATCCCCACAAGTACTACGTCGACCTGTCCGACAAGCTATGGGATATCCAGCAGCATCTGCTGCGCAGCTCCCAGGAGTAACAAAAAGGCAGGCCCGCAAGAAAGAGAGAAGGAGGAACGCCTGTGAAAAAACCGAAAGTCCAACAGAGAACAGAGCGCCGCATATCCGCGGCGCTGAGGCTGGTGCTGGTGGCGGTGCTGTTGGCGGCGCAGCTGTCGCTGGTGTTCCTCCTGAGCACTATCCTCAAGCAGCGGGCGGCGCTGGCCTATACGATCCTGGAGGTGCTGGCCTTTGCCTACGCCGTGTATATCTGGACGAAGCCCGGCACCACCAGCTACAAGGTGGGGTGGATATTCCTGATCCTGTTCCTGCCGGTGGTGGGGCTGATCCTCTACTGGCTGTGGAACGGCGGGTGTCAATCCAAGCGTCTGGACTTGAAAAAGCTGCCGCTGCCGCAGGAGCCTGCCTATAAGCTGGAGGAGAGCCGCCTCAATATCGAAAAGCTGCGGCAGCTCACGCCGCAATGGGCAGGACTGGCGTCATACCTAAATAGTAAAGGATTTACACTTTACAGGAATACACGGGCGACATACCTGCAAACGGGCAAGAAATTTCTGGAGGATATGCTGGACGCCATGGAGCGGGCGGAGCGCTTCATCTTTCTGGAGTACTTCATCATGGCGGAGGGCGAGCTGTGGGATCGCCTGACGGATGTCCTGCGGCGGAAGAGCGGGCAGGGCGTAGAGATCAAGCTGATCTTCGACGATTTCGGCAGCATGATGCGTATGCCGGCGGAGAAGGTGGAGGCGCTGCGCCGTGCCGGGGTGGAGGTCATCGTCTTCAATCCGGTACATCACTATGTGAACCGCCTGTACTTCAACTACCGCGACCACCGGAAGATCACCTGCATCGACGGCGATATCGCCTACACCGGCGGCGCCAATATTGCCGACGAGTATGCCGATATCATCCAGCGCTTCGGCTGCTGGAAGGACTGCGGCGTCCGGCTGGAGGGCGAGGGCGCGTGGGGGCTGACCCGGGAGTTTATCTTTATGTGGGAGCGGCTGGGCGGCGAAATGCACAGCGAGCATGACTATTACCGCCCCATGCACCATGCCCTGTCCGATGGCTTCTGCCAGACGGTGGTGGACGGGCCGGACAATAACCCGGACGCCACGGCGGAGGATGCGTTCCTCCAGCTCATCACCCGGGCGCGGCAGACGGTGTACATCACCACGCCGTATCTGGCCATTGACGAGCCTATGATCAAGGCGCTGTGCCTGGCCGGCGACAGCGGCGTGGACGTGCGGCTGATGATGCCGGGCATCCCGGACCACAAATTCGCCTATCAGGTGGCGCAGAGCTATTTTCCGGAGTTGACAGAACACGGTGTGAAGATATATACTTACACGCCGGGGCTTATCCACGGTAAGACCGTGATGGTGGACCGGGAGGCGGCGTTCATCGGCTCAGTGAACATGGATTTCCGCAGCTTCCAGCTGCACTTCGAGTGCGGCGAGATACTCTACCGAATGCCCGCCATCGAATCGCTGCTGGAGGATATGGATCAGATCCTCCAGCAAAGCGAGCGGGTAACGCCGGAGCGCATCAAGGCGCGGCCGTGGTACCTCCGGGTGGCCGGCGACGTGCTGCGTCTGTTTGCCATGTGGATGTAAGAGGGGAGGAGCACGGTTGGCCTGTTATATTTTCGGCGCGGGCAGCTATTACGGCCTGTCCCGGCGTCCCGCGCCGGGGGATACGGTCATCGCCGCCGACGGCGGCTGGCGCGTCTGCCGGGAGGAGGGCATCGTGCCCGACCTGCTGCTGGGGGACTTTGACTCCCTGCACACCGTGCCGGACTTTGCTCGTATCCGCCGCGTACCGGTGGAAAAGGACGACACCGACATGATGCTGGCCATCAAGGAGGGCCTTGCCCGGGGCGAGACGGCGTTCCACCTCTACGGCGGCGTGGGCGGGCGTACCGACCACACCATTGCCAACCTTCAAGGGCTTCTCTATCTGGCGGAGCGGGGTGCGCAGGGCTGGCTGTACGGCGACAGAGAGCGCTTTACCGCCATCTGCGGCGGGGAGATCACGCTCCCGGCCCGGGAAAAGGGCATCGTGTCCGTGTTCTGCATGGGCGCGGATGCTCAGGGCGTCACCATTGAGGGCGGCCAGTATACCGTACACGACGCGGTGCTGACGGCGTCGTTCCCTCTGGGCGTCAGCAATCATTTTGTGGGCAACCCTGTCCGCGTGTCTGTCACGCGGGGCAGTTTGCTGATAGCATTGATCGAAAAGGAGTAAATCAACATGAAAAAGAACGGACTGAACAAGCTGCTGGCGCTGCTGCTGGCACTGGTGATGGTGCTGGCGCTGGCCGCCTGCGGCAATAAGGACCAGAACAACGGTGATGCCGGCAATGATGCCGATGTCGTCACCGACGGCACCGTGGCCGACGGCGCCACCGTGGGCAAGGGCGCTACCGCCTTCACTGTGGAAGTGGCCCAGCTGGACGGCACCTCCATCACCTTCACTGTCAACACCGACAAGGCCACCGTGGGCGAGGCGCTGCTGGAGCTGGGCATCGTGGCCGGTGACGACACCGAGTACGGCCTGTATGTCAAGACCGTCAACGGCGTGACGCTGGACTTTGATACGGATGGTGCTTACTGGGCCTTCTACATCAACGGCGAGTACGCCATGACCGGCGTGGACGCCACCAACATCGAGGCCGGCGCCACCTACGCCCTGAAGGCGGAGAAGGCCGAGGGCTGAGACTGACCGCGCAATAAAAAAGGACAGGCATGGCTTGCCATGCCTGTCCTTTTTTCGTTTTTCAGCGGGTCAGCGCCGCCTCGGCCTCCCCCATGAGGTACAGGGAGCCGCAGCATAGCACCGCGCCGTCCGCGGCACTGGCCAGCGCCAGCGCCGCGCCCTCCACCACGGAGACACAGGCCGTCACCGGCTTTCCCAGCGGCGCCAGATATGCCGCCAGCTCCCGGGCCGGCAGGGCGCGGGGACTGTCCGGCGTCACGGTGATGAACCGCGCCGCGTAAGGCAGCAGCGGGGCGTACATGTGCTGATAGTCCTTGTCCCGCAGGACGCCGGTGAGCACGGTCAGCGGCCGCCCGGACAGATAGTCCCGGATGTTCTCCGCCAGCGCCGCCATGCACTGGGGGTTGTGTCCGCCGTCCATCACCACCAGCGGTTCCCGGCACACCACCTCAAAGCGGACGGGCCAGCGCACCTGCGCCAGACCCTGCCGCACCGCGTCCTCGCTGATGGCCCAGCCCCGGCGGCGCAGCACGTCCACTGTCGTCAGCACCGTGGCGGCATTGCGCAGCTGCATCCGCCCCAGCAGAGGCAGGTGCAGCCCGGTCAATGCTCCGAAGTCGAAGTCCTGCCCGTCCAGCGAGTGGCGGATGAGGGCGAGGGCGTCCGTGTCCACCCGGTGCAGCGTCACGCCGCAGCGGCGGCAGCGGCCGTCCACCACCTCCGCCACCGACGGCACACAGGGGTACAGCACCGCATCGCAGCCGGGCTTGATGATGCCGGACTTGGTGGCGGCGATCTTCTCCACGGTGCCGCCCAGATAGGCGGTGTGGTCCAGCCCGATGTTGCACAGCACGGCGGCCTCCGGCGCGGGAATGACGTTGGTGGCGTCAAATTCACCGCCCATGCCTACCTCGCACACCACCACATCGCAGTGCTGGCGGGCGAACCAGGTCAGGCCGATGGCCGTTACCAGCTCAAACTCCGTGGGGGGATCCGCCATGCGGCCGGCCAGCGGGCGCAGCTCCTCCACCAAGGCGCACAGGGTATCGTCGGGGATAGGTGCGCCGTTGATCTGCATACGCTCATTGAAGCGGAAGATGTACGGCGAGGTGTACAGCCCCGTTTTATATCCGGCGGCACGCAGCACGGAGGCCAGCATGGCGCAGGTGCTGCCCTTGCCGTTGGTGCCGGTGACGTGGACATACTTTACGTGCCGCTCCGGATGGCCAAGCAGGCCCAGCAGCGTATCGATACGGCTGAGCCCGGGCACACTGCCCCGCCAGTCCACCTTGTGGATGTACGCCAGCACCTCATCCAGCGTCATGGCTGTCACCGCCCTTCGTCTTTATCCGCCGCAGTACCGGGGAGAGTGCGTTCCGCCGCATCAGCAGCCACACCAGCAGCGCGTCGATACAGCCGGTGATGGCGAACTGAACGCTGCGGGCCGCCAGCCGGGTGAGGAAATAGGGCCATTTGGCCGCACCACCGTACACCAGCGCCAGAGCCATGCTCTGCCAGAGCACGGAGCCGCATACCGCCGCAGGAAATACCGCCAGCGCCGCCCGCCAGAGGGTAGGCCTGCGCCAGACATACCGGCGCACCAGCCCCGCCCACAGGCCGTACAGAATGGGCGGCAGGCAAAAGATCGGGTTGTAGCCAAAGGGGGAAAACAGGCAGCCGATAAAGTCGGCGGCAAAGCCCACCGCGGCGCCGGGCAGCGGCCCGAACAGCAGTCCGGCCAGGAGAATGGGCACTGCCTCCAAAGAAAATCGGCTTACTTCGCTGGGAATGATGGTCAGCAATCGGGCCAGCACCACGCTCAGCGCGGTCAGCAGGGCGCAGACCGTCAGGGCATAGGTGTCGAGGACCGGTACGGGGACGACGTAAAGTTCTTTTTTCTGCATAAAAAATACCTCCTTATCCTTGGGATGGGAGGTATCACCATATAGATAACGACACAAACTGCCCGTGGAAGCTGGAATGGTATCGCGGCGCAGATGCACCTTCGTCCGGCGGCAGCCTCCCATCCGTCCGGCACTTAACGCACCATCCCTACACGGAACTGCTCACAGTATATACGCATTCCCACGAAAATGCAAGAAAAATAATTCCACAAGATATGGGAGTGATAGTTGACTACATTCCACAGGATGATGTATAATGGTCGTGAATACATACCGAGATGCGGCAAGGAGGGCACAGCATGGCTTTTGACTTTGAAAACGGTTCCTACACCGACGCCGCCGGGCGCACGGTCCTTGATCCTGCTGTTTACAAGGACTGGCAGATCGGTGCGGCGGCGGAGCAGGCCCTGCCCCCGGTGGACTGGTTCCGCCAGAAGCTGGGTCTGCTGCCCGAAGAACTCCTGCCCTATGGCAAGACCCCCAAGCTGGACTTTCTGCGGATCATGGAGCGCCTGAAGGACCGGCCGGACGGCAAGTATATTGAGGTAACGGCCATTACCCCAACGCCCCTGGGCGAGGGGAAGTCTACTACGTCTTTGGGCCTGATCGAGGGACTGGGACGTCTGGGCGCCAACGTGGGCGGCTGTCTGCGCCAGCCTTCCGGCGGCCCCACCATGAACGTAAAGGGCACCGCCGCCGGCGGCGGGAACGCCCTGCTCATTCCCATGACGGAGTTCTCCCTGGGTCTGACCGGCGATATCAACGACATCATGAACGCCCACAATCTGGCTATGACCGCCCTGAATGCCCGTATGCAGCATGAGCGCAATTATGACGACGAGACGTTGGCCAAACGCGGCCTGCGGCGGCTGGATATCGACCCGGAGCGCGTGCAGTGGAGCTTTGTGCTGGATTTCTGCTGCCAGGCCCTGCGAAAGATGCGTATCGGCCTTGGTGAGGGGAAGATGGACGGCTATCCCATGGACACCTGCGCCAACATCGCGGTCAGCTCTGAGCTGATGGCTATCCTCTCCGTGGCCCGGGATCTGGAGGACCTGCGTCGGCGCATCGGCAGCATCGTGCTGGCCTATGACAAGCAGGGAAGACCCGTTACCACCGAGGACCTGGAGGTGGCCGGGGCCATGACCGCCTGGATGCGGAACACCATCAACCCCACGCTGTGCTACACGGT
>URST01000041.1 GCA_900550585.1 uncultured Eubacteriales bacterium
GCAGCCTGAAGAAGAAGTACAAGGACAAGAAGTTCGCCGCCGGCTGCTCCCGGGATGTCATCAACACCGGCGCGGAGCGTCTGGGCTGGACCATCGAGGAGCTGATGGAAAAGACCATTCTGGCCATGCGCAGCTGCGAGGAGCGGGTCAATCAGGAGATGGAGACACTGGCCTGAGCCGCCCGGAGCATGTATACATAAAAGGCCCCCTATGCATGGCATAGGGGGCCTTTTTTCTGCTGTGCGGCCTTACTTGACGCAGATGGTCTCGATCTCCACCAGCGCGCCGCGGGGCAGCGCACCCACCTCCACAGCGGAGCGGGCGGGATACTGGCCCTCGGTGAAGAACTCGGCATACACCGCGTTCATGGCGGCGAAGTCGCCCATGTTCTGCAGGAACACGGTGGTCTTGACCACGTTGTCCATGGTGAGACCGGCGGCCTCCAGAATGGCCTTGATGTTGGTCAGCACCTGACGGGTCTGCTCGGTGATGCCGCCGGGCACGAACTCGCCGGTGGCGGGGTCAAAGGGCACCTGGCCGGAGGTGACAAGGAAGCTGCCGCAGTCGATGGCCTGGGAGTAGGGGCCGATGGCGGCGGGGGCGTTGGTGGTGGCGATGATCTTTTTCATGATATGACCCTCCTGTACATGATACAAAATGCCGTCCGGCAGGAGCCGGAGGTGCTTTCTGCCTACACTTATACCACATTCCGCCGCAAATGGCAACCGTCCCGCCCGGCGGCGCGGCGGTTTTCTATCGCTATGAGGAAGAATTATAATGTGATTCGTCCTCTTTTTCCGCATTCTTGCGGCACATAATTGTATGTTTTGCCAGATTCTTCCGGGTATTTCCGGTGTTCCCGAGAGGTATTTCCCCCTTTTGCGAAAAACAGCGCAGTTTTTGCGCGGTTTGTTATCCAAAAATCAGATATCAGGCCATGAGATTTTGAAAATACCATATCCTGCCGGCTTTATGGTACATTTGTGATGTGAAGATACCAGAAATCGCCGCTGCGGCGGCCTGCCATGATGAGGAGGATACGCATATGCATGACCAGAACTTCGGTTTCGGCACCAAAGCCATCCACGCCGGCAACGTCAAGGACTCCCAGTACGGCGCGCTGACCACCCCCATTTTCCAGACCTCCACCTTTGTGTTCGACAGCTGCGAGCAGGGCGGACGCCGCTTTGCCGGGCAGGAGGGCGGCTACATCTACACCCGTCTGGGCAACCCCACCACCTCCGTGCTGGAGGCCAAGATCGCGGCGCTGGAGGGCGGCGAGGCCTGCGTGGCCACGGCCTCCGGCATGGGCGCCATCTCCTCCTGCCTGTGGAGCATCGCCGGCGCCGGGAAGCACATCGTGGCTGACGGCACCCTGTACGGCTGCACCTTCGCCCTGCTGAACCACGGCATGACCCGCTACGGCGTGGAGGTCAGCTTTGTGGACACCGCCGATCTGGACGCGGTGCGGGCGGCACTGCGGCCCAACACCTGCGCCGTGTATCTGGAGACGCCCGCCAACCCCAATCTGAAGATCACCGATATCGCCGCAGTGGCCGGTGTGGCCCACGGCTACAACAAGGACATCAAGGTGGTGTGCGACAACACCTTCGCCTCCCCCTACCTGCAGAACCCGCTGGCGCTGGGCGCCGACGTGGTGGTGCATTCCGCCACCAAGTACCTCAACGGTCACGGCGATGTCATCGCGGGCTTCGTGGTCGGCTCCGCCGACTTCTGCAATGAGGTGCGGATGTTCGGTCTGAAGGACATGACCGGCGCGGTGATGGATCCCTTCTCCGCGTTCCTGATCCTCCGGGGTCTGAAAACGCTGGAGATCCGGATGCAGAAGCACTGCCTCAACGCCCGGCTGGTGGCGGAGTTCCTGGATAAGCACCCCGCCGTGGAGAAGGTCTACTATCCCGGTCTGGAGAGCCATGAGGGCCATGACACCGCCGCCCGGCAGATGCGGGACTTCGGCGGCATGCTGTCCTTCGAGGTCAAGGGCGGCAAGGCGGCCGGCATGAAGCTGGTCAACGCCGTGAAGCTCATCACTGTGGCCGTGTCTCTGGGCGATGCGGAGACGCTGATCGAGCACGCCGCGTCCATGACCCACTCCACCTACACCGAGGAGGAGCTGGCGGCATCCGGCATCCCCGCCGGGCTTATCCGTCTGTCCGTGGGTCTGGAGAATGCCGAGGACATCATCGCCGATCTGGATCAGGCGCTGGCACAGCTGTAACAAATAAGAAAAAAGGGCGTCCGGCCAACAGGCCGGACGCCCTTTTTCTTATTTCTCGATGACGACCTTGCCGTCCTTCAGCCGCACATGTGCGGTATCGCCGGACTTCAGCTCGCCCTCCAGCATCTTCTCGGCCACAGCGTCCTCCACCATGCTCTGGATGGCGCGGCGCAGGGGACGTGCGCCGTACTGGGGATCGAAGCCGTCCCGGGCCAGCTCGGCCACGGCGTCGTCGTCCGCCTCCAGCGTGATGCCCTGCTGGGCCATGCGGGCGCCGGTAACGTCCAGCATACGGCGGGCGATCTGGCGGATGTTGTCCTCCGTCAGCTGACGGAACACGATGATCTCGTCGATACGGTTCAGGAACTCGGGGCGGAACGTCCGCTTCAGGTCGGCCATCACGGCGTCGCGGATACGGTCGAAGCGCACCTCCTCGGACTCCTTCTCGCCCTTCTCGCTGCCGTCGAAGCCAAGGCGCGCCGCGTCGGCGGTGATGTTCTTGGCGCCTACGTTGGAGGTCATGACGATGATGGTGTTCTTGAAGTCCACCTTGCGGCCCTGAGAGTCGGTGACGATGCCGTCCTCCAGAATTTGCAGCAGGATGTTCCACACATCCTCGTGGGCCTTCTCGATCTCATCGAACAGCACCACGGAGTAGGGCTTCCTGCGCACCTTTTCGGTGAGCTGGCCGCCCTCCTCGTGGCCCACATAGCCGGGAGGCGAGCCGACCAGACGGGACACCGTGTGCTTCTCCATGTACTCGGACATGTCGATACGCACCATGGCGTTCTCATCGCCGAACATGGCTTCAGCCAGGGTCTTGCACAGCTCGGTCTTGCCCACGCCGGTGGGGCCCAGGAACAGGAACGAACCGATGGGCCGCTTGGGGTCCTTCAGGCCCACACGGCTGCGGCGGATGGCCTTGGCCACCGCGTTGACGGCCTCATCCTGGCCCACCACACGCTGGTGGAGCTTCTCCTCCAGCTTCAGCAGGCGCATGCTCTCGTCCTCGGTGAGACGGGTGACGGGAATGCCGGTCCAGCCGGCCACCACCTTGGCCACGTCGTCAGCGGTGACGCTGCCGCGGTTCTGTGCCATCTGCTTGCGCCAGTTGTCCCGCTCGATCTCCACCTGCTCCTGATAGTCCTTCTCGATGTCGCGCAGCTGCGCGGCCTTCTCGAAGTCCTGCGCCGTCACAGCCTCGGACTTCTCCCGGTGCAGCGCCGCGATCTTCTCCTCCAGCGCCTTCAGGTCGGGAGAGGAGGCCTCGGCGGTCATGCGCACCTGAGACGCGGCCTCGTCCATCAGGTCGATGGCCTTGTCCGGCAGGAACCGGTCGCCGATGTAGCGCTTGGACAGCTGCACAGCGGCCTCCAGCGCCTCGTCGGTGATGGTCAGCTTGTGGTGCGCCTCGTACTTGTCACGCAGGCCCTTCAGGATCTCCAGCGTGGCCTCCGGCGTAGGTTCACCCACGGTGACGGGCTGGAAACGGCGCTCCAGCGCGGCGTCCTTCTCGATGTACTTGCGGTACTCGTTGAGGGTGGTGGCGCCGATGACGCGGATCTCGCCGCGGCCCAGCGCCGGCTTGATGATGTTGGCGGCATCCACGGCGCCCTCGGCAGAGCCGGCGCCCACGATGGTGTGCAGCTCGTCGATGAACAGGATCACATTGCCGGCCTTCTTCACCTCGGCCAGCGTGTTCTTGATGCGCTCCTCGAACTCGCCGCGGTACTTGGTGCCCGCCACCATGCCGCTGAGGTCAAGGGACAGGATCTTCTTGTCCAGCAGCTCCTCGGGCACGTCGCCGGAGGCGATGCGCTCGGCCAGGCCCTCGGCGATGGCGGTCTTGCCGACGCCCGGTTCGCCGATGAGGACGGGGTTGTTCTTGGTGCGGCGGGACAAGATCTGGATGACACGCTGGATCTCCTTATCGCGGCCGATGACGGGATCCAGCTTGCCGGAACGCGCCGCCTCCGTCAGGTCGCGGGTGAACTCGGCGAGGGTCTTGTTCTTCTTGTCGGACTCGCGGTTGGCGGTAGCCGCGCCGCTGGTCACGGTGTGGGGGGTGTCGTTCAGCTTCTTGACGATGCTGCTGTACATCTTCTTGGGGTCCACGCCCATGGTGCGCAGGATGCGCAGGGCCATGTTGCCGCCCTCCCGGAGGATGCCCATCAGCAGGTGCTCCGTGCCGATGTAGCTGCTGCCCATGCGGGCGGACTCGGACACGGCCAGCTCCACCACGCTCTTGGCCCGGGGGGTCAGCCCCTGACTGGGGGCGGCGCCGGACAGGCCCTTGCCCACGCTGCGCTGCAGCACGCCGCACACCATCTCGTCGGTGACGCCGTACTCCGCCAGCACGCGGTGGGCGATGCCCTCCTCCTCGCGGATCAGGCCCAGCAGCAGATGCTCGGAGCCAACGTAGCCGTGGCCCATCTCCTCCGCCGCTTCCTGGCTCAGACGCAGGGCCTCCTCGGCCCGGGGGGTGAATTTATTCTCGCTCATAAATAAGCACTTCCTCTCTTACTGTGGTGTTCCGCGCCGGCGTTACTTTTCCAGCGCCTTCAGCTCATCCCGCAGCTTGGCCGCTTCCTCGAAGCGCTCCTCCTCCACTGCCAGATTCAGCTGTGTCTGCAGCGCGTTGCGCTTGCGCTGCTTTGTCAGGGCGTCCTGCTCGTCCTTGGGCAGCAGGTCGCCGTGCTCCTCTGCGGCAGGCGTGCTCTCACGCGCCTGTCCCAGCACGTCCACCGGCTCGGGGAACTCCGTGAGCATCCGGGCGCCGAGACCGTCAAAGAACGGCTCCAGCATCCCGAAGGGGCGGGAGAAGAAATCTCCGAACAGGCCGCCGGTCATGCCGGCGGAGCGGAAGGAGTCGGTATAGCCCAGCTCCTCCGCGCACTGGGGGCACAGATGTACCTGTGTCACCTTGCCATTGATATTGCTCTTATAGTAGAACGTGGCTTCGTTCCTTCCACAACGATCACACTTCATAATCGTAACCTCCTTGCTGAAAAATCAGACCGAATGAATCAGAATCTGCTTGAAAATATCGGCCCGCAGCGCGCCGCGCTGCTCCTTGGGAACGGTGCGCAGCGCCCGCTCGCCTGCGGCGGACAGCAGCGCCTGCCCCAGCTCCCGGCTGATGGCCTCGGAATCCACCAGATTCTGGGTGATGGCCCGGGCGCTGGCGTAGTCCAGCGTGTCGCCGATGGAGTTGATGACATGCATCAGCAGCGTCTGCCGGTCCACCTGCACCCGCGTGATGCGGATGTAGCCGCCGCCGCCCCGCCGGGATTCCACGATGTAGCCGTGCTCCGGAGAGAAGCGGGTGGACATGACGTAGTTGATCTGACTGGGCACACAGTTGAACCGCTGTGCCAGATCGCTGCGCTGGAGCTCCAGCGCGCCGCCGGCCTCCTCCAGCTCCTGCTGGATGAACCCGGCGATGATATCGGAGATACCCATGCTTGCCTGCCGCCTTTCCGCAAAGCCATTTTTGACTTTGCCTTTCTTTGACCTTGACCATAGTATAGCACGGTCCTTGTTTTTGTCAATAGCTATTTTTGACTTTCTTTGACCAAATGTGTAAATAATTTGTGAACGAGGTGCAGGGGTGTTTCGCACCGCGGGGCGGGTCACTTTTGCCCGCGGCGGCAAAAACTGCTTGAAACCTGCGGTTTCAGGGCTTCCGCGCAGGGGTGGCCACTGTTGCGGTACCCAAAATTTCTGCGCTGCCTTACGGTGGCCGCTTGAAATTTTGGGCACCGCAACAGTGACCGACTCGCAGGCGCGCGGAATGACCTCTGTACAAATTCTTCACGGTAGGGTATACTATCCTCAAACCGCAAAACGACAGAGAAAGGAACTGCCTATGAACACCAACTGGAACGATCCGAATTTTCAGGGCTTTGCCCGGCAGCCACGCCCCAAAAAGGAGCGCAGGCCCGTGGGCACGCCGCTGGGCCGCACACTGCTGAATCTGGCGGTGACGCTGGTCTTTGCCGCCGTCTACTACTATATCGTGCTGCCGCCCATCAACCTCAAGAGCGAGGAATTCTACGCCTTCGCTCTGCTGACCTGCGCGGTGTACGGCGTATGCGCCGTGCTGACCTCCGGGTTTCAGGGCACCGGCGCCAAGGGATATTTCGGCTTTCTGAAAAAGCAGTGTACCGTGCCCCTCATCCTGGCTGCGGCCCTTGTAGCCACTGCGCTGGTGGGCGCGGTGCTGGGCTGGCAGCTGTTCCGCGCCAAGGACTACCGGGATCTGCTGACCGTGGAGGACGGCGACTTCGCCGCCGAGGTGGAGGAGATCAGCTACGACCAGATCCCCATGCTGGACGCGCAGTCCGCCATGAAGCTGGGCGACCGCAAGCTGGGCGAGCTGGCGGATATGGTGTCCCAGTTCGAGGTGGCGGACGACTACACTCAGATCAACTATCAGGGCCGCCCTGTACGGGTGACGCCCCTGCGGTACGGCGACCTCATCAAGTGGCTGAACAACCGGGCGCAGGGCCTGCCCGCCTACCTCATCATCGACATGGTCACCCAGAACGTGGAGGTGGTGCGGCTGGACGAGGGCATCCGCTACACCACCGCCGAGCACTTCAGCCGCAACCTCAACCGGCACCTGCGGTTCCGCTATCCCACCTATATGTTTGACGATCCCGCCTTCGAGATCGACGAAAACGGTGATCCGTGGTGGGTCTGCCCCCGTGTGAGCCACACCATCGGCCTGTTCGGCGGGCGGGACATCATCGGCGCGGTGCTGGTCAATGCCGTCACAGGTGAGAGCACCTACTACGAGACGGGCAGTGTGCCCAGCTGGGTGGACCATGTGTTCACCGCCGAGCTGATCATGCAGCAGTACGACTACCACGGCGCCTACGTCAACGGCTTCATCAATTCCCTGTTCGGACAGCGGGATGTCACCGTCACCACCGAGGGCTACAACTATATCGCCATCGGCGACGACGTGTACATGTACACCGGCGTCACCTCCGTGGTGTCCGACGAGTCCAACATCGGCTTCATCCTGTCCAACCAGCGCACCAAGGAGACCAGCTTCTATCTGGTGGCCGGCGCCAAGGAGTACTCCGCCATGGACAGCGCCGAGGGTCAGGTGCAGCAGATGAAGTACACCGCCACGTTCCCTCTGCTGCTGAATATCTCCGACCAGCCCACCTACTTCATGGCGCTGAAGGACGCGGCGCAGCTGGTGAAAATGTACGCCATGGTCAACGTCAGCCAGTACCAGATCGTGGCCACCGGCGGCACTGTGGCCGAGTGTGAGAGCAACTACCGCCGCATTCTGGCGGAGAAGGGCCTTGTCACCGGCGATGCGGCGCAGCTGCCCGTCACCGGCGGGCAGGAGATCACCGGCGTCATTGCCGATATCCGCTCCGCCGTGGTGGACGGCAACACCCTGTACTACCTGCGGCTGGACGGCGGCGGCACCTACTATGTCATTTCCGCCGCTGCGGCGCCGGAGGCCGTCATCTTCAACGTGGGCGACAGCGTTACCATCCGGTGCGCCGGGGGCGAGGGCACCATCCTCAACGCCGACAGCGTTGCCCGCACCGCGGTGCACGATCCCGTCACCATCGACGAGCCGGCGGAGGATAGCACCTCCACCGCGGAGGACGCGCCCGCAGCCTGAGAAAATGCGTGAAAACCGCCCCCTGATGCACAGGTATCAGGGGGCGGTTTTTTGGCAGAAAGTGATTGCGCAGAGTTTATTTTTTGTCGAATTATACGGGATGTTGTCGTTATTCGATGGCCACGATGTAGTAATACACCGGTTGACCACCGGGCAGAGCGCTGACCTCCGCATCGGGGCACACCGTTTCGAACAGGGCGGCGGCGCGGGCGGCGTCCTCGTCGGACACGCCCTCACCGGCGTAGACGGTGATAAACTCGGCGCTCTTGTCCGCCGCCAGACGGGCCAGCCGCTCCAGCAGCACGTCCAGGCTGCGGTCGGTGCCCAGCAGCTTGCCGTCGCACAGCGCCAGATAGTCTCCCTCGTTGATGGCAAAGCCGTCGAAATCGGAGTTGCGGGCGGCGTAGGTGATCTGGGCCGTGGTGACGTTGGCCGCGGCATCGGTCATGGCCCGCAGGATGTTCTGCGCGTCCGGCTCCTCCGGGTCCACGCACATCATGGCGGAGATGCCCTGGGGCACGGTGGCCGTGGGGACCACGATGACCTCCTTCTCCGACAGGCCCACGCACTGCTGGGCCGCCATGATGATGTTCTTGTTGTTGGGCAGGACAAACACCACCTCGCTGGGAGTCTGGTCGATCTCCCGGAGGATGGACTCGGTGGAGGGGTTCATGGTCTGGCCGCCGGACACGATGCGGTCCACGCCCAGATCCCGGAACACGGCGGCAAGCCCCTCGCCGGCGCAGACCGCCAGGAAGCCGTAGCGCTTCTCCGGCGCGGCCACGGCGCAGGCGCCCTTCTCCAGCTCCTCCTCGATGGCGTCCAGATCGTCGGTGGACTGGGCCTTGCGGCCCGCCGCCAGATCTGCCGCCTGGGTGCGCATGTTCTCGATCTTGGCCAGCTCCAGCGTGCCGTACTTCTGGGCCTCGTTGAGCGCGTCGCCGGGGGTGTCGGTGTGGACGTGCACCTTGAAGGATTCGTCATCCTCGCCGATGACCAGGCTGTCGCCGATGCTGCCCAGATATTCCCGCAGGCCGTCCAGCGGACGGTCCGTGGTCTTGCGGACGATGAACACGGTGTCGAAGGCGAAGGTGATGTCCTCGTCGCCGATGGCGGCAAAGTCCGCCTTCTCCTCCGTCTGCTCCTCCACCTCGGGGACTTCCTCGCCCCGCAGGGCCCGGAGCATGCCCTCCAGAATGATGAGATAGCCCTTGCCGCCGGCGTCTACCACGCCGGCCTTCTTCAGCACCGGATTCATCTCGACAGTCTCCGCCAGCGTGGTGTAGCCGGTCCTGATAGCCTCCTCCAGCACATACTCGGCGGAGTTCTGCTCCCCCGCCGCCTCCAGCGCGCGCTGGGCGGCCAGGCGGGACACGGTGAGCACCGTGCCCTCGGCGGGCTTCATCACCGCGCCGTAGGCGGTGGACACACCCTCCTGCATGGCGGCGGCCAGCTGGGCGCCGTCCGCCTCCGCCACGCCCTTGAGCACCTTGCTCATGCCGCGGAACAGCAGGGAGAGAATAACGCCGGAGTTGCCGCGGGCGCCCCGCAGCAGGCCGGAGGCCGTGACCTTGGCGGCCTCGTCCACCGTGGCGGGCTGGCACTTGCGCAGCTCGTTCACGGCGGTCTGGATGGTCAGGCACATATTGGTGCCGGTGTCGCCGTCGGGCACCGGGAACACGTTGAGGTCGTTGATGGTCTGTTTCTGCTGGGCAATGCAAGCGGCGCCGAAGGCGACCATCTGCTTGAAGGCGCCGCCGCTGATCCTATCTGTCATGTCGTTTTTTCTCCTTCTTGGCGATGTCACACCGTGACGGAATCCACGCAGACGTTCACCGCCTTGACGGTGACGCCGGTGTTGAGATTGACCACATATTTGACCTCGCCCATGATGGAGCGGCAGACAGTGGCGATATTGACGCCGTTCTCCACCACGATGTGCAGCTCGATGGAGACGGTGTTGTCGTCGTTGTAGGTGACCTTGACGCCCTTGCTCATGGCCTCCGGGCGCAGGAGGTGGACGAGACCGTCCGTCATGCTGCGCTGGGCCATGCCCTTGACGCCGAAGCAGTTGGTGGCCGCCGCGCCGGTGATGGTGGTGAACACCGCGTCGCTGATGGTGATCTCACCGTGCTCAGTGGGGACTTTTATCATAGCTGACTTCCTTTCTGCGGAAATGGTAACACATTAAATATGGACACAATTTAATACGGTATATTATATACTACTTTTCCGCAGAGCACAAGAGGAATTTCCGCGGCGTGGAAAAACAGCACCTCCGGCGGAAAGCCGGAGGTGCTGAGGGGCTGCGCGGTTTAGCCGCGGCCGCCGAAGAAGTAGTTGTAGAAGTCCTGCCAGTTGTCGGGCATCTGGCCGTAGCCATTGCCGCCGCTGCTGCCGTTATTGCCATTATTGCCGCTGCTCTGGGTGGTGTCCTCCTGCGAGCCGGTGGTCTGGGGCTGGGCGTCGAAGGTCAGCTCCGTCTCGATATACTGGCCATTGCGGTACACGGTGAGGGTCACGGTGTCGCCGGCACGGTAGCCCTTCATGGCGGCGGACAGGTCCTGGCGGGAGGTCAGGGTCTTGTCGCCCATCTTGGTGATGACATCGCCCAGACGCAGGCCGGCCTTGTCGCCGGCGCCGCCGGACACCACGGAGTAGACGAACACGCCCTGGGTCACGTCGATGCTGTACTGCGCCGCCATCTGCTCGGTCATGGTGCCGGCGGTGATGGCCATGTAGGCCTTATCCGTCACGGCGCCGTTTTCCATGATGTCGGTAATGATGCTGCGCACGTCACTGATGGGGATGGCGAAGCCCAGACCTTCCACAGTGGTGCTGGAATAGCTGGAGTACTTGGCGGACACGATGCCCACCACCTCGCCGTACAGGTTCACCAGCGGGCCGCCGGAGTTGCCGGGGTTGATGGAGCAGTCCACCTGGATCATGTTGAAGGGGGTGCCGTCCACGTTGATGGCGCGGTCACAGCTGGAGACGATGCCCTGGCTCATGGAGAATGTCAGCTCGCCCAGGGGATTGCCGATGGCCAGCACGGTGTCGCCCACGTTGACATCGGCGCTCTCGCCCAGTGTCACGGGCTGCAGGCCGGAGGCCTCGATCTTCAGCACCGCCACATCGTAGTCGCTGTCGCCGCCGATGACGGTGGCGTCATAGGTGTCGCCGTTGTACAGCGTTACCTGCACGGAACTGGCGCCGCTGATGACGTGGTAGTTGGTGACCACATAGCCGTCCTCGGTGATGATGAAGCCGCTGCCGGAGGAGGCGGTCTGGGTGGTCTGGCCGAAAATATTGGTGCTGGTGGCGGAGCAGTTGATGGACACGGCGCTGTTCACCACGGAGGCGTACACCTCCGCCGGTTCCATCTTCGTCTGGCCGTCCACGGTCTTGACCTGCACCGATACCGGCTGGCGGTCGCTCTGCTGGATGGTGGCCTTTTCGGTGCCGCTGCTTTTTGCAATGGCCGCGCCGCCCCAGCCCGCCAGGCCGCCGGCCACGGCGCAGGCCAGGATCAGCGCCGTCACCTTCACGGCGGTGCGCTGGAAAAAGCCCTGCTTTTTGGGGGTCTCCGGCGTGTGGAGCGGTGTGCGGCCGGGATCAGGGGCGTAGTCGTCCCGGGGCAGCTGGTCGCGGTTGGTGTAGCGGTACTGGTCGCTGCTTCTGAAATCATCGTTGTAATACATAAAGTGTGCCTCCTTTTCGGCAAGTTCCGCTTTTTGGCTTGTGGCGGCGGGGAAATCGTGGTATGATACCGCCGCCGGGAACTGTTTTCTGCTCTATGTCTATTAGGATAAGCAGTTTCCTTAATCCAAGCTTTAAGTTTCCGCTGGAAATTTTAACTTTTTGAAAACGAGGTGAGAGACATGCTGCGGATCGACCAGCTGCGCCTGCTGCCGGGGGAGCCGGAGGCGGCGCTGCTGTCCAAGTGCGCCCGGCTGCTGCGCACCGATCCGTCGGCCCTGACGGGGCTGACGGTGCTGCGCCGCGCCATCGACGCGCGGGAGGGGCTGACATTCGTGTACACCGTGGCCGTCTCCGCCCCGCAGGAGACCGCGCTGCTCCGCCGGTGCCGGGACAAGCGGGTCACAGCGTATGCGCCGGAGCGGTACGCCCTCCCCGCCCCTGTGGCCGCCCCGGAGGTGCGCCCCATCGTGGTGGGCGCAGGGCCGGCGGGCCTGTTCGCCGCGCTGGTGCTGGCGCGGTGCGGCGCGCGGCCCATCCTGCTGGAGCGGGGCCGGTGCGTGGAGCAGCGGCAGCGGGACGTGCAGACCTTCTGGCGCACCGGCCAGTTGGACACGGAGAGCAACGTACAGTTCGGCGAGGGCGGCGCCGGGGCCTTTTCCGACGGCAAGCTGAATACCGGCACCCGGGATGTGCGGCACCGCTTCATCATGGAGCAGCTGGTATCCTGCGGCGCACCGGAGAGCATCCTCACCGACGCGCTGCCCCATGTGGGCACCGATATGCTGCACATCGCCCTGCAAAGCCTGCGGCGGCAGCTGCTGGAGGTCGGGGCGGACATCCGGTTCGGCGCACGGCTGGAGAGCCTGACCGTACAGGACGGGACCGTGACAGCCGTCACCGTCCGGGAGGGGGATGCGCTTTACACCCTCCCCGCCCGGCAGGTGGTGCTGGCGCTGGGGCACAGCGCCAGGGACACCTTTGAAATGCTGTACGGCGCGGGGATCGCCATGGAGCGGAAGCCCTTTGCCATGGGCGTGCGCATCGAGCACCGGCAGGCGGCGGTGGACGCCGCCCGCTACCGGAAACTGGCGGGCCACCCCTCCCTGCCGCCGGCCACCTACAAGCTGTCCTGCCATCTGCCCAACGGACGCAGCGCCTTTTCGTTCTGTGTATGCCCCGGCGGTCAGGTGGTGGCCGCCGCATCGGAGGCGGGGCGCGTGGTGACCAACGGCATGAGCGAATACGCCCGGGACCGGGAGAACATCAACGGCGCGCTGCTGGTGAACGTCACTCCCGCCGACTTCCCCGACAGCCATCCCCTCGCCGGCATGCGGCTGCAGCGGCAGCTGGAGGATGCCGCCTTCGCGCTGGGCGGCGGCGACTACCGCGCCCCGTGCCAGCGGGTGGAGGATTTTCTGACGGGCCGCCCCTCCGCGGGGCCGGGCACCGTACAGCCCAGCTATCTGCCGGGCGTTACCTATACCGACCTGCACCGCTGCCTGCCGCCGTTCATCAGTGAGACGCTGGCGCTGGCGCTGCCGGAGCTGGGCCGGAAGCTCAAGGGCTACGACGATCCGGACGCCCTGCTCACCGGCGTGGAGACACGCTCGTCCTCCCCGGTGCGGCTGGTGCGGGATGAACACTATGAGGCCAATATTCGCGGCGTGTACCCCTGCGGCGAGGGAGCCGGCTATGCCGGCGGCATCCTGTCCGCCGCCGCCGACGGCATGCGCTGCGCGGAAAAACTACTGGAGGTATACAGATGAAAAAGATCGCCGTTCTCGGAAATTTTTTAGAGCCGTCCCATCACGCGCTCATCGACAGTACCGCCGCACGCTGCGGCTTCGCGGCGGACTACTACCCCGACAGCCGCGTGCCGGCGGAGAAGGCCGGGCAGTATGAGGTGCTGTACGGCATGCCCAAGCCCGCCGACCTCAAGAACTTTACGGGGCTGAAGTGGTTCTGCGGCAACTTTGCCGGGGTGGACGCCTATCTGGACGACACCCTGTACCCCTCGCCGGACGTGATGCTCAGCAATTCCTCCGGCGCCTACGGCGTCACCATCGCAGAGCACCTCGTCATGGTGACGCTGATGCTGCTGCGCCACGCCCCGGCCTATGTGCGGGAGGCCGACGCCCACCGCTGGGGCCCGGTGATGCCCATGCGCTCCATCATCGGCAGCACCATCACCGTGCTGGGCACCGGCGACATCGGCACAGAGTTCGCACGCCGGGCCAAAGCCATGGGCGCCAAGTCCATCCGGGGCGTCCGCCGCACGAAAAAGCCCGCCGATCCCGCCTTTGACGGCGTGTACACCCACGAGGAGCTGGACGGCCTGCTGCCGGACACCGACATTCTGGTGATGGCGCTGCCCTCCACACCGGACACCGTGGGCATTCTGTCCCGCCAGCGCATCGCCCTGCTGCCGGAGACGGCCTATGTGGTCAACGTGGGCCGGGGCACCGCCATCGACCAGCCCGCACTGGTGGAGGCGCTGAACGCCAGGAAGCTGGCAGGTGCGGCGCTGGACGTGTTCGCCAGGGAGCCTATCCCCGACGGCGACCCGGTATGGGAGGCCAAAAACCTGCTGATCACGCCCCATATCTCCGGGCAGATGAGTCTGGGTTATACCAGAGACAAGAACGTGGCCCTGTTCTGCCAGGATCTGGAGAACTACGCCGCCGGGCGGCCGCTGGCGCGGTATGTGGACCGCCGCATCGGCTATTGAGCCGGTCATACGCACGCAAAAAGGAGTGCGCATGGGATGTTCCCATGCGCGCTCCTTTTTTACAGGTTTACAGCAGCCGTCCGATGAGCACGAACAGGCAGCCCAGGGCGAAAAATGCCGCGATCAGCAGCAGGATCACCGGCCAGAACCGCCGTCCCATCACCTGCGGGTCCATGAACGGGTAGGGGTAGCGCTGCTTCGTGTGCCCGATGGGCTTTCCCGCGGCGCCGCGGAGCATGCCGAAGGCGAAGTAGGACAGCGGCAGCACCAGCCACCACGCGGCGTGGCCGACGGTGAGGCCGGACTTGTCCTGCCACAGCAGCCACTGCGCCACCGTCAGCCACGGCACGGCGTAGTGGACGCAGAGATTGCCGAAGCTGCTGAAGCCGATGTCAGACAGCGCCTTGCCGCGCTTTCTGGCCGAAGGCATCAGCACCCACTGGTAGATGAGGTGGGTCACGAAGATGCACAGCGTCATGCTCAGGGCGACGCCGGCGGAGCTGAGCCACCGGAACACACCGCCCTGGGGCGCGCAGCTGCTGACGCCCAGCGCCAGCTGGTACACCGCCAGCAGCAGGTTGCTGAGATTGGTATAGAACACGAAAAAGCCGGGCCGGATATGGCCTGTTGCCGGCAGCGTGGAGTGAAAATACAGCCCCGCCAGCCCCAGCAGGCCCAGAAACAGTGCCGATATACGCAGCATCATTCCGTTCTCAGCTCCCTGAGCCGGGCGATCTCCCGGGCGTAGCCCGCCAGATCGTTGGGCGTCTCCAGAATAAAGGGCAGATCCCGCAGGGCCGGGTGGTTGATGATGCGGGCAAACGCCGCCTCCCCCAGATACCCCTCGCCGATGCGGGCGTGGCGGTCCTTGTGTGCCCCCAGCGGGTTCATGCTGTCGTTGATGTGGACGGCCTTCAGCCGGTGGAGTCCGATGACCCGGTCAAACTCCGTCAGTACGCCGTCGATGTCCCCGGCGATGTCATACCCCGCGTCGGAGATGTGGCAGGTGTCCATGCAAACGCCCAGCCTGTCGCCCAGCGCCACGCGGTCCATGATCTCCCGCAGCTCCTCGAAGCGGCCGCCCACCTCCGAGCCTTTGCCGGACATGGTCTCCAGCAGCACCGTGGTGTGCTGCTCCGGCTTCAAGATGGCGTTAAGGGTGTCGGCGATCTGGCCGATGCCCACCTCCATCCCCTGCTCCGTGTGGCTGCCGGGGTGGAAGTTGTAGTAGTTGCCGGGCAAATGCTCCATGCGCTTCAGGTCGTCCGCCAGCGTCATGCGGGCGAACTCCCGTGTGCGCTCCGTCTTGGAGCAGGGATTGATGGTGTAGGGCGCGTGGGCCACCAGCGGCCCGAAGCGGTGCGCCGCCAGCAGCTCCGCCAGCGCCGCCGCGTCCGCGGGGTCGATGGCCTTGGCCTTGCTGCCCCGGGGGTTGCGGGTGAAGAACTGGAACGTGTTGGCGCCGATGGACAGCGCCGTCTGTCCCATGGACAGAAAGCCGTCGGAGGCGGAGAGGTGACAGCCAATGGTCAGCATAGTGTTGCTCCTTTCAAAGGGCCAGCGTCCGGACGTCCGCTTTGCCGTTTTCAATGGTGAGGATGCCGCAGGTGGGGTGCAGCGGGTCGCCGGCGGCGCCTGGGTTCAGCACCAGCAGCGAGCCGTCGTTGTCCACCAGCGGACGGTGGGTGTGCCCGAACAGCAGCACCTGGGCGCCGCACTCCCGGGCGGCCCAGACCGCCCGCATCACGTCGGACTTCACGCCCCGCGTGTGGCCGTGGAGCATGAGGATGCGCACGCCGCCCAGCTCGATGAGCCGCTCCGGCTGGTCGCAGCTGCCGTAGTCGCAGTTTCCCGGCACGCCCTCCATGGGCAGCATGGGAAATGCCTGCCGCAGCCGCTCCAGATCCCGCTGGCAGTCGCCCAGATGGAGCACATAGTCCGGATGGGTCTGCTCCACCGCCTGTATGAGTTTGTCCACCTTTCCGTGGGAATCGGATACCACCAGAACGTTCATAGGCCACCCCGCAATTTTTATTCCGGGGTATTTTACCACAAAACGGTTGAAAACACAATTCGTTTCCCGTATGATTAGGGCAAATGAGAGGAGGTGTTGTCATGACCGGCGGTGTGGTGGAGCTGGATCTCCACGGCATGAATACCTATCAGGCGCAGATCGCGGTGGACGCGGCCCTGCGCCGGGCCGGCGCGGGCACCTACCGGCTGCGGCTGATCCACGGCTATCGCGGCGGCACGGCCATCCGGGACATGCTGTGGCTGACCTACGGGCGGCGCAGCCAGGTGAAGCGTCTGGTCAGCGTCAGTGAGGGCGTGACCGAGCTGGTGCTGCGGGAATACTATTGACGCAAGGCGTTGTGGAAATTGAGGTGTAAAGGCATGAAGCTTGCACAGATACAGATGCGGGTGCGGCCCGACAAGGCGGAAAACCTCCGCCATGCCGAGGCGCTGCTGGCCAGCGTGAAGGGGGCGGACATGGCGGTGCTGCCGGAGATGTTCTGCTGCCCCTACGACAACGGCTGCTTCCGCGCCTACGGCGAGGCGGAGGGCGGCGAGGCGTACCGGATGCTGTCCCGGGCCGCGGCGGAAAACGGCCTGTGGGTGGTGGGCGGCTCCCTCCCGGAGCTGGACGGCGGCAGGGTGTACAACACCAGCTATGTGTTCCGCCCCGACGGGCGCTGCGCGGCCCGGCACCGGAAGATGCACCTTTTTGACATTGATGTGGCCGGCGGCCAGCGGTTCCGGGAGTCGGACACCCTGACGGCGGGCGACGCGGTGACGGTGTTCGACACGCCGTGGGGGAAGATGGGGCTTTGCATCTGCTTTGACCTGCGGTTTCAGGAGCTGGCGCGGCTGATGACGCTGGAGGGTGCGCAGGTGCTGCTGGTACCGGCGGCCTTCAACATGACCACCGGCCCGGCCCACTGGGAGCTGCTGTTCCGGCAGCGGGCCGTGGATGAGCAGCTGTTCACCGTGGGCGTCTCCCCCGCCCGGGACGAGACGGCGTCCTATGTGGCGTGGGGCCACTCCATCGTCTGCGACCCATGGGGCACGGTGCTCCGCCAGTGCGGCGCCGGCGAGGAAGTGGTGGTGACGGAGCTGGATATGGCACAGGTGTCCGCCATACGCGGGCAGCTGCCGATCCTTTCGGCACGGCGGACGGACATCTACGACATCCGAAAAAAGTGATTGCCAAGGGACGGCAAACAGTGTATAATCGCAAAAAAATACGGCGGAGGTCCTTTATCATGGAGAAAAAATACACAGACATGACATTGCCGGAGCGGCAGGCTGCATACGCGGCCCTGCAGGCGGAGTACGAGAGCGCCAAGGCGCTGCACCTGACGCTGAATATGGCCCGGGGCAAGCCGGGCCGGGAGCAGTTGGATCTGGTGACGCCCATTTTCGGGCTGCTGACGAAGCCGGAGCAGTTCGTGTCCGACGGCGTGGAGACCCGGAACTACGGCGAGGTGGCGGGCATCCCCGCGGCGCGGCGGCTGTTCGCGGACATTCTGGGCTGCAAGCCGGAGCAGGTGTTCGTGGGCGGCAACGCCAGTTTGCAGCTGATGTACGACGCCGTCTCCAAGGCGTTCACCCACGGTCTGCTCCACAGTGAGAAGCCCTGGGGCAAGCTGGACAGGGTGAAGTGGATCTGCCCGGTGCCCGGCTATGACCGGCACTTCAAGGTGACGGACAGCTTCGGCGTGGAGATGATCTCCGTGCCCATGACCGCCAGCGGCCCCGACATGGACATGGTGGAGGAGCTGATCCGCGATCCGGCGGTGAAGGGCATGTGGAACGTGCCCAAATACTCCAACCCGGAGGGCGTGGTGTATTCGGAGGAGACGGTCCGCCGTCTGGCGGCCATGAAGCCCGCCGCGCCGGACTTCATGCTGATGTGGGACAACGCCTACTGCATCCACGAATTCGACTGCGATTTCGTGCCGTTCCCCGACATCATCGGCCTGTGCGCCCAGTACGGCAACGCCGACATGGTGTACGAGTTCGCCTCCACCAGCAAGGTAACGTTCCCCGGCGCGGGCGTGGCGGTGATGGCTGCCAGTGAGGCCAACATCGACTACTTCTCGAAGCTCATCAACATCCAGACCATCGGTTTTGACAAGATCAACCAGCTGCGGCATGTGCTGTTCCTCCAGGACCGGGCGCACACGCTGGCGCTGATGAAGCAGCACGCGGCCATTCTGGCTCCCAAGTTCCACGCGGTGCTGGACGGTCTGGACCGGGAGATCGCGCCGCTGGGCATTGCGGGCTACAAGCGGCCCGTGGGCGGCTATTTCATCAGTCTGGACACCATGCCCGGCTGCGCCAGACGGACGCTGGCCCTGTGCAAGGAGGCGGGCGTCACCATGACCGGTGCAGGGGCTACGTTCCCCTACGGCATCGACCCCAACGACAGCAATATCCGTATCGCCCCCTCCCTGCCGCCGGTGGCGGAGCTGGAGCAGGCCATCGCCGTGTTCTGCATCTGCCTGCGGATGGCGGCGCTGGAGAAGCTGGGCATCTGAAAAACGGAGCATATAGAAAAAGAGCGCGGCGGCCAAGCCGCAGCGCTCTTTTTCTATACGTTTATCCTCTGCCGCTGACACGCAGGCGGTTCAGGGCGCGGGCCAGATTGCCCTGGGCCAGCTGGTACTCCGCCATGCTGCGCTTCTGCCGCAGCTGCTCCT
>URST01000042.1 GCA_900550585.1 uncultured Eubacteriales bacterium
CCTATGTGCTCACCAACTGTCACAACAGCCTGTGCGCCGTGGGCGGCACCATCAACGAGGACGACCATGTGTTCGGGCTGTCCGCCGCCGTGAAATACGGCGGCGACTACGTTCCCGCCAATCAGGCGGTGATCCACCAGTACGCCCGCGAGATGATGAGCGGCTGCGGCCGCATGATCCTCGGCTCCGACAGCCACACCCGCTACGGTGCGCTGGGCACCATGGGCGTGGGGGAGGGCGGCCCCGAGATCGTCAAGCAGCTGCTGAAAAACACCTACGACATCGCCGCGCCGGAGGTCATTCTCGTCTGGCTCACCGGCCAGCCGCCCCGCGGCGTAGGGCCCCACGATGTGGCCATTGCCCTGTGCGGCGCGGTGTACAAAAACGGCTTCGTAAAGAATAAGGTGCTGGAGTTTGCCGGCCCCGCCGTGTCCCGCCTGCCCATGGACTACCGCATCGGCATCGATGTTATGACCACGGAGACGGCCTGTCTCAGCTCCATCTGGGAGACGGACGAAGCCGTGGCGGATTATCTGGCCCTCCACGGACGGCCGGAGACGTTCACCGCCCTGCACCCGCAGGACGGCGCCTGCTACGACGGCATGATCACCATCGACCTCGACCGCATGGAACCTATGGCCGCCCTGCCGTTCCACCCCTCCGAGGCCGTGACCCTGCGTGACCTGCTCCACGACCCCGGCGACCACCTGCGCGAGGTGGAGAAGCGCGCCGCCGCCCAGTTTGGCGGCAAGGCGGGCCTGCACCTGACGGACAAGCTGGTGGACGGCAGACTGGTGGTGGACCAGGGCATCATCGCCGGCTGCGCCGGCGGCATGTACGACAACATCGCCGAGGCCGCCGCCATTCTGGCCGGTCACGATACCGGCAGCGGCTATTTCTCCCTGTCGGTGTACCCGCCCTCCATTCCCGTGAACCTGGAGCTGATGGAAAACGGCGTCCAGCAGTCCCTGCTGGCCTCCGGTGCGCTGTTCAAGCCCTGCTTCTGCGGCCCCTGCTTCGGCGCGGGGGATGTCCCCGCCAACAACGGCCTGTCCATCCGCCACACCACCCGCAACTTCCCCAACCGGGAGGGCTCCAAGCCCGCCGACGGTCAGCTGGCCGGCGTCATCCTTATGGACGCCCGCTCCATCGCTGCCACCGCCCGGAACCACGGCGTCCTCACCTCCGCCGCCGACGTGGACTACACGCCGCCCGCCCCGGTGCAGCGCCGCTTTGACCGCTCCGTGTACGACCGCCGGGTCTACTTCGGCTTCGGCCATGCCCAGCCCGATGCGCCCCTGAAATACGGCCCCAACATTGCAGAGTGGCCCGCCATTCCCGCCCTGTCCGACGACCTCCTCATGCAGGTGGCCTCCGTCCTGCGGGATGAGGTCACCACCACCGATGAGCTGATCCCCTCCGGGGAGACATCCTCCTACCGCTCCAACCCCCTGAAGCTGGCGGAGTTCGCCCTGTCCCGCCGCGACCCGGACTATGTGCCCCGCGCCAAAGCGGCGCAGGCGCTGGAGGCGGCACGGGCCGCCGGCACCGTGCCGCCGGAGGTGCAGCGCGTCCTGACGGCGCTCCGCCTGCCGGAGAGCGCCCTGTCCCGCATGCACATCGGCTCCGTGATCTTCGCCAACAAGCCCGGCGACGGCTCCGCCCGAGAGCAGGCCGCCTCCTGTCAGCGGGTGCTGGGCGGCTGCGCCAACATCTGCTATGAGTTCGCCACCAAGCGCTATCGCTCCAACTGCGTCAACTGGGGCATGCTGCCCTTCACGCTGGCGCCCGGCGCGTCCTTCGACGCCGCCCCCGGCGACTTTATCTACGTCCCCGGTGTCCGGGAGAAGGTGGCCCGGGGCGATGAGGAGTTCCCCGCCGTCCTGATCCGCGGCGGTGAGACGCAGCCTGTGACCCTGTACCTGAAAAACACCGGCGCGGAGGAGCGTGAGCTGCTGCTCACCGGCTGTCTCATGAACCACTACGCCGCGCAGAACCGGAGGTGACTATGGAAAAGATCAAAATGCCTGTCCCCATCGCCGAGCTGGACGGCGATGAGATGACCCACATCCTGTGGGGGATGATCAAGGACCAGCTGATAAAGCCCTTTGTGGACCTGAATACCGAGTACTACGACCTGTCCCTGCCCAACCGCGACAGGACGGAGGACGCCGTGACCCGTCAGGCGGCGGAGGCCATCAAGCGCCTGCATGTGGGCGTCAAGTGCGCCACCATCACCCCCAACTACCAGCGGCAGGAGGAGTACGGCCTCAAGCAGCTCTGGAAGTCCCCCAACGCCACCATCCGGGCGGCGCTGGACGGCACGGTGTTCCGCGCCCCTATCCTCATCTCCCGGGTGAAGCCGGTGGTGACCTGCTGGAAAAAGCCCATCACCATCGCCCGCCACGCCTACGGCGACCTGTACAAGGCCGTGGAGTACCGGGTCCCCGGCCCCGGCAAAGCGGAGCTGGTGTTCACCGATGACCACGGTGCGGAGCTGAGCCGCCAGACGGTCTACGACTTCGCCGGCCCCGGCGTCCTGCAGGCCATGCACAACCGGGACGACTCCATCCTGTCCTTTGCCCGCTGCTGCTTCTCCTACGCGCTGGACGTGAAGCAGGATGTCTGGTTCTCCTCCAAGGACACCATCTCCAAGGACTACGACCAGACGTTCAAGCTCCTGTTCCAGCAGGTGTTTGACCGGGAGTACCGCGCCGCCTTCGAGGCCGCCGGCCTCCATTACCGCTACGCCCTCATCGACGACGTGGCGGCCAAGGTCATCCGTTCCTCCGGCGGCATCATTTGGGCCTGCAAGAACTACGACGGCGATGTGATGAGCGACCTCATCGCCGCCGCCTCCGGCTCTCTGCCCATGATGACCAGCGTGCTGGTGTCGCCGGACGGCAATTTCGAGTACGAAGCCGCTCACGGCACCGTCACCGACCACTTCTACCGCTGGCGCAGGGGGGAGAAGGTGTCCACCAATCCGCTGGCCACCATGGCTGCGTGGTCCGGTGCCCTGAAAAAGCGGGGCGAGCTGGACGGGAACACCGCCCTGACCCGCTTTGCCGACTGCCTCTATCAGGCGGGGCTGGACGTGTTCGAGGAGGGCTATCTCTCCGAGGACCTGGCGCCCCTGTGTGACCCTGCCGAGCTGAAGGAGATGCCGGACAACGACCGGCTCATCTCCCTGATCCGCGGGCGTCTGGAGACGCTGCTGGCACAATAACAGGGAAAAGGACGGCGGGCAAAGCCCGCCGTCCTTTTATGTCCGTTTCGTTCCCGCGACCTGATACATCCGTTCATCGGATACGCACACATCCACGTCGCACCACGGCGCCAGCAGCGCGCGCAGCTCCTCCTCGTGCAGCAGCCCGTTGGACACGGGATGCGCCGCGCCGCTGTGGTGGCCGTCGATGGCCGCCCGGCTCATGCCGTGGGCCACGGACAGCCGCCCGCCGGGCTTCACCAGCCCCGCAAGCCGTGGGATGAGCCGCGCCGGGTCAGGGAAGTGGGGGAAGGCGTTGTACACCATCACCACGTCGAATTGCTCCGGGAACGCCGTCTCCTCCACATCGCCGCACAGCACCCGCACCCGCGGCTCCCCGGCGAATTTCTCCGCCGCGATCCGGGCCATCTCCGGGGAGATGTCGATGCCCGTCACCGCCGCGCCCCGTGCCAGATAGTCGGGGAACAGCACCCCCGTGCCGCAGGCCACATCCAGCACATGCATGCCGGGGCCTACCCCCGCGTTGTCCAGAATGGCCTGTATCACCGGCTCGTGCCGCACCATCCCGGCGTCCCAATCCGGTGCACACCGGTCAAAAAACGCGATCACGTCCTGCTTGTCGATCATTCCCGCGCCCCCTCTCCGTTTTCTCTATCCTACACGGCACCGCGCCGCCGCGCAACCCCCGCCGGGGGATAAAAAGAGACCGCACCAGACCGGCGCAGCCTCTTTTTGTCCCTTATTTGAAGAACTCGAACCGCGGCGCATCCTTGGTGACGGTGCCCGTCTCGATCTCGATGCCGTCCCCGAAGTATTTGTGCAGCAGCGCCACCAGTTCATCGGCGGCGGCCTGCACCTCGGCGGCGTTCACATCGGAAAAGCCGTCGATGGGGAACAGGATGGCCTTCGTTTCCTCCGTGATCTTGCCCCGTTCCGACTGCCGCCATGTCCAGCGGCGGGTGCGGATCTCACTGCCGGAGGCGTACACCGCCTCGCCCACGTCCGGCATCTCCTCCTCGGTGCTGCCGAAGGGGATGAACGTGTCGCCCTCTCTGGCCAGCCGCACGTCCAGACCCTCGTCGATGGTGTCCAGATCGTGGGCGCCCATGGGCAGCCGGTGCTTGATGGACACGGCGTTGCCCAGATCCACGGCGGCATTGATGTGGGGGAAGCCCTTGCCCTTGGCGATGCGGGTCAGCAGCGCCTCAATGGAACACAAAAACTTATTGGGGTTGATGCCCAGCGCCGTAAAGGCCGCGCGGTAGGGGAGGATATCCTCCGTCTCCTTGGGCTTCTTCCCGGCGAAATACGTCTCGCAGGCGGCCACGTTCTCCGCCAGCATCTGCTCCAGCTCCGGGATGTCGTGGGTGTTGTCCAGACCCCGCACGGCCACTGCGCCGAAGCAGGCGTTGGGCAGCTTGTCAAAGAACTCCTTCGATACCTGATAGTACATGGTGTTGCCTCCTTTTCTTCGGCTTTTCCTCTCTATGGCTGGCATTATAGACCTCTTTCCGCCGTTTGCCAAGGGTAAATTTCCCGGGAAATATGGAAATTTTCTTGGATAATATAGAGCGCCGCCTCCCGCGAGGGGAGACGGCGCTCTGATATGCATACGATGCGGTGCTTACACCACGGCGAAGAACTTCACCAGGAACAGCGCCGCGATGACGTAGGTCAGCACGGACACGTCCTTGGCCCGGCCGGAGAACACCTTGATGACGGTGTAGGAGATCATGGCAAGGCCGATGCCGTGGCCGATGGAGCCGGAGATGGGCATGGCCAGCAGCATGATGAACACGGGCACCACCTGGTCCAGATCGTCGAAGTCCACGTTCTTCAGACCCTGCAGCATCAGGATGCCCACATAAATCAGGGCGGAGGAGGTGGCGGCGGCGGGGATGATGGCGGCCACCGGCGCAATGAACATGCAGGCCAGGAACATGAACGCGGCGGTCAGGCTGGTCAGGCCGGTGCGGCCGCCGGCCTCCACGCCGGAGGCGGACTCCACGAACGTGGTGACGGTGGACGTGCCGCAGCAGGCGCCGGCCACGGTGCCCACGGCGTCGGACAGCAGAGCCTCCTTCATCTGGGGCATGTTGCCGTCCTTGTCGGTCATGCCGGCGCGGGATGCGGTGCCCACCAGCGTGCCGATGGTGTCGAACATGTCGATCATGCAGAACGTGATGATCAGGCTGATGGCGGTGAACCAGCCGATGCGGAAGAAGTCGCTGAAATCAAACTTGAACAGCGTCGTCTCCGCCATGTCGTGGAACGGGGGCAGGAAGGACGCGCCCTCCAGCGAGGCAAAGGGGTTCATCTGCAGGAAAAGGAAGCTGCCCGCCCAGTAGATGACGGACGCGGCCAGCATGCCGATGAGCACGGCGGCCTTCACGCCCTTCTTGGCCAGCAGGATGATGATGAACAGGCCGATGAACATGGTCACAACGGTCAGCACCATGGTGCTGTACTCCTTGCCCATGTGGCCCTTGATGACGCTGGGAGTCATGGCGCCGAAGAAGTCGCGCAGCACATAGAACGGGCTGGCGTAGCCATTGCCCTCGGCGTAGATGCCCACGTTGGAGCCCAGGCCGATGTTCATCAGCATCAGGCCGATGGCGGGGCCGATGCCCAGCCGCACACCCAGAGGGATGGCGCTGACGATCTTGTCCCGGACATTGAATACGCTCAGCAGCAGGAACACGATGCCCTCCACCAGAATGATGCACAGCACAGCCTGGAAGGCGCTGGTGTAGTCGGTCTGCAGCATGGCGGCCACGTTGCCGGCCACCACGGCGAAGAAGCTGTTCAGACCCATGCCGGGGGCCATGACAAAGGGCTTGTTGGCCAGGAAGGCCATGGTCACCGTGCCGATGGCGCTGGCGATGCAGGTGGCCAGGAACACGCCGTTCCAAAGGGGGGTGTCCACGGCGAAGTTGGTCAGCAGGTTGGGGTTCAGGGCGATGATGTACGCCATGGTCATGAAGGTAGTCAGACCGGCCAGGATCTCCGTCTTGACGGTGGTGCCGTTCTCCTTCAGGTGGAAAATGCGCTCCATTGTGATAGACTCTCCTTTTTTGCGAATTCTCTTTCTTGCGGCGTTGTTCTGCGCCGCGTTCAACGCCCCTTATCTTAACGCATTTTAACGGGAATCGCAAGACTTTTTGTAAGCATGGCTGACAAATTTTCAGATATCAGCCATAAGCTGCACGATTCTGTCGCCTGCCGCAGAGCAAAAAAGAAAGACACGCAAAAGGGAAACACTCCGCAAGGAAGTCGTTTCCCTTTTTGCTTTTGTAAGTCGTCAAAATGACTGGTTTGCGGAAAAATCATTTTATGATATAATAATTTTCAGATAGCAAATAACTATTTGCTATCTGAAGGAGGGAAAGACTGTGCCACAACATAAGTTTATTACAAAGCAACTAATAGATAAAGGTTGGTCAGAAGATAAAAAATACTGTCTTACTGACGAACAAGGAAAAAGATTTTTGCTTCGTGTTTCTCCGATTGAACAGTATGACAGAAAGAAAAGTGAATATGAACTTATGAGTCAGGTAGCAACTCTCGGTGTGCCAATGTGCAAACCTTTAGAGTTCGGTACATCTGATGAAGGAGTTTATTCTATTCAAACTTGGATAGATGGCGTTGATGTAGAAGAAAATGTACATAATTTAACATGCGAAGAACAATATTCTTATGGTTTTGAAGCGGGAAGAATACTGAAGGAGATTCACAAAATCCCAGCTCCCAAAGGAATAGAAGATTGGGAAATTTACTTTAATCGTAAAGCAGACCGCAAAATCAAAATGTATAAAGAATGTCCTATCAAGTACGAAAATGGGCAAGCCTTCATTGATTACATTAATGCTCGCAGATATTTACTCAGCGGTCGCCCTCGAACTTATCAGCACGGAGATTATCATATCGGCAATATGATGATAGGGAATGATAAGCAACTTTACATTATTGATTTTAACAGAAATGACTTTGGAGATCCGTGGGAAGAATTTAACCGCATTGTGTGGTGTGCTCAAGCTGCTCCTTTATTTGCAACCGGAATGGTAAACGGGTACTTCGATAATGATGTGCCGGTTCAGTTTTGGGAGTTGCTCGCACTTTATATCAGCAGTAATACTTTATCTTCTGTGCCTTGGGCAATTCCTTTTGGTCAGAGCAAAATTCAAGTAATGGTAAATCAAGCAAAAGATGTACTAAGTTGGTATGATAATATGACAAAACCCGTTCCAACTTGGTACAAAGAAGTTATAAACAAATAATACGAAGCATACGTCACCGAGTCCATAGGGATAGCGAGCATCGGATTGTGACAACACAATCCGAAAAGGAGTCAAATGTAAAGCAGTTGGGGCACCTTCCTTACGGAGGGTGCCCCAAGCGTGTCTTTCTTCTTTGGTCGGAGTGGGGGGACTTGAACCCCCGGCCTCTTGGTCCCGAACCAAGCGCGCTACCAGCTGCGCTACACCCCGTCAGCCGTTCCATTATAGGCGCTATCGCGCCCGCTGTCAAGGAAAATTTCCCGCCTTCCCGCGGTAGTTCGGCGTCTATCGCCGGACAGGCGGGCATACACTGTGCCGAAAGGGAGGTGCAGCCTCATGTCCCAGCGTTCCACATCCCCGCCCGCCCGCCGCGCGGCCTACCGCGCCCGCGTCCGCACCGCCGTACAGCGCCGCAGCGGCACGACCCCGCCGCCGCGCCGTGCCGCATCAAAGTCCACGGCCCCGAAGCCCGTCTCGCCGCGGGATAAGCGCCGCATGCTCCAGCTGCTGTTCAGCGGTATGGTGCTGGTGGTGGCCATCGCCGTCAAGCTCCTGATGCCCGACGTACTGGACCGCTACCGCACCCGCCTGCTGGATCTGCTGGGCGCGGACACCGACTTCGTGGAGGTATTCTCCGCCGCGGGCCGCGCCTTTTCGGAGGAGGGTGCCATCGGCGGCGCGCTCAACGACGCCTACACCGCCGTGTTCGGCCCCTCCGCCCCGTCGGAGGCCCCTGCCCAGACGGCGGCGGTGTACACCCCGGAGGTCCAGCCCGCCAACACAGACCTGCTCCAGCGGGTGCTGGGCTTCGCCTACGCCCCGCCGGTGACGGGGCAGCTCTCCTCCGGATTCGGCCTGCGCACCGACCCGCTGGCGGGGGGCAGCCGCTTTCACTACGGGCTGGACATCGCCGCGGAGGAGGGCGCGGTGGTGTCCGCCTTCGCTGACGGCACCGTCACCGCCGTGGGGGAGAGCAGCGACCTGGGGCGCTACGTCACCGTGTCCCACCCCAACGGCTATACCACCCTGTATGCACACTGCACCCGTATCACCGCCTCCACCGGGCAGCAGGTGTCCTGCGGCGACCCCATCGCGGAGGTGGGGGAGACGGGCCGCGCCACCGGCCCCCACCTCCACTTCGAACTGCACTGCGGCAGTACATACCTCAACCCCATCTACTATGTGCCGTTCCGGTGACCTCACTGTCCGCGTCCGGCCCTCCGCGCTGCTGACGCCGGCTTTTTTTCTGCTGCTCACCGATACCCCCGCGCTGCTGGCGGCGCTGCTGCTGGCCGCGTTTCTCCACGAGCTGGCCCATTACGCCGTGCTGCGCCTGTGCGGCGTCCGTACCGCCTGCTTTACCCTCACTGGTCTTGGCGCCTCGTTGTACGCCCCTGAGCTGCACCGCCTGTCCTACGGCGCGGAGCTGCTGAGCGCCGCCGCCGGCCCGCTGATGAACCTGCTTTTGTGGGTGCTGCTGAGTCTTGCCGGACGGGACGAGCTGTCCCTGTTCGCCGGGGCGCAGATGGTGCTGGGCGTGCTGAACCTGCTGCCCGTCCGTCCCATGGACGGCGGACGCATCCTCTGGCTGCTCACCGCTTATCTGACGGAGCCGTACACCGCCGACCGGGTGGCTGCCGCCGTAGGGCTGGCAGCGTCCTCGGCCCTGTTCCTGCTGTGCCTCTGGCTGGTGACCACCACCGGCAGCGGCCTTTTTCTGCTGCTGGGCGCTCTGTGGCTGGTGTACCGCAGCCTGCCGCCGGAACTTTTTTTGCCCCGCCGCCTTGCCAAACCGCCGAAAAGCAGGTAAAATAAGCTGTTACTGAAATACACCGCAAGGAGAATCACCGTGGATAAACGACTGGAACGCATCCTGCCCCGTGTGCAGAAGCCCGCCCGCTATGTGGGCGGCGAATACAACGCCGTGCTAAAGGACAAGGCGCAGGTGGACACCCGCATCGCCTTCTGTTTCCCGGACACCTACGAGATCGGCATGTCCAATCTGGGTATGCGCATCCTCTACGGCGTCATGAACGAAATGGACGGCGTCTGGTGCGAGCGGGTGTTCGCACCCTGGGGCGACATGGAGGAGGAACTGCGCCGGGCGGATATGCCTCTTTTCGCGCTGGAGTCCGGCGACCCCATCACCGACTTTGACATCGTGGCCTTCTCCGTGGGCTATGAGATGGCGTTCCCCGCCATCCTGAACATGCTGGATCTGGCCCGCATCCCCCTCCACACGGCGGAGCGCACCGGCCTGACGCCGCTGGTCATCGCCGGCGGCACCGCCATGTACAATGCCGAGCCGCTGGCCGACTTCATCGACCTTGTCAGCCTCGGCGAGGGGGAGGATGTCACTGTGGAGCTGGTGGAGCTGCACCGCACCGCCCGCCGGGAGGGCTGGAGCAGACAGCAGTTCCTCCGGGCCGCCGCCGGGCTGGACGGCATCTATGTCCCCAGCCTGTACGACGTGACGTACCACGATGACGGCACCGTGGCCGCCATCACCCCGCTGGACGGCGCTCCGGCCAGAGTGACCAAGCGCATCGTCCACGATATGGACAAGTCCTATTTCCCCGTAAAGACCATCGTTCCCAGCACGGAGATCGTGCAGGACCGCGTGACGCTGGAGCTGTTCCGCGGCTGCATCCGCGGCTGCCGCTTCTGTCAGGCGGGCTATGTCTACCGCCCCGTCCGGAACCGCAGCCGGGACCTGTGCGCCGACTACTGCGTCCGCGCCTGCGACGACACCGGCTATCAGGAGGTGACGCTCTCCAGCCTGTCCACCAGCGACTACCCGCCCCTTACCAGCCTGTGCGACGAGCTGGAGCCGTTCTGCGATGAGCGCCACGTCAGCCTGTCCCTGCCGTCCCTGCGGGCGGACAACTTCTCCATGGCGCTGATGCAGCGTCTGGCCAAGGGCCGCAAGACGGGACTCACCTTTGCGCCGGAGGCCGGCACCCAGCGCCTGCGGGATGTCATCAACAAGAACGTGACGCTGGATGACCTGCTGCAAAGCTGCCGCACCGCCTTTGCCGGCGGTTACAGCGCCGTGAAGCTCTACTTCATGCTGGGCCTGCCCACGGAGACGGACGAGGATGTGCTGGGCATCGCCGATGTGGCCGCCCGCGTCATGCACGCCTGGCGGGAGAGCGCCCAGAACAAGCAGCGGGGCGTCCGCATCACCGTGTCCACCAGCTGGTTCGTCCCCAAGCCCCACACCGCCTTCCAGTGGGAGCCGCAGATATCCAAGCAGGAGTACGAGCGCCGCGTGGCGCTGCTGCGGGAGGCCATCAAGACCAAGACTGTCACCTACAACTGGCACGACTCCGACACCAGCTTTCTGGAGGCCGTGCTGGCCCGGGGCGACCGCCGTCTCGGCAAAGTGTTGGAAACAGCGTGGCGTAAAGGCGCAAAGCTTGACGCATGGGAGGAGTATTTCTCTCTGGACCGCTGGCTGGAGGCCTTTGACGAGTGCGGTCTTGACCCACATTTCTACGCCAACCGCACCCGTCCGGAGGACGAGCTGATGCCCTGGAGCATGATCTCCTCCGGCGTCACGGAGAAGTACCTGCTGCGGGAGCGCCATAAGGCCTACGAGTCCGTGACCACGCCGGACTGCCGCACCCACTGCAACGGCTGCGGCGCCAATCTGCTGGTAGGAGGGACCTGCGATGTCTAAGCTGCGTCTGTTATTTATAAAGGAGGCACAGGCCTCCTACATCTCCCATCTGGACCTGCTGCGCACGTTCCAGCGGGCCTTTCCCCGGACGGAGCTGGATATCAAGCACTCCCAGGGCTACCACCCCCATCCCATCATCTCCATCGTCCTGCCCCTGCCGGTGGGTCAGTCCAGCGAATGCGAGCTGCTGGACTTTGAGGTGACGCAGGATACCGACGGCCGCGGCATCGCGGAGAAGCTGAACACCGGCATGCCCAGCGGCCTGCGGGTGCTGGACTGCTATCCCGCCGTCCGTCCCGTCCGGGACCTGACGTACCTCCGGGCCGACCTGACGCTGGAGTACGACGACGGCGTGCCGGAAAACGCCGCCGCCCGCCTGACAGAGCTGCTGGGCCGTCCGGAGCTGGTGATCCAGAAGCGCACCAAGCGCAAGGAGCTGGCGGATGTTGATATAGCACCTATGATAAAGGAGTTTTCCTTTACAGAGGGGGAGGGCGTCGTCACCGGCACGGTGACGGTGCTGGCCCAGAATCCCGGTCTGAATCCAAAGCTGCTGGAGAAAGCGGTGGAGCGGTATCTGCCGGAGCTGACCCCGGATTTCCTCAGGGTCCGCCGCCGCGCCATTCTGGACGCGGAGGGCCGCGACTTCCGCTGACCGGCGGGCGTCCGCAGTGCCGCCGCCGCGAAGGCTGCCGCAAAAGCCGCAAAAAATGTAAAATTCCCCTTGCTTTTTCCGAATTTCTGTGCTATTCTATCATGGCGTAAAAAGGGCGGTCCTCTGTCGCCGGTGTTCCGAAAGGTGCGAACACCACATAAACAGCGGCATGAACACCTATATTATCAGGAGGAAAGAATCCATGGATCTCATCAAGGCTCTGAACGAGAAGCAGCTGAAGGAAGTGCCCCAGGTGCTGGTGGGCGACACCGTCCGCGTGCATGTGAAGGTCAAGGAAGGCGCCCGCGAGCGTATCCAGGTCTTTGAGGGCACTGTCATCGCCAAGAAGCACGGCGGTATCGAGGAGACCATCACCGTCCGCCGCCTGTCCTACGGCGTCGGCGTGGAGAAGGTGTTCCCCGTCCACTCTCCTTCCATCGAGAAGATCGAGACGGTGCGTCACGGCTATGTCCGCCGCGCCAAGCTGTACTACCTGCGTGACCGCGTCGGTAAGGCAGCCAAGATCCGCGAGAAGCTGTAAGCGATCACCGAGATCAGAAAAGCGCCCACGTCCGTGGGCGCTTTTTGCCGTCTTTTTCCCCTTTGCAACAGGCGGAAAAATATGTTATACTGCTGCAAACTGCTGTAAATGCATCATGAACGAAAAAACCGGAAATAGATGCTTCATCATGTATGCATGATGTATACATGATGAACGGTAAATTTTACCAGAGGAGGTGTGCGCCGTGCAGATCGAAGGGCTCAGCTGGTTTCCCGGCCACATGACAAAGACCAAACGGATGATCGCCGCCGAGATCGGCCACATGGATGCCGTCTGCGAGATCGTGGACGCCCGCATCCCCCAGTCCAGCCGCAACCCGGACGTGGACGAGCTGACGGCGGGCAAGCCCCGTCTGGTGGTGCTGAACCGGGTGGATCAGGCGGACCCCGCCGAGACGAAGAAATGGGCCGCGGCCTTTCGGGCACAGGGCTTTGCGGTGCTGGAGGCCAACGCCAAGGGCGGCGTGGGCACGGAGCGCTTTGCCGCCGCCGTCCGGGAGCTGCTGCGGGAGAAGCTGGCGGCCTACGCCGAGAAGGGGCAGGTGGGCCGCACCGTCCGCGTTATGGTGCTGGGCATCCCCAACGTGGGGAAATCCACGTTTATCAACAAGGTGGCCAAGCGCAGGACTGCCAAAGCTGAGGACCGGCCCGGCATCACCCGCTCCAAGCAATGGGTGCCGGTGGATGCCACGCTGGAGCTGCTGGATACCCCCGGCATCCTGTGGCCAAAGTTCGATGACACAGAGGTTGGCAAGCGCTTGGCCTTTACAGGCGCTATCAAGGATGATGTGCTGGACATCGAGGAGCTGGCCTGCTATCTGATGGACTATCTGGCCTTACACTACGCCGATGTGCTGCGGGAGCGATACAAGATCGACGTGGAGGAGGGGGACAGCGGCTATGACCTGCTGGAAAAGGCGGGACGGAAGCGGGGCTTCCTCATGCGGGGGGCGCAGGTGGACACCGAGCGCATGGCCCGCATCCTGCTGGATGAGTTCCGAGGTGGCAAGCTGGGACGCTTTACATTGGAGACGGCGGAGGACTGCGAAAAATGAGAGAGACGCCGGAGCTGTGGACATACGAACGGCAGGCTGCGGCCGAGGGCTTTGCGGCGGTGTGCGGCGTGGACGAGGCCGGCGCCGGACCGCTGATGGGGCCGGTGTACGCGGCGGCAGTGATCCTGCCGGAGGACTGCGACCTGCCGGAGCTGAACGACTCCAAAAAGCTGACGGAGAAAAAGCGGGAAAAGCTGTTCCCGCTGATACAGGAGCAGGCCGTTGCGTGGTCGGTGGCGCGGATGGAGGCGTCGGAGATCGACGAGACGGACATCCTCAGCGCCCGGATGAAGGCCATGCAGATGGCCATAGACGGCCTGTCTGTGACGCCGGATCTGGCGCTCATCGACGGCAACCGTGACAAGGGACACAGCGCCGCCATCACCACGGCGCACCGGTGTATCGTGGGCGGCGACGGGATATCCGCGTCCATCGCGGCGGCATCGGTGCTGGCCAAGGTCAGCCGTGACCGCTATGTGACGGAGGTGCTGGACAAGGCATACCCCCAGTACCAGTTCGCCCGGCACAAGGGCTACGGCACCAAGCTGCACTATGAGATGCTGGACAAGTACGGCCCCTGCCCGGAGCATCGGCGGAGCTTCCTGAAAAAGTGGAAGGCAAAGCGATGAGCGGGGCGCGGTCTGCGCCGGAAAAAGGCGGACGGGCCGAGGGTACATGGGGCGAGGCGCTGGCGGCGGACTACCTGCGGCAGCGGGGATACCGGCTGGCGGCTCACAGCTACCAATGCCGGTTCGGAGAGATCGACCTCATCGCGTGGGACGGGGATACCCTGTGCTTCGTGGAGGTCAAGACCCGCACCAACACGGACATGGGCCTGCCCCGGGAGTATGTGACCCCGGCCAAGCAGAAGCGGCTGAAAAGGACAGCGCTGCACTATCTCAGTGAGAAGCAGCTGGACTGTCCCGCCCGGTTCGATGTGGCGGAGGTCTATGCGGACAGCCCTTACAGCCGCGAGAACGCCCGCATAGAATATCTGGAAAACGCCTTTGAATAGGGGAGTGACAGCATGGCGATACCATATTTTGACGCCCACTGCGACACCATCTGGCGCTGCATGGTGACAGAGCCGGTGGACGGCTACGGCGACACGGAGGCGGAGCAGCGGGCCTATTTCCAGAGCGGCGGCAGCCTGCGGCAGAACGGCGGGCACGTCGATCTGGAGCGGAGCCGGGGCTTTGCCCGGCGGGGACAGTTCTTCGCCCTGTACGACGATGTGAAGGCGCTGCCGGCGGGAACGGCGTGGCAGCGGTGCCGGGAGATGCACGGCTGGTTCCTGCGGGAGCTGGCGGAGAACGCTGACATGGCCGCGCTGTGCCGCACCGGCGCGGAGGCGGACGCGGCGGCGCTGGCCGGGAAAACGGCGGCGTTCCTCAGCGTGGAGGGCGCGGATCTGCTGGACTGTAAAGTGGAAAACCTGCACACCGCGGCGGACTGGGGCGTGCGCTTTGTGAACCCGGTGTGGAACAACGCCAACGCCCTCAGCGGCAGCTGCGCCGAGGAACCGGATCGGGGTCTTTCGGTACAGGGTAGAGACTTCATCCGGGAGATGGAGCATCTGGGCGTCTACGCCGACGTGTCCCACCTGTCCGATCCCGGCTTCTGGGATCTGTTCCGCATGACGGAAAGCCCCATGGTGGCGTCCCACTCCAACGCAAGAGCGCTGTGTCCTCACCGGCGGAACCTGACGGATGACATGTTCCGGGCCATCCGGGACACCGGCGGTGTGGTGGGCCTTAACCTGTACCGGGACTTTGTGGGCGGTACGTCCATGGACGCGCTGACGGCCCATGTGGAGCATTTTCTGGCGCTGGACGGGGAAAAGACCCTGTGCATCGGCGGCGATCTGGACGGCTGCGAGGCGCTGGCGGCGGGGATGCGCGGCGTGGAGGATGTGCCCCGGCTGTACGAGGCGCTGGAGAAGCGGGGGTACGGAAAACCTCTGCTGGAGGACATATTCTGGAACAATCTGCGCAGGCTGCTGTGAGACGGCGGCCGGGGAAAGGAGGGACGCCATGGCGCTGTACGCCATCGGGGATCTGCATCTGTCGTTAAACAGCGACAAGCCCATGGACATCTTCGGCGAAAAGTGGCAGGGCTATGTGGACAAGATCAGAGCGGGGTTCGCGCCGCTGCACGAGGACGACGTCACCGTGCTGTGCGGCGACCTCAGCTGGGGCATGAGCCTGGAGGAGTCGCTGGCGGACTTTCAGTTCATCCACGCCCTGCCGGGAAAGAAGATATTGATGAAGGGCAACCACGACTACTGGTGGAACACCGCCTCCAAGATGCAGCGGTTCTTCGACCAGCACGGGCTGGACTCCTTTGAGATCCTGCACAACAACTGCCTGTTCTATGGGGACAAGGCCCTGTGTGGCACCCGGGGCTGGTTTTACGAGCTGGACAGCGAGGGCACCCACAACGGCAAGATGCTGGCCCGGGAGGCCGGACGGCTGGAGACATCCCTGCAGGCGGCGGGGGACCGGGAAAAGCTGTGCTTCCTGCACTATCCGCCGCTGTACCAGGGCTACGAGTGCCCGGAGATCCTGCGGCTTTTGCAGCGGTACGGGGTGAAGCGGTGCTTTTACGGCCATCTTCACGGCGCCAGCCACAAGCGGGCGCTGGAGGGGATGCACTACGGCACGGAGTTTTCGCTGGTGGCCGGGGACTGGCTGGATTTCATCCCTAAAAAAATTTGCGAATAAGAGAAAAAACAGTGGAAATTCCCATTGTTTTCTGTTATCATACTATATTGCATTGGTGTTGCTATGAAAACAGGCCGATGCGGAACGGAGGAATAAACAAATGACTGTGAAAAGCTGCGAGAAACTGGAAAAGAGCAGAGTTGCTCTGACCATCGAGACGAGCGCCGAGGAGTTCGAGGCCGCCGTCAACAAGGCGTATCTGAAGATGCGCGGTAAGATCAACGTACCCGGCTTCCGTGTCGGCAAGGCCCCCCGCAAGATCATCGAGAAGATGTACGGCGCCGAGGTCTTTTACGAGGAGGCTGTCAATATCATCCTGCCCGACGCCTACGAGGACGCCGTGAAGGAGCAGGGTCTGGAGACTGTTGGTTATCCCCAGGTGGAGCTGGAGTCCTGCACCAAGGACGGCGTGGTGTTCAAGTGCACCGTGGCCGTGTATCCCGAGGTGAAGCTGGGCCAGTACAAGGGCCTGGAGGCCCCCAAGGCGGAGGTCAAGGTGGCCTCTGCCGATGTCAACGCCCGCCTGAAGGAGATGGCCGACCGCAACAGCCGTCTGGTGTCCGTGGAGCGCGCCGTCAAGAAGGGCGATACCGCCGACATCGACTTCGAGGGCTTCGACAACGGCGTGGCCTTCGACGGCGGCAAGGGCGAGAACTTCGATCTGGAGATCGGCTCCGGCAGCTTCGTGCCCGGCTTTGAGGAGCAGCTCATCGGCATGAAGGCCGGCGAGGAGAAGGACATCGACATCACCTTCCCCGAGAACTACACCCCCGAGCTGGCCGGCAAGCCCGTGGTGTTCCACGTCAAGGTCAACGAGGTGAAGGTCAAGGAAGTGCCCGCCATCGACGACGAGTTCGCCAAGGACGTGTCCGAGTTCGACACCCTGAAGGACCTGAAGGCCGACATCAAGAAGAAGATGACCGCCGAGCGCACCGAGGCCGCCCAGCGCGCCTTTGAGGATGTGCTGATGGCCAAGGTGGCCGAGGGCGTGGAGGCCGACATCCCCCAGGAGATGGTGGAGCTGCAGGCCGAGCGCATGATGGAGCAGTTCAAGCAGCAGCTGGCGTCCCAGGGCATCCCCTTCGACCAGTATCTGCAGATGACCGGCACCACCGAGGCCGATTTCCGCAAGCAGGCTGACGGCCCCGCCGCGGAGCAGGTGAAGATGGATCTGGCCGTGGAGGCCATCATCAAGGCCGAGGGCCTGGATGCCTCCGACGAGGACGTGGAGAACGAGATGAAGTCCGTGGCTGAGAAGTACGGCATGGATCTGGACACCGTGAAGAAGTACCTGCGTCCCGAGGACGTGAAGGAGCAGGTCATCCGCGAGAATGTCGTGAAGCTGGTGGCGGACAACGCCGTGGCCGTGGCGCCTGCCGAGGAGAAGGCCGAGCTGGAGGAGAAGGGCGAGATCGTGGAGAAGAAGCCCGCCAAGAAGGCTGCTGCCAAGAAGGCCGATGGCGAAAAGGCCGAGAAGAAGCCGGCTGCCAAGAAAACCGCCAAGAAAGACGCGGAATAAGAGAGAGCGCTTTTGAAAATCATATGCGGGTGGGTATAATCTGGTAGCTATCTTTTACAGGAGGTTTATTTTATGAGCTTAGTCCCCTATGTTGTGGAGCAGACCAACCGCGGTGAGCGGTCCTATGACATTTTCTCCCGTCTGCTCAACGACCGTATCGTATTCCTGGGTGAAGAAGTGAACGATACCACCGCCAGCCTGGTCGTGGCGCAGCTGCTGTATCTGGAGGCGCAGGATCCCGATAAGGACATCCAGATGTACATCAACAGCCCCGGCGGCAGCGTGACCGCGGGCATGGCTATCTACGACACCATGCAGTATATCAAGTGCGACGTGTCCACCATCTGCATCGGCATGGCCGCCAGCATGGGCGCGTTCCTGCTGTCCTCCGGCACCAAGGGCAAGCGCATCGCGCTGCCCAATGCCGAGATCATGATCCATCAGCCCTCCGCAGGTACGCAGGGCAAGGTGACGGACATGGAGATCGACGTGGAGCACTTCCTGAAGATCAAGCAGCGTCTGAACAAGATCCTGTCCGAGAATACCGGCAAGCCGGTGGAGCAGGTGAAGGCGGACTCCGAGCGGGATCACTGGATGATCGCCGAGGAGGCCCGCGAGTATGGCCTGGTGGATAAGGTCATTTATAAGAGGTAAAAGCATGGCGGAAGAAAAAAAGTCCCTGCGCTGCTCGTTCTGCGGCAAGTCGGAGGGACAGGTACACCGGATGATCCAGGGCCCCGGCGTGCGCATCTGCGACGAGTGCGTGCAGCTGTGCATGTCCATCCTGGACGACGGGTACAGCGCGGCGATGGACGAGGGCTTCGAGAGTGTGGAGGACCTCCCCACGCCCCAGCAGATCAAAGAGGTGCTGGATCAGTACGTCATCGGGCAGGAGGGGGCCAAGATCGCCCTGTCCGTGTCCGTGTACAACCACTATAAGCGCATCTATTTCGGCGGACACGAGGATGTGGAGCTGCAAAAAAGCAACATCCTGATGATCGGGCCTACCGGCTCCGGCAAGACGCTGTTCGCCCAGACGCTGGCGCGGGTGCTGAAGGTGCCCTTCGCCATCGCCGATGCCACCACGCTGACGGAGGCCGGCTATGTGGGCGACGACGTGGAGAACATCCTGCTGCGTCTCCTGCAGGCGGCGGACTTCGATGTGGAGCTGGCCGAGCGGGGCATCATCTATGTGGATGAGATCGACAAGATCGCCCGCA
>URST01000043.1 GCA_900550585.1 uncultured Eubacteriales bacterium
GGTGCTTCTATTCTACACCACATCGGAGGTTTACACAAATTTTGGGATGGTCTCGGTGTTCCTGTCATCACACCCAAGAACGCCGCACAGCTCAATCAGGTCGTAACGGACCTGCTGGAGGGCGCAGTCTCCGGCACAACGGAAAAGCCGAAAGACAAGTGAGCGTTGCACATCAAGGTTTTCTTGCTGTCATACGACGATTTTTTGAAAGCAAATTTCAAAAAATCTATAGTGTTGAGTTATGACAACCAAAACTCCCGAAACACCTGTGTTTCGGGAGCTTTTTCATGCCCGAAAACAGGTTTTAGCCTTATTTTTAGCCTTATTGGGTCAACCGGCGGAAACTGTACGGATAAAACGCTCCATGCGGTCGGCACTTTCGCGCTTCATCTGGTCAGTCACATGGCCGTATACGTCCAGCGTAAAGGCCGCTGTGGCGTGACCCAGATTACCCTGCACTGTTTTAATGTCGTCTCCGGCGCGGATCGCGGCAACTGCGTAGGAATGGCGCAGGTCGTGGAAACGGGCATTGGGACAACCGATGGCCGCAACAATGCGCTTGTACTCACGATAGACTGTCGGCTTTGTCAGGTGCGTCCCGAACTCGTTGGTAAAGACCAGACCCTCCGGATTTTGCCAGTCACTGCCCAACAGAAGCTTCTGCTGCATTTGCCATCGGCGCTGCTGCTGCAACCGGGCCAGTACAGTCTGCGCTGCGGCGAAGGTGCGGCTTCGTCCATTCTTCGGAGAAACAAGCTCATAGCCCTTGCTCCCCTTGTCCTGATGCAACTGCATTTGCTTTTCCACAGAGATGATACCTGTATGAAAGTCAATGCAGTCCCACGTCAGGCCCAGTACCTCGCCCTCACGCATACCGGTGAACAGCGTCAGGATAAACAGTGTTTCAAAGCGGTTTCCCTGTATAGCGGCCAGAAACGCGGTGATCTGCGCGTCATCAAAGGGCTTGATCTTCTTGCGCTCTATCCGCGGCAGGATACAGGCATCGGCAGGGTTGTACCGCAGATAACCGATCAGTACCGCTTGTTGAAGTGCTTTGTGGAGAACACCATGGACATTCTTTACCGTTTTCGCGGAAAGGCCCTCCGGATTCTGCTCGGACGGCTCTCCCATCGCGTTGTAAAAGGCTTGTATCATCGGCGCGTTCAACGCCTCCAACCGCACCGCACCCAACGCTGGCAGAATGTGCAGCCTGATATCGGATTTATAGATGTGTGCCGTTCTGGGCTTCACGCCGCCCAAGTAGGTCTTTGACCATATCTCCAGCCATTGGGCCAATGTCAGCTTGCACGGCGCATGATACACACCGTTATCAATATCCAGCGTTACCTGCTTCAGCTTCTGTGCCACTTCCTTCTGCGTCTTGCCAGTGATGCTGCGCTGGATCTGCTTGCCCGTGCCGGGGTCGAAGCCCTCCGTGTAGCGGCCCTGCCAGTAGGTGTAGGTTTTTCCGTTCCTTGTTGTTGTGATTTTTCTGATAGAACCGGCGCCGCCGGCTCCTTTTCCTGTCTTTGCACGCGGCATATACGCTCCTTTCCGCCGCGCGGAATGTACCACCTCCATGATATATCCCGCGCGGCTGTTGTGCAAGTTTTATTTCTGCGACGAAGAGGTTTACTTCCGCAGGAACTCCAGCAAAGCCTCTCTCGGAATACGAATCTGCCTTCCGACACGGACGCTTCGTATCTGTCCGCTGCGGATCAGTTCGTAGGCAGTGTTGCGTCCAATGCCGAGGATAGGCATTAAGTCCTCCACCCGCAGTGTCATGGGAAGGTCATGCAGGTCGCGATACTTATTCTCCACGGGCAGTCCCTCCCTTCACGGACGCCAGATAGATGTTCGTCACATCGGGCCGCTCGTGTCCCAGTAGGCGGGACACGATGAAGTGGGCGTCCAAGGGCGTCATGCCGCCGTTGACGAGGGCGGTGTACTTTTCGGCGGCGTAGGTGTGCCGCAGTCCATGGAAGGTAATGCGTCTGTCCTGCGCTGCGGGATCGCAGATGGCGTCACGGTGGCGGAGGATAAACTGCTGCATGCCGTTGATGGCCCGGTCAGTGGGAACGCCATCTTGCACCAACAGCTTGTGGCCGCGCTCGGTTTTCTCCAGCAACCTTTGCAGCATCATCGTGATACGGTCGTCCTCGATGGGGACGATACGCACCTTACCGCCCTTGCCTTTCACGGTGAGGGCGTTTTCGCGCAGCGCACGCTCCGCCGCAGCGGTGTCCATGCGGAAGCACTCGTGGATACGCAGACCGGCATAGCGAGCCAAATACAGGGCGAGGATGTAGTCCTCCCGCTCCTCCGCCATGGCGCGGCCAATCAGCTTGCCGAACTCCGGGTTCGTCCATGTGCGGTCCTGCTGCCCGAAGTGGCGGCGTTCCAAGGCGACGCCCAGCTCTTCATTGCCCGGCAGCGCATAACGGGGATGGGACATCTTATCGTGGAAGAATCGGATAGCAGATAGGTCGGTCTTGATGGTGCTGGCTGACTTGCCCTGCTCCTGCAAATAGAGGACGTAGCTCACCAGATGCTTGCCGCTGATGTTCTCCAGCTTTTGCAGGTGGTAGTGGGCGGCGAGGTAGGCGCAGAAACGCTTGACCGCCTCGTAGTAGCGGTCTTTCGTGCGGAAGCTGCCCTGTCGGTTGTGGCGAGCCAGCTTGTTCAACTGGGTAACGAGGGTGTGGTAAATGCCTTTTGTGGTCATATAAAGAAATCTCCTTGTAATCGTAGTCGTGTTCAGATGGACGCACTTCACCCGTTGGCGAGGAGAGCCATTTCCGGCGTATCTCCGCAGAAATGATAGACTGCCGCAGGCGGAAAGCCTTGGTGCTGTGTGTTTTTCGAGGTCTGCCCGTATGTCTGTCTCTCTTTACTTGTACCAGGTCAGTACGCTGCCACATGGGGCAAATATGCCCTGCTCCGGTGGAGCGGTGGCGGACAACAGGCCGCTGAACTCGGCTGCGGAAGGCTCCGCCGGTGTCCTGTGATCCGCCCGGCGACGAATCGGGGAATGCGCGATACCCCGTACGACCGGCACCGCACTCTGACTGCGGCATACAGGGGCGGGAGCTTGCCTCTCCCTTGACGATTTTCCTGCCGTATCGTCCCGACGGCTTTTACAAAACTTCTTTTTCCTGATCTGCACCGAATTGATTTCGGTGCTCCTTCTTTTCCTGCGGTATCGCGGCGATGGCAAGTGCCGCGACAAAATAGTAAGCAAAAACGCAGGAAGAATCTTCCTGCCGTTTCGGCTTCATACGATCCTTCCTGCGTTTGCAGTATTGTTCAATTCTGACGACCGCCCGTTTTTCGGGAGGCGCATTTTGACATACTTCGAGTTCTTAATCAGAGCGAAAAGCTGTTGATAGCCTTCCACCCGTGCCTGCTCTGCTCCGACCTAAATGCTTGACGCCTTAAGTACAGGCACATCATAGCATGGCGGCAGGGCGGCGTACAGGTGGAAACTGCCGCGAGAGAATTTCTCGCAGCATTAGGGAACTTCTCTACACCCTCCTTTCTATCCACTAATAGATCCTGTATAGATAATACCAGCTGTCGCCGGTGTTGTGCCCCGTCTCATCGGTTACATTGTTGTCCACCATGATTGTGTCGTTATCAAACCAGTCCGCATAATGCTCATTTCCGACTTCTTTCGTATCGCGTTCTATTGCGAAGAGCCGCATCTTTTTGAAATCTATGACGGACAGGTGGCACAGGCTGCCATTGGTAGCGTTCCGCTGGATAAGTGCAAGCTTATCGCCCTCCGGGCTGCCCACAAGTTCCGCATATGGCCAATCTACATCGGGCCACAAAGCTCCCTCTATCATATTCCGCTCTCCGCTTCGCAGATCAACGACATAGATATGGCGTTCTCCGTCCACCTCCAGCATATATGCACCTTCATCGTGCGGCACATATACCAGTCCGGGTGAAAATGGCTCCGTTCGTTCGGTGCCATGCCAGAGGGCATCAGGGTTTGTGAACGCCGTGGCCGCCGTGCTGCCAACGACGCCGGCCGCCTGCCGCTGGATGTCAACGTTCCACGTTGTAATCATGCCGAAGTCTATCGGCGATGCAGGTGTCTCTCCACGTACATACGCCGCAAGGTCTGCCTCATCCACCGCGCCGCCGGTCAGCGAATGGCAGGAAAAGATGCCTTCACCGATGTAGCTGCACCCAGTCAGTGCCGCACCGCACAGTTCATCAAGGCAGGTGAGCGGTTCCGTACCGATCGCTGCACAGTAATACCTTCCTGCATTCAAAAGGAGGTATTTACCATCACGCGTTATATGAACAGCTTTGAGGAACGGCAGTTCATCCATTACTGCGGCGGGAATCAGCTCCTGCACGCCATCCTCATACAGGTCGATGATAACGGGATATTTACCATCCAGAAGCAGGAGTAGCTTTTCGCCCGTGCCGGGTACAAATTGCAGCACCGCATATTGACCCGTCACGCTGTCGGGAAGCTCCACATAGCCGAGAGCACAGCGCCCCTCTTTATCCTCCGCCCACTCCAGATATACACCGTAAGCCGTTCCGTTGTACGAAAAGTCTCTGCGGGTGCTTTGCAGCTCGAGTTTGACCAGCTCACCGCCCTCCTGCTTATACAAATCGTAGTGACTCCCTTGTTTGTACTCGATCTCATCGGAGCAGATCGCAAATAACCCATTTGCGGCGTGACCGTTGTTGGGAACACGCACTCTTGTGACGGTGATATTTTTCCCAGCCGCGTCATCGCCTGTGAGGGGTTGATCCTCTGCCGGAACGCGTTCCACATGATCCTCTGCGGAGATATGAAAGAAGGACAGGACTGCTGCACGGAACTCCTGATCCACGGCAAAGGCGACGGCGACAATGCACAGAAGGACGGCCAGCACAGCGGCAACACCCACTGTCATTTTTCTGAATCGCGGTCTCGCAGCAGCAGCATCTCCCCTATAGTGAAAAGCTTTTGCGTCCAATACAGCGGCATCATTCACCGTGCCGATGGCATCTATCAGTTGATTGCTGTTCATAATACATACTCCTCACTTACCAGACAATTATGCAGCGCCTTACGAGTCCGATGAAGCATGACCTTTACTTTACTTTGAGAATAGCCAAACTGCTCGCATATCGCGGAAATAGAATCCAGATACCAGTACCGGCAGAGAAACACACGCCGCTCTGCGGTGGGTAGATCGTTGACAAATGTGTTGATCCTCTTTTCCAGATCAGCGGCAAGGACATCCTGTTCAACGTTTTCATGGGAGGGAACGCATTCGTTTAGCTCATCCAAAGCAGCGGCGAGCTCACCGCCTCGCTTTGCTGCGCTACGCTTTCTCCACCGGTCGATAGAGATGCGGCGGGTCAGTTTTCCCAAAAACGCAGATAACGCGGACGGGCGGTGCGGAGGCATAGTATTCCATGCGTCAAAGTATGTATCGTTGACACTCTCCTCTGCATCCTCTGCATCCGCGAGAATGTTGTAGGCAATGCCGTAACAATATTTCCCATATTTGATTGATGTCTCGGTAATGGCGTCTTCCGACCTTATCCAATAAAGATCGACTATTTTATCATCGTTCATACCTTGCTCCTTTCCTTTAAGGGAAATATCCATCATCTATCTACTCGCAAAAAACGCAGAAAGGTTACAGATATTTTAGCATACGTTGAAAAATCATTCAATTTGAAGAAAACCGTCTCTGTCAGCAAGTGTTTTGCTCGGCTTTCCGACATCTGTGCAAAATATCCCGGCATATACTAAAACGCACTATCACAAGAAGAACCTCCAATTCCTTGTAGCACAAGGGATTGGAGGTTCTTCCTCGGTATGAATGGGTATAACGCAAAAGCATCCACGGCTTTTCGGTAAGGGTGAGTCATCCGTCCACCGCGTTTTCTGAGCTAAAGGCACAGGTACATTCCGCACGGCCATAAAATTTAGCCTTATTTTTAGCCTTATAACTTCAAAATTTGATAATACAGTCCGGCAGCATTTAACAGCATGATTCCCCGCAAGTCCTGTATTTCCAACACCTCCCGGCATCGGTCAACACGACGCAAAATTGCCCTGCAGCGATTCAAATCCGGGTGTCACCTCCAGAAAATAAGAGACACACATGCGTGTGTCTCTTATTTTTTTGCAGCATCCCTGCTGCGCAAAACGCCCTGTTATGGGGCCGGTGTACCGTCATGCATCGCAGAATAAAACACCGCAAAGGGGAGGCCTGCCGGCGGCAGGCCTCCCCTTTTCTCTCTGTTACCACGCAAACATCACCGCGTAGGCGTGCTCGGCGCCGACGCCGCCGTCCTGTTCCGTCAGCGGAATGACAGCGCCCTCCGTCAGCGTCTGGCCGATGCTGCCGTCAGCGCGGTAGAGCTTGTAGCTCACGTCCGCCGGCAGGGACAGCACCGACAGCTCCGCCCCCGGCAGCAGCGTATAGATATCCGGTTCGCCGCTCTGCACGCTGCTGACGTAGGTGAGCTGCAGCTCCAGCCCGTCGGCACCGCGGAACACCTCCGTGGTCTTGCCGCCGCTGCCTCGCTCCAGCACCTCCATACAGTACAGCGGCTCAAAATCGCCGCCCGCCGCCGCGTAGTTCCGCACGCTCACCAGATCGTTGACCTGTATCGTCTCCAGCGGAGGGAATTCCTGCGCCGTGCCGCCATACCAGCGTCCGGCAATGCAGATGACCCTGAACTCATTGCCGCCCGCCTGCTCCGTCCGGGTGTCCGTGACAAGCCCCGTCCACGGGTCGGTGATGGCCATGGCGCTGATGGCCGCCGACACGTCCTCCTTCTTATCCTGCGAGACGTGGCCGTCGCCCAGATCGTGTTCGTCGTAGGCGTCCCATGTCACCCGGGGCACCTCCGCGCGGTCCTCGTGTACCTCCAGCTGGTGGGTGGTGCCCCATCCGTACTGGTCGCTGCCTGCGCCGTAGTCCAGCATGGTGGTCTCCGTCAGCATCAGCCGCGTGCCGCCGTCCTCCAGCGTCCGCACCTCCGTCACGTCCAGCGTGATGTGTACGGCCCGCAGGTCGCCTGCGGACACATAGGGCCACACGGCGGCCTGTGCGCGGCTCACCGCATCCAGCCGCAGCTTCTCCACGCAGTAGGCCGTGCCCACGGTGTTGTCCTCGATGGCGTTGGCCCGCATGAGGAAATAGCCCGCCAGTGTCTCCGTCAGTCGATCATCCAGCGCCGCGGCGGCGCTGCCCTGCACATCCACCGTCGGCTCGACGCCGTACAGGCTCCCGGCGGCCAGCTGGATATGGGACAGGATCTGCTGATCCACGCCTTCATATTTGGCCGCCAGCTTGTTCAGATAATTCTGCACCGTGTTGGGCGCCTGCCGGTACCGCTGGGCCAGCGTGTCGATGGCGCCCTCGCTGTACGCGCCGTCCCCGCCCAGCAGGTAGGCGCACAGATAGCTCAGCGGGCACGTCTCCCAGTCCGGCAGGTGCGCCGTGTCGTACACGATGCCATAGTCCGCCGGGTCGATGCTCACCGGGTCGTTCTCCATCTCACTGGGCCACGGCGTGATCTCCTGATACGCCGGGCCGGCGGCGGTGAACTCCACCAGCATGGGGCCCATGTCCCCAGCCCAGAACCGCACCGCGAAGCCCTGACTGTCCGGCACCTGGATCCCCAGCTCAAACGGCTGGTACAGCGTCAGACCGTCCGCGCCGCTCCCCACGTGGGCGACTCCGCCCACGGCACTCTTTTCGCCGTTGTCCACCTGTGTGTACAGCAGAAACTCCCGCAGCATAGCACCGTCCGCGCCCTGCGCCGCCATTTCCGGCGACACCGTGATCGCTGTATAGGTGCCTGAACGCCCCGGCCAGTCGTACTGTGCCGTCAACTCCGGCGGCACCGTGACCCGCAGCTCGCCGGTAAGCCAGTCGCCCTGATAGGTCACATTCGCCAGACGGGCGGATACACCGTCCTCGCGGGTAATACTGGCGGGGCTGTAATACGTCTGCCGTCCGCCGCCCACGGTGCCGTTGACCAGATCGGCCTCCAGCTCATCGATGAGTTGCCGCAGGCCGTCCACGCTCTGCCGCGCCGCGGCGATGTCGTAGACGCCGTCGTCGGACACCCTGCCCAGTCCCGTGCCGTCTACCTGCCACGCCACCCACTCCAGATTGTCGATGAGGGCCATGGCCAGATAGCTGCTGGCCTTCATCTGCTGGGTCCACGCGCTGCCGGCGCCCACTACTGTCTCAAACTTGCTGGTGTAGCACAGCGTCAGACCGTACGGCTCCTGCTCTGTATCCAGCCGCAGCGCGAAGCTCCACACGCCCTGGCCTATCTTATCCAGTCCGATGGCACCTAAAATACCGCTGACGGCGGAGTTGTCGCCCACATAGGGCGTCCGCATGGCGTACAGCGTCTCCGCGTTCCAATCGCCGCTGGGCACCGGCTCCTCCTGCCGGTCGGGGCTGGTCAGGAAGCACACGGCGATGATCGCCGCCGCGATAGCCAGCAGCACCGCTGCCCAGATAGCCGGTTTCTTATAGCCCAAGGCGTTCTTCACCCTTTCCTTCACCGCCGTCTCGCCAAAGGCCAGCGGGCACACCGCTGCCGGACGTTCCCGCACGGCGCAGGACACCAGCGCACGGGAATAGGCCGCCCGGCCCGGGGCGTCCAGTCCCTGCAGCACCCGCTCGTCACAGGCGTTCTCCATATCCCGTCCCAGCAGGATATACGCCGCCCACAGCACCGGATTGAACCAGTGTACTGCCAGCAGCAGGAACGCCAGCGGCTTCACCGCGTGGTCGCCCCGCCGGATATGGCACCGCTCGTGGGCCAGCACCTGGGGCAGGTCGGCCCCGTCCATGCCCTCCGGCACATAGATGCGCGGGCGGAACATCCCCAGCACAAAGGGGGTGCCCCACTGACCGCAGCGGTACACGTTGTCCTCCAGCCGCACCGCCGTGCGCACCCGGTGATAGATGCGCAGATAGCTGGCCAGCATATACGTCAGCATCATCACCACGCCCGCCAGCCATACCGCCGCCAGCAGCTCCAGCGTCACCACGGGCCGCGCCGCCTGTACCGCCGGCTGCGCCGTCACCGGCTCCGCCGGCGTCGTGGCAGGCAGCGGCTCCGTCGGTGCCGCTGGCAGAACGGACACGTCCGCCGCCGCTGTCCGGGTCTGGGGCAGCTCATACAGCGCCGCCGTCACGGGGCTTTGCTCCGCCTGAAGGCTCACCGGGCTTTGCAGGGAGAATGGCAGCACCAACCGCACCGCCACCAGCGCCCACAGCATGCATATCGCCCACTTGGGCGCCCGCCGCAGCACCAGCCGCGCCGCCATCACTACCAGCGCCAGCACACCCGCCTGCCACGACAACTCCACGATCCGCAGAAAAATATCACTCATCGTGCTTCTCCTCAAAGGCGGCGATCATGCGCCGCAGCTCCTCCGCTTCCTCCGCCGACAGTCCGCGCCCGCCTACAAAGGCGTTCAAAAAGCCCGGCAGGCTCCCGCTGAAATTCCGCTCCACGAACGCGCGGCTCTCCGCCCGCTGCACCTCGTCCCGGGACACCAGCGCCGTCACCACCGCGTCCTCCGTTTTCACGACGCCCCGCTCCGTCAGACGCTTGATCACCGTATAGGTGGTGGACTTCTTCCACCCCAGCTTCTCGGCACACAGGTGCGCCAGCTCGCTGCTTTTCACCGGCTGATGCTCCCACAGTATCTCGCACAGCCGCAGCTCACTGTCAAATATCTTCGGCGTTTCCAACCGCATCTCCTCCTTCCGCAGGTCTACTCCATTAGTCCTCTTGCGCTCAGTCTAACGTATTAGACCTCTCTTGTCAAGCAGAATTTGCATCCTCCGCCGCCTTATGCTATACTGACCCCACGAAGGAGGTGACGCTGTTGGAAATTCTCTACGAGGACCCGCGGATCGTGGTGGCCGTCAAGCCCGCCGGCGTGCTGTCCACCGATGAACCGGGCGGCATGCCGGAGCTGCTCCGGGCCCGGCTGCACACCGACTGCATCCGCACCGTCCACCGGCTGGACGCCCAGGTGTCCGGCGTCATGGTCTTTGCCCGCAGCCGCATGGCCGCCTCCCTGCTGTCCCAGCAGCTACGCGGCCGCCGCTTCACCAAGGAATATCTGGCCGTCCTGTGCGGCACACCGCCCCGCCCCGCCGATACGCTGACGGACCTGCTGGCCCGGGACCTCCAGCACCGGCTGACCTATGTGGCGAACGCCCCCTCTCCGGACACGCGGGAGGCCCGGCTGTCCTACGACACCGTGGACAGCGCCGACGGCCTGACGCTGGTGCGTGTCCGCCTCCACACCGGCCGCACCCACCAGATCCGCGTGCAGTTCGCCTCCCGGGGCCTGCCCCTGTCCGGCGACCGCAAGTACGGCGTTTCCGATGCCCCCTGGCCCATCGCCCTGTGGTCGTACCGCCTGTCCTTCGCCCACCCCCAGACCGGCGCGGACATGACGTTCTCCTGCCCGCCCCCGGCGGCAGAGCCGTGGACGCGGTTCACGCTCCCGGAGTCCCTGTAACACACGCAAAAGCGCCTCTCCCGCATGGCGGGAGAGGCGCTTTTCATTCAGTTGCCCTTTTTGTTGGTATCTGTCTTGGTGGTATCCGTCTTGGTGCTGTCCGTTCCGGACGCATCGGCGCCGTTTGCGGCCGCCGCATCGCTGTCCTTCTCCACGCCGATGATCTTATCGGCCAGACCGGCCTTCTCGGCCTCCTCACGGGTCATCTTCAGCGGCTCGCTGGAGTCCTCCACCAGCTTGGCCATCATCAGATAGCGGTAGTCATCATTTCCAATACAGGTGGACAGGATGATAACCTTGTCCCCCGCCGCAGGCAGGTCGCTGCTGTTCACATGCACACTGCCAAGGAATGGGCAAAATGCGTTTTCCTCATCCGCACTGGTATAATTCTTATCCGTGGCTGCCTTGCCCAGCGCCGCGAAGAAGTCGTTGAACACCTGCTCATCCGTGAAGTCATGGCATCCCAGGATCAGGCTGTCGTCGTAGGGGATGGCCGCGAAAATGCGGTAGGTCATCTTTCGTCCCGGCTGATAGATCTCCACCACGGTGTCGTCGCCGAAGCTCATGGCGTTAGCGTAGTTCAGCAGGCCGCCCAGCATGGTGCCGTTGCGCATGTTGTGACCGTAGATCACCGTCACAGGGTCGCTCATATCCGGCTTGTTGACGCTGGCCTGGGTATACAGCGTACCGGCCTTGTTGTCCTTGCCATCCAGGTCTCGGTTCAGATAATAGTTATCATTGCCGGGCCGCTGTACCAGGAAGTTGCCCTCCCGGATGGCCATGTTGCTGGCACCTGGGATCTTAATGTAGGCGTAGACGTCTGGCCACGCCTTCTGTGCCGTCTCAAAGTCCACCGGCACCTCCACATCGTCCGGCTGGATCAGCACCACATCCGTGGGCTTCTCCGCATCCGTGACGCCCGGATCCGGTTCATCTGGCTGGTCCGGCTGCACCGGCTTCTGACCGCAGCCCGCCGCGCACAGCGTCAGCACCATCATCAGGGCCAGCAGACCCGCTGTTTTACGCAAAAAATGTCCCTTTTTCTCCATTTTGTTCTCCTTTCAGGGGCGTCTATCAAAAAAATGCGGGACAGCGCGCTCGCCGTCCCGCACCTTTGCGCCGAGGATATGTTACCATACCCCGCCCGCGAATGCAACAGTTTTTCCCCGCCGGTCACAGTACCGCCGTCTGCCCATAGCTGCCGAACAGTCCGGAAAAGCTCTTTTTCTGCGCCGGCGTCATGCGGCTCCTGTACTGCTCCAGCAGTGCCGCCGCCTCTCTGGTCCTGCCCTTTTTGAGATAGTTCCCCATGGCCCGGTACAGACTGTCCGCCGCCGTGGAGCTGAGGGACTCGCCGCCGGAGGCTGCCGTCTCGCCGCTGTCCACCTCCGCACCGGAGGCCGACAGCTTCTGCTCCTGCTGGGCCATGCTGCGGTAGTGATCCAGCAGCGTCTCGTACAGCTCCCGGTCCTGCTGGCTGGCGCTGTCGTACTGCTCCTGCGCCAGCGACAGCTGCTTTTCCCATTCGGACATGCCGTCCTGCCAGCGGTCGTAGTCCGCCTTCTCCTGCTTATCCAGCAGGTCATACCGCTCCCGCAGTGCCTGTCCCTCCTTGTCGTAGGCCGCCTGTGCCCGCTCCTGAAACTGGGGCAGCAGTGCCATCAGCTCCTGCATGTACTGCCCGTAGGCCTGCTGTCCCGCGTTCTCCGCGTAGCTGGAGCCGTACCCGCCGGTGAGCGCCGCCGCCTGCCCCATGGTGTCCTCCATGGCGGCGCGTCCCTTCTGCTGGTACATCCGGGCGTACCGGGCAAAGGCGCTGTCCGTCTCCGGGTCATAGGAAAACGGCTGCCGCCCCGCAAGCTCCTGGTACAGCGCCGCCAGCTGCTGCTCGTAGGCGGAGGCGTATGCGTCGGGCCGCAGTGCCGCCACGCTGTCGCGGTAGGCCTGCGCCGCCGTCACATCCTCCGAGGGCGTATAGCCCTGCTCCAGCCTGGCCAGCGCCTGCGCCGTCTTTGCCGACGGTCTGGCCGCGGGCACTGCCGCCGTCTCCTCCGTCTCCGCCGCCGCGGCGGGAGCCGCCATCAGGCTCCCCCACGTCTCATCCCCGGCAATGCCGTCCAGCCGCAGGCTATTCTTTTTCTGATAATCCCGCACGGCGGCTCTTGTTTTCTTCCCGAAAATGCCGTCCTCATCCAGCTGATAGCCGTGCCTGTTCAGCTCGCTCTGCAGCTGGCGCACCGCGTCGCCCTGCGAGCCGTATGCCACCATCTTATACGTCGATGCCATTCGTTCCGTCCTTTCTCCTCATGTGATCCTGCGCCATGCGTACAGCCCCTCGATGCCGGTGTCCACGCTCTCCCATGCCGCGCCCTCCGGTGCCGGCAGCGGCGGCACCGCCTCCGCCGTCAGCCGTACAGCACCCACCGGCCACAGCACGTCCGCCAGCGTCTTTCCGCCCAGCGTCAGTTCACCGCTGACCTCCGCATTGCCGTAGAACACCGCCGGCCACGCGCACTCCAGCGCCTCCCGCTGGCTGTACTTGCCGAAGGCCGCGCCCTTGCCGCCGCTGCGCAGGTGCAGCGTCACCTGGGACGTGGCCGCCGTGTACCGCACCGTGCGCACGCTGCCCACCGTGTCCACGGCGGACAGCTCCACCTCATAGGATGCCGCAGCCGCCAGACCGCCCCCCAGCAGCTTCTCCACACCGCTGGTCAGGGTCGTATAGCCGCTCCAGCTGCCGCCCATGGTGCGGTAGCGCGCCCGCACCTGCACGGCGTTCCGGTTCTCCACGGCGGCACAGGACGCCGCGCACCGCACCTTCAGATACGCGCCGCTGTCCGCGGCATTGCCGTCCGCGTCACACCGCGTCACGGCGCTGGCCGAGATCACCGGCTGGTGATAGGCGCACACCTGCACGGCACTGCCTGTCACCGTGGCCGACCGTCCGCGGCTGTCCGTCACCGTCACCGACGGTTTCAGGCTGCCTGCGCTGCCGATGAGCGCCGTGGTGCCGGAGGTACCTGTCACCGTCTGGCCCGCAAAGCTGAACCGGCACGCCTTCACCGATGCGCCGCCGGTGCCGGCGGCCTTCACGGTGTACTGCAGACGGCTCAGGCCCTGGACACACAGCCCCCATCCCTTTACCGCCGCATTGTCATTGACCACCGTCACCTGCAGGGTGGCCGTGGGCCGCATGGAATCCGGCACATAGGCGGTGAACGACGCCTGCACGCTGCCCACATAGTTTCCGCCGTCATAGATGTCCATGGTCATGGTGCCCACGCCCCACAGCGCGTTGGGGATCTGGTTCGCCAGCGCGGCGGGTACCGTCCACTGGTACACCGCCTTGCCCGACGTGCTGCTGGCCAGCTTCAGAGACGTGCTGCCCAATGTGCCGGAGGCGCTGCCGAAGGTGTAGGAGAACCGGAACGTGTAGCCGCTGCCCGGCTTCGTCACCGTCAGCGTCCCCGTCTGCCCGATGGTGGCGTCGCCCGCTGCCAGCCTGAAATCCTCCGCCGAGCTGCCCGGCTCCACGTCCAGCGCATAGCTGTACCGCTGGTCGCGGCTGGAGCCGGAGCCGCTGTACAGCCGCACCGTCAGGTCCGTGGTACCGCTGCTCTTGCCGGACACCGTGATCCATCCGCTGTCGTACTCGATGCCGCTGCTCCACCGGTCGGGCGACGCCGCCTTCACCGTGTCGCCGCTGACGGCGCAGTCCCCGTCCAGATACAGCGAGATATAGATGGGATATCCGAAATAGGAGCCTCCCGTCACCGGTGCCAGCGATGCGCAGATGCGGTAGCGCATGTCCTGCCCGGACCGCTGGCTGTCATAGGAGAACGTAACGCCGATGCTGGGCGCGCTGCCCCAGTTCACCGTATCCAGTGTGATGCTCATTCCTTACCCTCCGATCCACCGGAACGCAAGACCGCTCTCCGCCGCCTCCACGCTCCAGTCTCCTATGGCGATGCCGCCCAGCACCGTGATATTGGTGATATACAGCCGGTTGTTGGACACATAGGCCACCTCCGTGGCGTCCTGCCAGAATGACAGCCGCATGGCGGTGAACACCGCCCGGAAGTTGTTCTGCTCCACCACCTGCTCGCCGTCCACCTCCCGGCACACCAGATCCTGCCCCACCGCCACGCCGTACACCGGTACCGCCCCATCGTAGCTGACGATGCCCGTGCGGATATATCCCTCCGTGTCCACCTTGTAATGGTGGAACGCGGCGTCCACCGCCTCCACATCGGCCTTCAGGTCGGAGAAAAAGCTGTAATACTGGGTGACGGCCTCCGGGTTCGCCTCCAGATACGCGCTGAGGGACGCCACATAGCTGCCGAAATCCGACACCGCCACATACTCCTCGTTCAGCCGCGCCGTCAGTTCCTCCGTGGAGTGCTTCACCATATCCGCCGTCTTGACGATCATGCTCCGCAGCTTCTGGTACTGTCCGTCCGCCTGCCTCGTGCCGCCGGCCGCACCGCCGGAGGCCGTCCCGGCCCGCACCGCGCCGTGTTCCGTCTGATCCATCTGCTCCAGCGCCAGGTTCAGCTGCTGCGCCATCTGGAACAGATAGGAGTACTGCTGCATCACCTGCTGCTGCAGGCTCCCCGCCGGACAGGCGGGCATGGGAAGCGTGGTCACGGGCCGTCACTTCCCTTCTCATACACTGCCGACAGGCTGTACACCCGGCACCGTCCCGTGCCCTTCAGCCGCAGCCGCAGCTGCCGGCACCGCCGGGGCCGCAGGTGCAGCAGATAGCCCCGGGTCTGCCCGTCGCCTCCGATGACCTCGCCCAGCTTCTCCCAGCGCCGCCCGCCGTCATAGCTGGCCAGTGCCTCCAGCCGCGCCCGCGTTTCAGGCTGCACCCGCAGCTCCAGCCGCGTCAGGTACATGTTCTCCGGTGCCGACAGGCCCAGTTCCCCTGTCTCCGCCATCCACCGCACCGTCTCCTCCGTCTCGCCGCTGCCGCCGGTGAGATCCAGCAGCGTGCCGCCGCGCACTGCGGCGTACAGCGTCCCGCCGCACACGGCGAAGGCCATGATGTCTGCATCATCCTGCCGGTGCCACAGGCCGTGAGCCGTATCGTACACCAGCACATGCCGCTGCCCGGCATCATCCCGGGCCGCCAGCCAGTACTGCCCGTTCCACCCGGCAGCCACGGCGCTCTCATACCGCACGCTGCCCAGCGGCTGCGACACGCAGGACGGCATGCTGCCGTCAAAGGCATACACCCCGCTGACGCCCACATAGAACAGCGTCCCGTCCACCAGCGCCGCGCTGCCGCCGCACCCTTTTTTCACGCCGGGGCACCGCACCGTCACGATCTGGTGGGCGCCTGACGCGCTGGGATACACCCGCTCCAGGCAGTCCTCCTTGAAGAAAATGACGCCGCCCAGACACGCCGCCGCGCCGGTGAACGCCCCGTCGGAGCCGCGAGATGCCGCATAGCTGTCTGTGCTCAGCCCCGCAAAGCTGTTCCAGTTCCGGAAATCCCCCAGCCTGCTGGCGTAGATCTCGTTCACCGGCTCCCCGTTGACAATGCCGTACTTGCATCCCCACAGCCGGTTGCCCTGCTCCACCACAAAGTCCATGTCCGGTACGCTGCGCGTCACCGTCACCGCCGCCGTCTGGCTGCCCACCGTCCGGCACATCACCGGCACCACGATCCAGTCGTCGTCCACCGCCTGCAGAACGTGGAGCCCGTCCAGCCCCTCTGTCTCACAGCCCGCCACGGTCACGCCGTCCCCGGCCCGGAACCCCCGTCCGATGCCGGCGGACGCCGCCTTGGTGCACACGTCCTCCACCTCCAGCCACGAGCTGCCGTCGTACCGATTCAGCACCGGCTCCCCGTCCGCCGTGTCCATCCACAGGCTGCCGGTGCCCGGCGAAGCGGGGGCCTCCCCGCCGATGGAGTAGCTGCCCAGCTCCTCGCCGCTGCTCCTGCACAGCGAGACCGTCACCTCTCCCGTGGTGACGGTGCGGTTCTCCAGCCCGCCGAACTCCGTGAGGTCCTGGGTGTTGATGTACTTCTTATCCGGCCAGATCAGCAGGTACGCGCCCATGCTCACCAGCTGCTTGTCGCCGTCCGTCAGCACAAGCCCCGTCCTGTCGCCGTTGACGTACAGCGCCGTGCCGTCCACCCACACCGGCGCGTCCCGGCACACCAGGCCGTGGGGCGCTTTCAGCGCCGCGGCGGTCCCCCGGGCGGGCCTTGTCTCCAGTGCCGGGTATCCCCCGGCCCACAGGTTCTCCATGTTCTGAAAGCTCCCCATGGCGCTGCCCGCCCGCCGGTCCAGTCCCAGGAACCGGTCCACCGTGCGGCGCTGCTGGGGTGCTGCCGTCAGCTTGGGAAAAAACATCCCCTCACCTCCCTTAAAACAGGTGCAGCGCCGCCGTGCCGCGGCGGGGCACCGCGCTGCGGCAGCAGTAGTCCTTGTACGTCAGAAAGGCGTTGTTCCACTGGGCCGCCGCGTTGTTGTACCGCGACGTCTCCCCGTTGGCATAGTGGATCTGCGCCTCCACATAGTGGCGGTACAGCTCGTCGTAGGGGGGCTCCGCCGTCAGGACGTATTCCTCCGTCACCTCCGGCAGCGCACCCTCCGCCTGCCGCACCTCCCGCAGCACGAATCCCTCCGCCTGGGCAAGCCACTGCATTTTCTCCGCCCTGCTGTACTGATTGGGCAGCAGAGCGTCCACTCTGCCCAGCAGCTGCCCCGCCGTCAGCCTGTCCATGCCCGTCACCTCAGTTGGCCCGCTCGTCCACATAGCGGCGGGCCGTCTCGGCCATCATGCGGCTGTTCTCCAGCACCTCCGCCACATAACCGGGCACCTGCACCTGCACGCCCTTCATGATCTTCCAGCTCCGCCCGTTGACGGACACGATCACGAAGTTCTCCTCATTCTTTCTGCCGCGGGGCAGGAAAATGCTCACCATCTTCTCGTTCATAACGCCTTTCTCCTTTCAAACTTTCACCGCTCTTCCCGGCAGGACGGGGCTGTTGACCCCGTCCTGCCGGTACCCCTTCACCTCTCCCGCAGGGCGGGGCCTGTGCGCCCCGCCGCCGGATCAGTTGGCCTTGTCCTCGCCGGAATAGCTGGAGCCGCACTCCACGCGCACCATGTACTCATCGTACAGGATGGCGGCGGCATGGACGCCCTTCCAGCCCACGCTGGAGCGCTGATCCAGCGGGTCGGCGGTACCGGAGGAGCCGCGGGGCTTCACGATGACCTCCGTGCCCTCGCTGAGATCCACCACGCCGTAGGCGCCCTTGCCCAGGAACAGGCAGCCGTACACGGCACAGCCGTCCTTGCCGCCCTCGCCGGGATAGATCACCGCCTTGTCGGCGGCGGTGACGGCCTCCTCCAGCACCAGCTTGGCCGCGGTGTTGGATGCCACCTTCACCCGCTTGCCGCCGACGAGCACATAGCGGCCCGTCAGCGCGTCGGCCTCCACGGTGCCGCCGGTGAAGCTCACCTCGGTGCTGCCGTTCACCGCGCCGCTGACCATCAGGGTCCGGGCGTTCTGGGCCAGATCACCGCCGCGGTAGATCTTGGCCTCGGTGGTCTCCACGAAGCGCACACCGTGCAGCTCACCGATCTCGCCGGAGAACAGTTCCGTGGCGGCAGCGTACTGATGCGCGGCGATCCACGCCTCGTCCTGCCGCAGGTCGAAAGCCACGCTGGGGTGGATGATGCACACATACTTGCCGTCGAAGGTAGGCGCGTTCATCTTCTTCAGCTGGGTAGCGGCCTTGGCCACCAGCTCGCTGGTCATCTTGCAGCCGCCGTCCAGCGCGTAGCGGCTCACCACGGCGGTAACAGTGCCGTCGCTGTTCTTTTTGGGCGCATAGATGACCTGGTTGCCCTGCTGGATCTCGTTGCGGGTCACGGTGTCCAGCGTCAGGCCCATATTGGCGCCGTGGCGGTCGGTGATCTCCAGCACCACGTCGTCGATGGCCGTCAGATCCAGCATATCGGACACGGTGGTGTAGTCGCCGTACTGCGCCAGCTCCTTGGTGATGTAGCTGACGGAGATGCCGCTGCCGTCGGGGGTCACGCCCTCGGTCAGCGGCGTCAGCGCCTTGTCAAAGGCGCCGAACTTACGCCACTCCACGGTCTTGCCGCCGCC
>URST01000044.1 GCA_900550585.1 uncultured Eubacteriales bacterium
AGCAGCAGATGAACGTGGAGGATCTGAACGCCCAGTGGTACGACACCAAGAACACTTGGGATGCCGTTCACGCACAGGCCAAGGATCTGGACGAGCTGATCAACGAGTTCAACGAGGCCACCGGCCTGCTGAAGGCACTTTGATCTCTTAAAAGGGGAGCAGGCTCCCCCTTTAGATCCCCCACCGCCAGTCAGCGGACTGGCGAACGCGCCCACGGCGCTTGGGTCAATGTATTTTTTCGACGTACACGCCGCCGAAAAAATGAATTTGACCTGCTGACCACAAATCGCTTCAGGGCGGGGCAGTCGCCCCGCCCTGATTTTCATCTTTAAGTGAGGAGAGACACCATGAGAAATGTGAAATACGGCAAATGCGTCCTCTGCGGCAAGACCTATGACGCCGTGCCAGACCTGACCAACTGCGAATGCGGTGGCATTCTGGACATCGTGTACGACTACGACTACATCAAGTCTGTGCTGACCAAGGAGAAGCTGGCCAAGCGGGACAACCGCTCCATGTGGCGCTACCGCGAGCTGCTGCCCGTGGAGGAGACGACCCCCGACACGCCGCTGCGGGTGGGCTGGAGCCCTCTGTACGAGGAGCCGAAGCTGGCGGAGCTGCTGGGCATCAAAAAGCTGTGGGTGAAGGACGACGGCCAGAACCCCACCGCCTCCTTGAAGGACCGGGCCAGCGCCATGGCGGTGGCCAAGGCCATGGAGGCGGGAGCCAAGACCATCGCCTGCTCCTCCACCGGCAACGCCGCCAGCTCGCTGGCGGGCAACGCCGCCGCCGCGGGCATCAAGACCTACATCTTCGTGCCGGAGCGCGCCCCCAAGGGCAAGGTGGCACAACTGATGATCTTCGGCGCCAACGTCATCTCCGTCAAGGGCAACTATGAGGACACGTTCAAGATGTCCGCCGCCGCCATCGACAAGTACGGCTGGTACAACCGCAACGCCGCCATCAACCCCTACCTCAGCGAGGGCAAGAAAACGGTGGCGCTGGAGGTCGCCGAGCAGCTGAACTGGGAGATGCCCGACTATCTGGCCATCTCCGTGGGCGATGGCTGCACCATCGCCGGTGTGTGGAAGGGCTTCAAGGATCTGTACGCCATCGGCTTCATCGACAAGCTGCCCCGCCTCATTTCCGCCCAGTCCCTGGGCTGCTATCCCATCAACCGCGCCATCCAGAACGATGAGCCGTGGCAGCCCATGGAGGAGAACACCATCGCCGACTCCATCTCCGTGGGTGTGCCCCGCAACGCCGACAAGGCGCTGATGGCCATCCGCGAGTCCAACGGCATCGCCGTCAACGTCTCCGACGAGGAGATCCTGGCCGCCCAGCGCCTGCTGGGACGCACCTGCGGCGTGTTCGGTGAGCCCGCCGGCGTCACCGGTGCGGCGGCGCTGAAGAAGGCCTGCGAGGAGGGCCTCATCCCCCACGACGCCACGGTGGTGTCCGTGGTCACCGGCAACGGCCTGAAGGACGTGGCCAACGCCATCAAGTCCGCCGGTGAGCCGATCCACATCGAGCCGGATCTGGATCTGATGGTGGAGGAGTTCAAAAAGCGCGGCGTTACCGTGGAATAAAATGCCGTTTTTCATCGAAAACACCGACGAACCCGAAAAAGAGACGGCTGTGCCGTCTCTTTTTTCTGAAAAATTTTCAGCCGCCGCCACATTTCGCCTTGACTTTTGGGGCTGTATCGTGTAAGATATTCACTGTTGTAAAGGCGTATAACTTTACAGAAGGAGGAACTCCCGTGAAAAACCAGACCTACCGCATGACCATGCTGTTCGATTTTTACGGTGACATCCTCACCGACCGGCAGCGCGAGCTGTTTGACCTCTATTATAACGAGGATCTGTCGCTGGCGGAGATCGCGGAGAACTGCGGCATCTCCCGGCAGGGGGTGCGGGACGTGATCGTCCGGGCCGAGGCCGCCATGAACGAGCTGGAGGACAAGACCGGCCTGCTCAAGCGGTTCATGCGCATGCAGGACAGCGTGGACGCTATCGTGGCCGCCGCCAACGAGATCAAGACCATCAACTACCGGCAGTATGAGAACCACCGGCTGGAGGAACTGGCCGACAGCATCATCGCCGGGGCCGGCGTTCTGAAGGAGTAATCCATGGCATTTGAGGGACTGAGCGAAAAACTGAATGCGACCTTCAAGCGCCTCCGGGGCAAGGGCCGTCTCACCGAGGCGGACGTCCGGGAGGGTATGCGCGAGGTACGTCTGGCGCTGCTGGAGGCCGATGTCAGCTACAAGGTCGTCAAGGACTTTGTGGCGTCCGTCACGGAGAAGTGCATCGGCGCCGACGTGTTGGACAGCCTGACCCCCGCCCAGCAGATCGTCAAGATCGTGGATCAGGAGCTGACGGCCCTGATGGGCGGCACCAACGCCCGGCTGACCACCGCGTCCAAGGGCCCCACCGTTGTGATGATGGTGGGTCTGCAGGGCGCCGGTAAGACCACCAACGGCGCCAAGCTGGCGGGCCTCATGCGCCGTCAGTACGGCAGGCGCCCGCTGCTGGCGGCCTGCGACGTGTACCGTCCCGCCGCCATCACCCAGCTGCAGGTGGTGGGCAAGCAGCTGGACATCCCCGTGTTTGAAATGGGGCAGATCGACCCCGTGACCATCGCAAAGGAGGCCGTCCGATACGCCGCCGACCACGGTCACGACATGGTGTTCCTGGACACCGCGGGCCGTCTCCACATCGACGAGGCGCTGATGGACGAGCTGAAGGCCGTCAAGGCCGCGGTGAAGCCCAACGAGATCCTGCTGGTGGTGGACGCCATGACCGGTCAGGACGCGGTCAACGCAGCCAAGGCGTTTGACGACGCGCTGGGCATCGACGGCGTGCTGCTGACCAAGCTGGACGGCGACGCCCGAGGCGGCGCGGCCCTGTCCATCCGGGCGGCCACCGGCAAGCCCATCAAGTTCGTGGGCACCGGCGAGAAGCTGGATATGATCGAGCCGTTCCACCCCGACCGTATGGCCTCCCGCATTCTGGGCATGGGCGATATGCTCACGTTCATCGAGAAGGCGGAGCAGCAGTACGACGAGGAGCAGGCCAAAAAGCTGGAGGAGAAGCTGCGCAAGAACCGGCTGACCCTCAGCGATTACTTAGATCAGCTGGAGCAGCTGCAGAACATGGGCGATTTGAGCCAGATCGCCGATATGCTGCCCGGCGGCATGGCCAAGGGCTTTGACCCCAGCCAGATCGACGAGAAGCAGATGGCCCACAACAAGGCCATTATCCGCAGCATGACCCCCAAGGAGCGGGAAAATCCCCAGATCCTCAACGCCAGCCGCAAAAAGCGTATCGCCGCCGGCTGCGGGCTGGAGGTGGTGGACGTCAACCGGCTGCTGAAGTCCTTCGAGATGCTGCAGCAGATGACCAAGGCCATGGGCAAGGGCAAGTTCCGGGGCTTCGGCGGCATGATGGGCGGCGGTATGCCCGGCATGAGCCGGATGCACGGCTTCGGCCGGAAGAAGCGGCTGAAATAAAAGTGTGTAAGTGCAGAAGCATTTAACAATAAACATACAAAAAATACATGGAGGAAAAAGAACTATGGTCAAGATTCGTCTGAGAAGAATGGGCGCCAAGAAGGCTCCTTACTACCGCGTGGTCGTCGCTGATTCCCGCTATCCCCGTGATGGCCGCTTCATCGAGGAGATCGGTACCTACGATCCCTGCGTGTCCCCCGCCAAGATCAGCATCGACGCTGACCGTGCCCGCGAGTGGATCAAGACCGGTGCCCAGCCCACTGAGACTGTTCGTGCGCTGCTGAAGAAAGTCGACGTTCTGTAAGCCGGGGGCAAAGCCATGAAGGATTTGCTGCTGTATATCGCCAGAAGCCTTGTGGAGCATCCCGACCAGGTGTCCGTCACCGAGGTCGAGGAGGGCGATGAGCTGACGCTGCAGCTGCGTGTGGCCCCTGAGGACATGGGCAAGGTCATCGGCCGTCAGGGCCGTATCGCCAAGGAGATACGCACCGTGGTGCGCTCCTATGCCCAGCGCACCGGCGCAAAGGTTTCGGTGGATATCGTTGATTGACGAAAGAAACTCCCGCTTCGGCGGGAGTTTCTCTGTTTTCGCCCATCCGATGCATGCAGCTGGACGTTTTTGGGGACAGTCCGCGGAACTCCTGCTTTTCTTTTGGGCGGGAGTGGTGTATAATACCAGTGAGTATGCAAATGAAGATTAGGAGGACCCACTATGTATGAAAACCGCCGGGAGATCATGCAGGACGTGTTCCTGACCTATCTGCCCGCCAAGAAGTTCAAGACCAGCCGCCTGACGGTGAACCTCATCACCGGACTGGACCGTGCCTCCGCATCGGCCAATGCGCTGCTGCCGGCGGTGCTCAGCCGCGGCACCGTGCGCCATCCGGATATGGAGAGCCTGTCCGCCGCCATGGATACGCTGTACGGCGCCACGGTGGACAGCATCGTCCGCAAGAAGGGGGAGCGGCAGTGCATCGGCTTTGCCGCCGGGTTTATAGACGATGCCTATACGCCCCACGGCGAGAAGCTGCTGGAGCCGGTGGCGGAGCTGCTGGGGGAGATGCTGCTGGAGCCGGTGACCCGGAACGGCAGCTTTCTGGCCGAGTATGTGGACAGCGAGAAGGCCAACCTTATCGACGCCATCCGCTCCCTGCGCAACGACAAGCGGGACTGGGCGGACATCCGGCTCATGCAGGAGATGTGCGCCGGGGAGCCGTACAGCATCCTGCGGCTGGGCGATGAGGAGACGGCGGCGAAGCTGAACAACCACTCCCTGTACCGCCACAGCCGCGCTCTGCTGGCGTCCAGCCGGGTGGAGGTGCTCTACTGCGGCAGCGCGGAGCGGCAGCGGGTAGAGGACGCGGTGCTGTCGGCGCTGGCGGCTCTGCCCAGAGGCGCGGCGGCGGCCCTGCCGGTCATGGAGCAGCTGCCGCCCCGGGAGACGCCCCGGGTGGTGACGGAGGTCATGGACGTGAACCAGGGCAAGCTGGCGCTGGGCTACCGCTGCACCAGCGAGGACGTGCCGGCCATGATCCTGGCCAACCTGCTCTTCGGCGGCACCAGCAATTCCAAGCTGTTTCTCAATGTGCGGGAAAGACTGTCCCTGTGCTACTACGCCTCCAGCAGCTATGCCCGCAGCAAGAATATCATGACCGTCTCCAGCGGCGTGGAGCAGAAGGACTATGGCCGCGCCATGGAGGAGATCGCCCGGCAGCTCACCGCCGTGCAGAACGGCGAGTGGGAGGACTGGGAGCAGGAGGGCGCTCTGCAGGCCATGCTCAGCTCCCTGACGTCTCTGCCGGATTCTCAGGGCGCGCTGGAGAACTACTATCTGGGGCAGATCGCCACCGACACCGGCGAGACGCCGGAGGAGCTGACCGCGGCGCTGCGCGAGGTCACGAAGGAGCGCATCATGGCGGCGGCCCAATCCGCCAAGCTGGACACCGTGTACTTCCTGCACGGAAAGGAGGAGGCGTAACATGGCACATTCCGAAAAGACCGTCTATCCCCGCATCGGCGAGGAGGTCATCTGGACCACGCTGGAAAACGGCCTGCCGGTGTGCGTCGTCCCTAAGAAGGACTACCTGCGCAAATACGCGCTGTTCGCCACCCGCTACGGCGGTATGGACATGCGCTTTCAGCTGAACGGACAGTGGCTGGATACCCCCGCCGGCATCGCACACTATCTGGAGCACAAGATGTTCGACACCCAGGAGGGCAACGCCCTGCAGGAGCTGGCGAAAAACGGCGCGGAGCCCAACGCCTTCACGTCCAACGCTATCACCTGCTACTATTTCGACTCCACGGAGAAGTTCTACGAGAATCTGGAGATCCTGCTGTCCTTCGTGTCCGTGCCCTACTTCACCGACGAGAGCGTGGAGAAGGAGCAGGGCATCATCGCCCAGGAGATCAACATGATCGAGGACAACCCGGAGTGGCAGGTGTACAAGCGCCTGATGCAGGCGCTGTACCACACCAGCCCCGCCCGCACCTCCGTGGCCGGCTCGGTGGAGAGCATCCGCCAGATCACGGCCCAGACGCTGTACGACTGCCACAAGGCGTTCTATACACCGGCCAACATGTGCCTGGTGGTGGTGGGCGATGTGGACGCGGACAAGGTGCTGGAGACGGCGCGGCGCATCCTGCCCGGGACCAGCGGCCCGGATATCCCCCGGGATCACGGCCCGGCGGAGGACCTGACGGCGGCGCAGCCGGAGACGAGCTGCGCCATGGAGGTGGCCATGCCCACGTTCCTGGTGGGCTTCAAGTGCGCGCCCCAGCCCGACGGCCCGGCGCAGATGCGGGCCACCGCCATCGGTGAGCTGGCCTGCGATCTGATGATGGGCGAGTCCAGCCCGCTGTACGCCCGGCTGTACAGCCAGGGGCTTATCAACGGTTCCTTCGGCGCCAGCTACGACATCCTGCCCGGTGCGGCCTACGCCTACGCCGGCGGCGACAGCAAGGATCCCCATGCCGTGGCGCAGGCCATTCTGGCCGAGGCGGAGCGGCTGGGGAAGGAGGGACTGGACGAGGCGTACTACCGCCGCATCGTCAACGCCAATTTCGGCGCGGCGCTGAAGGCCCTGAACTCCTTTGAGTCCATTGCCGTGTCCATGGCGGAGGGCTGTTTCCGCCGCTATGACCCCTACCGGTTCCCGGAGGTCTACGACAGCATCACCCAGCAGGACGTGCTGGATTTCATCCGCGACAGCTTTGCAGAGAGCCATATGGCCCTCTCCGTGATATACCCGAAGGAGGGTTGACCTTTGCACATTATGACTGACAGTCCCATCCGTTTTCCGGGACTTTTCGGCGACTGGGAGTTCACCGCTTCCAGCACCGCCTTCCACATTGGCGGGAAGGCCATCTACTGGTACGGCATCCTCATCGCGCTGGGCGTGGTGCTGGCGCTGTGGTTCTGCATGACGCAGAAGGAGAAGTACGGCATCACCGAGGACGACCTGCTGGACGCCGTGCTGTGGGGCATCCCGCTGTCCATCGTGGGTGCCCGGCTGTACTACGTCATCTTCTATCTGGACCTGTTCAAAAACGCCGACGGTTCCTTCGACTGGGGCGGCACCATTGCCATCTGGGACGGCGGCCTGGCCATCTACGGCGCGGTGATCGCCGCGTTTCTGGTGGGGCTGGTGCTGTGTAAAAAGAAGGGCATGAAGCTGGGAGCGCTGACCGATCTCATCGTCATGGGCTTCCTCATCGGGCAGGCCGTGGGCCGCTGGGGCAACTTCATGAACCGGGAGGCCTTCGGCACCGAGACGACCATGCCGTGGCGCATGGAGCTGACCACGACGCTGGGCCAGACCGTGGACGTCCATCCCACGTTCCTGTACGAGAGCCTGTGGAACGTGGTGGGACTGCTGCTTCTGGTGTTCATCGTGTCCCGCGCCCGCCGGTTCGACGGCGAGAACACCTGGTTCTACTTCCTGTGGTACGGCCTGGGCCGCTTCTGGATCGAGGGTCTGCGCACCGACAGTCTGTACCTGTTCGACTGGACCATCGGCGGGCAGCCCATCCGGGTCAGTCAGGCGCTGAGCCTTGTGATGGTGCTGGTGTCCGCGTTTGTGCTGTTCTACAATCTGAAGCTCCATCCCCACAAGCCGGAGGAGCTGTACGTCAACCAAAAGGCCGCCCGTAAGGCGGCGGAAGATCAGGAGGCATCCGGCGAGGAGCCGCCGAAGGACACCGCAGAATAACAAAAAAAGAACTCTGACCGACAGGTCAGAGTCCTTTTTTGTTTACAGTACCTTGCTGAGGAAATCCTGCAGCCGGGGGTCCTTGGGATGATCGAAGATGTCCGCCGGTGCGCCCTCCTCCAGAATTTTGCCGTCGGCCATGAACACCACCCGGTCGGCCACCTCCCGGGCAAAGCCCATCTCGTGGGTGACCACGGCCATGGTCATGCCGTCCCTGGCCAGATCCCGCATGAGGTCCAGCACCTCGCCCACCATCTCCGGGTCCAGCGCGGAGGTGGGCTCGTCGAACAGCATGACCTCCGGGTCCATGGCCAGCGCCCGGACGATGGCGATACGCTGCTTCTGGCCGCCGGAGAGCATGTTGGGGTATTCGTCGGCCTTATCGGAGAGGCCGATGCGCGCCAGCAGGGCCATGGCCTGCTCCTTAGCGGCTGCGGCGGTCTTTTTCTTCAGGGTCACGGGGGCCATGGTGATGTTCTGCAGCACCGTCTTGTGGGGGAAGAGGTTGAAGTGCTGGAACACCATGCCCATCTTCTGGCGGTGCAGGTCGATGTTCACCGACTTGCCGGCCAGATCCGCGCCGTCGAAGAAGATGGCGCCGGAGGTGGGCTGCTCCAGCAGGTTCAGGCTGCGCAGCAGTGTGGACTTGCCGGAGCCGGAGGGGCCGATGATGGCCACCACCTCGCCCTTGCGGATGTCCAGACTGCAGTCGTTCAGGGCGTGGACGGCGCCGTGATTGTACTCCTTGACCAGATGCTGTACGGAGATCAGCACATTATTGCTTGTCGCCACGGCGCATCCTCCTTTCGATGGCCTCGATCGCCTTGGAGGCCGGGTAGTTGATGCAGAAATACACCAGCGCCGCCAGCGTGTAGGGCGCCAGCGAGATGCCGGTGGAGCCGGCGATGGTCTTGGCGGCGAACATGATCTCCGCCATGCCCAGCATGGAGCAGATGGAGCTTTCCTTCACCATGGTCACCAGCTCGTTGGCCAGGGCGGGCAGCACGTTCTTGATGGCCTGGGGCAGCACCACCAGCCGCATGGCCTGCCAGCTGCTGAGACCCAGGGAGCGGGCGGCCTCGGTCTGGCCCTTGTCCACGGCCAGAATGCCGGCCCGGAAGATCTCCGCCACATAGGCGGAGCTGTTCAGCGCCAGTGCCACCACGCCGGGGATGAACCGGCTGATGTCCACGAAGCCGAACAGGCTGACCCGGGGCAGGGAGATAGCGTAGAACAGGCCGAAGTAGATGATGGACAGCTGCACCAGCATGGGGGTGGAGCGGAACACGGCGATGTACGCGCCGGACAGCCATTTCACCGGCTTGACCTTGCTCAGGCGCATCAGGGCCAGCAGCAGGGCGGGGATCACCGCCAGCAGCACGGACACCACCGCCAGCAGCAGCGTGTACTCGATGCCGCGGACGAAGGCCACGCCATACTTGGGCAGGAAGGAGAAATTGAAGAAGTCGGAGGGGCGCATATCCGTGAACAGGCTGCTCCACCACATACGCGGTCAGTCCTTTCTGTGTAGGTTCTTTTTTCCGGAGACGCGCGAAGTGCAAAGTCGCAAAGCGGCTTTGCACTCGCGTGATTTTGGAAGGGATTTAGTCGGCGGAGACTTCCACGGCCACATCAGCCAGCGCGTCGGCATCGGCGATGAAGGTCTCGATCTTGTTCTCGGCGGTCATCTTGGCGATGGCGGCGTTGATGCCGTCCAGCAGGCCCTTGGGATCGCCCTTCTGCACGGCGATGCAGTAGGGGGCAGCCTCGCCCAGCTCAGCGGAGGCCTCGGCGATGACCAGATCGGGGTTGGCGTCAGCGTACTGCTGGGCCACGCCGCCGTCCACCAGAATGGCATCCACCTTGTCATACACCAGCTCGTTCACCAGATCCAGCACGGAGGCCAGAGCCACGGGGGTGGCACCCTCGATGTCATTGACCAGATCCAGCTTGGTGGTGGCGGTCTGCGCGCCCACGGACTTGCCGCTGAAGTCGGCCAGCGTCTTGTACTGGTCAGCCACGTCGGCCTTCACCAGAATCGCGGGGGGCACGTCGGTGTAGTAGGGATCGGAGAAGTCGGCGTTCTCCAGACGTTCGGGAGTGGCCTCCATGGCGGACAGCACGATGTCGAAGTCGCCCTTGTCCAGAGAAGCCAGCAGGTTGTCGAAGCTCATGTTCTCCACCTGCATGGTCAGACCCATCTCATCGGCCACATACTGGGCCACGGAGATGTCGATGCCGCCGTAGACCATGTTGCCGCTGGCATCGGGATACATGAACTCAAAGGGGGCATAGTCGGCGGAGACGCCTACCACCAGCGTGGTCTTGGCGGCGGGCTGGGGATCGTCACCGGTGTTTGCGTTGTCATTGCTGCTGGTATTGCCGCAGGCCGCCAGGCTCAGCGCCATGACCAGAGTCAGCATTATTGCGATCAGCTTTTTCATGGGATGTACTTCCTTTCACATTCTTATGGTTCTATACCGGGTGTCCGGGATATAGACGTGTTTGGCGGAGGTGTTCCCTCCTGACAGTGGCTATCATACGCCTGATGTGTATAAATGTCAAGCGAGAAATGAATATTATTTCAAGATTTTGCCGCATTTTGTGCATGTCGCTGCGATTACTGGCGCGTATTAAGTGGACACAGGGCGGAATCACGGAAAAATGCTCTGTATAATTGGATAAATATGCAAATATACCGGATAAACGCAAAACAGGCAGGCCGCCGTGCGGCGGTCTGCCTGTTTCAGAAAGGAGTATGAAGAAGTCGTTTTGACCGTACCTGCACCGGATCAGCCGTCGATGATGCGGCCGGCGAACAGGTATGTACGGGCGTAGTAGCTCTCGTACAGGGAGCTGATGATGACGCCGCGGCTGGTGCTGGCGTGGATGAACTGCCCGCCGCCCAGATAGATGCCCACATGGCCGATGCCGTAGCCGCTGGTATTGAAGAACACCAGATCGCCGGGGGCCCGCTCCTCCGTGGTAACGGGGGTGCTCAGGGCGTACTGGTCGCTGGCGCCGTGGGGCAGGTAGATGCCGAACTGGGCAAAGACCTTCATGGTGAAGCCGGAGCAGTCGATGCCGCTGTAACTGGTGCCGCCGTAGCGGTAGGGGGTGCCCAGATAGGAATAGCTGTGGGCGATGATGTCCTCGGCCAGCGTGCTGGTGGCGTAGGTGCCCTCATAGTCGGCGTACTGCACCGGCTGGCAGTACTCGGCGGGGACATAGCCGGTGTCGGTGCCGTAGCTCACCTTGTACCAGTCGCCCTCCACGTCCAGCAGGTGTGCCACCTTGCCGGTCCAGATGGTGCGCAGGGCGTCGGACTCGGCGTCCGCCTCGGCCCGCAGGGTGACGGCGCTTTCGCAGTCGATCATGGCGCCGTCGTACTCCGCCAGGAAGTTCTGCTTCTGCAGTTCCTCCGTCTCACGGATGAGGGCCTGCGCGGCCAGCTCCGTCAGGGACAGGGAATCGCCGCTCTCCAGCAGGCCGGACTCCTGTGCCAGACGCAGCCCGTCGCCGGCCTGCAGGGCCGTGCTGCTGCCGGCCGCCACGCCGGAGGCCGCCAGTGTCTCCACTGCGGCGGTATATTCATAAGGTGTGACCGTATCAACGGCGGAGGCCGTTGTCGTCTCCGCGCCGGAGGCCACCGCGCCGCCGGTGAGTACCATGACGGCGGATGCGCCCAGCGCAGCCAGTTGCTTCAGATACATGGGAATTACCTGCCGATCGTATCATAGATTCCAGGGGGTCGGGACCCCACGCGCTCTATCATACCACAGCTCTCTCAAAAAAGCTACATAAAAATTACAAAACGGCAACAAAATTTTCAAATCCGTAATAAAAGCGAAAATGGTTGCACGAACCGCATAGCATCGTATATAATATGGGCAAAAAATGCGGAGGTGAGCGTTATGGAGCCGCTGCAGTACGAGGTGCGGGGGTATCTGAAGGAGCCGTTCCGGCTGTTCCATCTGGCGGACAGCCGGCGGGAGCGCATTGAATACCACTATCACACGTTTCACAAGATCATCATTCTGCTGGCGGGAAAGGCGGGCTATGCCATCGAGGGCGAGCGGTACGACCTGTCGCCGGGGGATTTCGTGTTGGTGGGACGGGGCAGCATCCACCGGCCGGAGGTGGCGGAGGACGATTTCTACGAGCGGATGATCCTGTACATCGACCCGGCATATCTGGCGTCTCTGGGTACGGAGGACTGCGATCTGGAGGGCTGCTTCCGGCAGGCTCAGACCGCCTTCCGCTATGTGTACCGGGATGAGGGCGGCAGCCGGGTGCGGCAGCTGTTTGAGACGCTGGCACGGACGGCCCGGGAGGGCGGCTACGGCGCGGCCCTGCTGGAGCGCGCCCAGTTTCTGGAGCTGATGGTGGAGGTGAACAGGGTCTGCCGCGGCGGCCATCAGGTACAGGCCGCGGCGGGGGACAGCAAGGTGGTGGCGCTGCTGCAGTACCTGAACCTGCACCTGACGGAGGAGCTGTCCATCGACCAACTGGCGGAGCGGTTCTACATCAGCAAGTACCACATGATGCGCCGTTTCCGGCAGGAGACGGGCTACTCCATCCACGGCTACCTGACGGAGAAGCGGCTGCTGCTGGCCCAGCGCCTGCTGGCCCAGGGGACGCCTCCCTCGGAGGCGGGGGAGCAGGCGGGGTATCAGGACTACTCCACATTTTCCCGCGCCTACAAGAAGCACTTTGGCCGGGGGCCGTCGGCGGATGCGGTGCGCGACAGCACGATTTGCCATAAAAATGGCAAGAATTGTGATTTACTTTGATAAAAATGCCCGTATAATGAACGCAGTAACATTTCTGTCAGGTGTATTTTAGGAGGAGCGCTATGAAGAAATTCCTGAAGAACTACTGGTTCATCCTGTGCATGCTCACGGGCATCGTGGCCGGCTGCCTGGTGGGCGCCTTTGCGCCGAAATTCGGCGGCAAGATCGAATTTTTGGGTACGCTGTTCATCAACATGATGTTCTGCGTGGTGGTGCCCATGGTGTTCTGCTCCATTGCCTCCGCCATTGCCAATATGAGGAGCGTGAAGCGGGCCGGCAAGATCATGGGCGTGACCATCGCCACGTTCGTCGTCACCGCCGCCATCGCCGGCGTGCTGATGTACATCGTCTGCCGCATCTTCCCGCTGGTGGACGGCAGCTATACCATCGTGGAGGGCGAGGTCGGCGAGACGCTGGGCTTCGGGGACATGATCGTGAACTTCTTTACGAAGCCTGACTTCATGGAGCTGCTGAGCCGCCGGGCCATCCTGCCCCTGATCGTGGCGGCGGTGCTGTTCGGCTTCGGCATCCAGATGAACGGCGGCCCGGAGACCAGGACCGCCAAGCTTCTGGAGGACATCACGGGCTGCATCATGAAAACCGTGAAGCTCATCACCTACTACGCGCCCATCGGCTTTTTCGGCTTCTTCGCCAATCTGGTGGCCACCTACGGCCCGGAGCTGGTGAAGGATTACAGCCGCACCCTTATTATTTACTATGTCATGAGCTTCGCCTACATGTTCATCTTCTTCCCCATCTACGCCCGGTTCGGCGGCGGTAAGGGCGGCGCGAAGGTCATGTTCTCCAAGCTGTTCCGCCCGGCGGCGGTATCCTTCGGCACCTGCTCGTCCGTGGCCACCATCCCCACCAATATGGAGGTGGCGGAGGAGACCGGCATCAGCAAGGATGTCAGCGACATCGTGCTGCCGTTGGGTGCCACCATGCATATGGACGGCTCGGCCATGTCCGCCATCATCAAGGTGGCGTTCCTGTTCGGCGTGTTCGGGCTGGACTTCTCCACGGATAAGGCCATTCTGGCCATCATCGTGGCGGTGTTCTCCTCCGTGGCCATGAGCGGCATCCCCGGCGGCGGCGGCACCGGCGAGCTGGTGGTGTGCACCATCTTCTTCCCCGACCATCTGGCCATCGCCTATCCCATCGCACTGGCCATCGGCAATCTGGTGGATCCCCCGGCCACCATGGTCAATGCCGCCGGCGACTATGTGGTGTCCTTCATCGTCTCCCGCTATGTGGACGGCAGGGACTGGCTGCAGAAGAAGCTCCACGGTAAAACGGAAAACTGAATCGTATAAGAAGCACCGGCGGACGCACAGCGTCCGCCGGTGTTTCTTATGGGGAGAGAAAAACGGGAGCAGTCAGAGCACCGTGCACCACAGGCATAGAGCCGCCACCACCCACACGGGCATCAGCATGGCGAAAACGGCCACCACAGGGGGAATGAAGCCGGTAAACAGGCATGTCATCACGGCGGCGATAATGAGCAGATCAACGATAGCGGCGACCCACAGCTTTTTAGAGGACTTGTTGTTTGTGTCTGTCATGGAAAACAGCTCCTTTCGTCATTCGTTGTTTTTACTGGTTCAGATCATCAGGTACAGCGCGCAGTTGAGGCCAACAGCAGCCAGTACGCAGACGATCAGGGGACACTTTTTCAGCGCCAGCACCGCAGCGACGGCGGCACCGGCAATGCCGAACAGGGGGTGCGCGGCGTCCACAGAGAACACGCCGGGGAAAATCAGAGCGGACAGCGCCGTGTAGGGCAGCAGGGACAGGAAGCGCTTTGCCCGTCCGCTCAGTGCCAGCTTGTCCATCAGGAAGGCGGGCAGGGCGCGGGGGATGTACGTCACCGCCGCCATGCCGAAAATCAGGAGATATGCGTCAGTTCTGCTCATCGTCCTGCACCTCCACGAAAAACGTTCCCATGGCGGCGCTGGCCGCCATGGACAATATCACCGCCCAGCTGACGGGCAGGAACAGCTGCAAAACCGTGTTCATCCCGGCGGTCAGCAGCACCAGCAGGGCGACGCGGCGGGATTTCTGTGCGCTGGGCAGCAGCAGAGCGAGGAACGAGGCGTAAAACGCTACGCCGAAGCTTTTGGCCACCACCTCCGGCAGAAACTGCCCGATGACCGCGCCCAGCACCGACGCCAGCACCCATGTGCCGTACAGGGCCGTATTGGCGCCCAGCAGATAGGCGGCGCTGCGGCTGCCGGACAGGGAGAACAGGGCGAAGGACTCGTCACAGAGGGAGAAGGCGCTCAGCAGCTTCATCCATAGCGGCGTGGGCGCCATGCGGCTCATGACGGCGCTGCTCATCACCAGATGGCGAAGATTCACAAAGAACACCGCCGTGATCATAGCCAGCACCGTGGCCTTGCCGATCATGCCCACCACCATCAGCTGGGAAGAGCCGGCCATCACCAGCACCGACATGAGCACCGTTTCGAATTGCGTCAAGCCCGCCTGCAACGCCAGCAGGCCGTAGGAGATGCCGATGGGGATGAGACCGAGGCAGATGGGCAGGGCGGCCTTTGCACCGGCGGCGAACTCGTTTTTCCGCATTGTTACCATCCCCTTGACTTTTTGGTGACCTCATTATATACTCGCCTTATAAATAAGTAAAATTGATGTTTATTATATGAACATGCGGAAAGGTTATTTGAATATGCACCGATATAAAGCGTTTCTGAAGGTGGTGGAGGTGGGCAGCTTCACCAAGGCGGCGGAGCTTCTGGGCTACACCCAGCCTGCCTTGAGCCAGATGATGACCTCGCTGGAGCGGGAGCTGTCCATGAAATTATTATACCGCTCCCGCTACGGCATCCGTCTGACGCCGGAGGGGGAGCGGCTGTATCCGTCTGTGGAGAATGCTGTGCGGCAATATGACGCCATGCGCCGCAGCGCCGACGAGATCAGCGGATTGGAAACCGGTGTCGTCCGCATCGGCACGGTGTCCAGCGTGTCGGCCCACTGGCTGCCCCAGGTGATCCGCGCCTTTTGGGAAAAGCACCCCAACGTGCAGATCGTGCTGCATCAGGGGGATTATTCCAGTATTCAGGAATGGGTGCGTACCGGGGCGGTGGACTTCGGCTTTGTGAATCCCCATGCGGTGAAGGGACTGGAGACAATGGTGGTAAAGTCCGGAGAGTTCCGCGCGGTGGTGCCCGCCGGTCATCCGCTGGCAGAGAGAGAATGTGTTACGCTGGAGGAACTGGCGGGAGAGCCATTTCTGATGGTGGAGAGCGGCGCCTACGGTGAGGTGGAGGAAGCCTTTGCCGCGGCGGGTATCACGCCAAACATCCGCCTGCGGGTGCATGATGACTATTCCCTTCTGCCCATGATCGAGCAGGGGATGGGAGTCTCCATCCTGACGGAACTGGTGCTGCGCAAGACGGCCTATGATGTGGCGGCGCTGCCTATTGAGCCGCCCGTTATCCGGACGCTGGCCGTTGTTACCAAGGATCGCCGCACGCTGCCGCTGGCAGCCAAGGTGTTCATCGATGAACTGATGGCCCAGCGGGAGACACTGCTCTAAGCGAAGCGAACTTTTGTCTGCCGGGCAAAAAATATTTTGCGGCGGTGGTTTACTTTCGCGGACTAAAATGGTACAATGTGAAAAGGTTCGGAACGACCATAGAAAAGAGGAGAACGAGACATGGTAAGAGCAGCCAAGTCCAAGATCGCCAAGAAGGAAAAAAGCGACCGCCTGTATCAGGCCATCCTGACGCTGGAGACCGAGGAGGAGTGCTATAACTTCTTTCAGGATCTGTGTACCATTTCGGAGCTGCGCAGCATGGAGCAGCGCTACGAGGTGGCCACGCTGCTGAACGACGGTATGATCTACAACGATATTCTGGAAAAGACCGGCGCGTCCAGCGCCACCATCAGCCGCGTCAACCGCTCGCTGATCTACGGCAACGGCGGGTACGAGAGCGTGCTGGAGAAGATGAAGGAGAAAGAGGGCAAATGAGCTGCTACGAGGCGCTGGCCTCCTCTTACGACGCGCTGACGGAGGATGTAGGCTACGAGAAGCGGGCGGATTTTCTGGAAAAGCTGTTCCGCCGCAGCCGCATCCCCGTGAAGGTGGTGCTGGATCTGGCCTGCGGCACCGGCACCATGACGTGGCTGCTGACGGGCCGGGGCTATGAGCTTATCGGCGTGGACGGCTCCGAGGAGATGTTGGCGGCAGCCATGGGCAAAAGCGGGTCGGTACAGGGCGTACCGCCCATCTTTTTGCACCAATCCATGCCCAGACTGGATCTTTACGGCACCGTGGACGCGGCCATCTGCTGTCTGGACAGCCTGAACTATCTAACCGACCCCGCCGACGTGCGCCGCACGTTCCGGCGGCTGCACCTGTTTGTCGCACCCGGCGGCGTGCTGGTGTTCGACGTGAACACCGCGGCCAAGCTGGCGGCACTGGACGGACAGGTGTTTCTGGACGAGACGGAGGACACCTACTGCGTCTGGCGCACCGAGTACAGCCGGGGACTGTGTACCTATTATATGGATCTGTTCCAGCGCCGCGGCGACGGTGCGTGGGACCGCCGGGAGGAGCTGCACCGGGAGCGCGCCTACTCCGTGGAGGAGTTGACGGCATGGCTCACCGAGGCGGGCTTCGGCGATATCCGGGTGTACGGCGACGCCAGACTGCGCCGTCCCCGGGAGGACGAGCAGCGGGTGTATTTCTGCTGCGTGCGAAAATGAGCAAAAGAGGTTGACATAACATGGAAGATAAGATCGTAAGGGCCATCTCCAGCGACGGCATGGTGCAGGCGGCGGCTATTTACAGCCGGAACCTGACGGAACGCGCCCGGCAGATCCACAAGACGCTGCCGGTGGCCACGGCGGCGCTGGGCCGCACACTGGCCGGCGCGTCCATGATGGGCAATGCCCTGAAGGGGCAGGGCGCCAGCCTGACGCTGCAGATCAAGGGCGGCGGCCCGCTGGGTACGGTGCTGGCTGTCAGCGACCACGAGGGCAACGTCCGGGGCTATGTGACAAACCCGCAGGTGGAGCTGCCCCTCCGGGCGGACGGCAAGCTGGATGTAGGCGGCGCCGTGGGCCATGAGGGTACGCTGACCGTCATCAAGGATCTGCACATGAAGGAGCCGTATGTGGGCACCATCGACCTGCTGGGCGGCGAGATCGCTGAGGACATCGCCGGCTATTTCGTGGAGTCGGAGCAGATCCCCACGGCCTGCGGGCTGGGGGTGCTGGTGGACCGCGACCAGAGCGTGAAGTCCGCCGGCGGCTACCTCATCCAGCTGCTGCCCGGCGCCACAGAGGATACCATTGTCAAGGTGGAGGGCGGCATCATGGCCGCCGGGCCGGTGTCGGCGCTGCTGGAGCAGGACCCCGATCCGGAGCACCTGCTGCGCACGGTGATGAGCGACTTCGACCTGAAGATCCTGGAGACGCAGCCCGTGTCCTACAAGTGCTATTGCAGCCGGGAGCGAGTGGAGCGCGCGTTGATCTCGCTGGGCCGTAAGGAGCTGGAGGATATGCTGCGTGAGCAGGGGGGCTGTCAGCTGAGCTGCCAGTTCTGCGACACGGTGTACGATTTCTCCAGGGAGGATCTGGAGAAGCTGCTGGCGTCGCTGTGAGAAAAAGCCGCAAGAAAAAGTTGGATTTTTGAAAAATAATCATTGACAGATGCAGATGGTTTTAGTATAATGACCTACGTCGTCCGGTGAGGACGGCAGGTACGGGAGCATAGCTCAGCTGGTTAGAGCACCTGCCTTACAAGCAGGGGGTCACTGGT
>URST01000045.1 GCA_900550585.1 uncultured Eubacteriales bacterium
CGGCTGCACCAGTTGTGGACGGTGGTCAGGGTATAGCCGGTCAGGGCCACCACATCCTTTACCGTGACCACGTCCGGGTATTTGCGCAGCAGCTTTTCATAGTAGCCGTGCATCTGCCGGAGGGTGTCCTCGGGCAGCTCCTTAGAGAGCCTCGCCACATAGTGGGTGCCGTACCAGCCCTTCGGCGCAGAGTAGAGTTCAGGGAAAATCGCCCGTTCCTCCAAATATGCTTTCACATCCTCTTTTCTGATTTTATAGCACCGGGTTTTCTTACCCGACCACTCGCAGGGCACCTTGCCGCTTTTGAGCAGGTGCAGCGCCGTGGACTTGCTGATGTGGCAGATGCGGAAAAATTGCTCCTTGTTCATCACCTCGGGAACACTGTCCCAGTTAACGGGAAATACATCCATTTGTAACACCTCAAAAATAGATTATCGTCGGTTGGAAGCTCTATTCTGCGGTGTATGGCCGTCTCCCGTTTTTTCTCTCCTATCTTCCCGCATTTCTCTCCAAAATCGGGAAAAATGCCGATTTGAACCCACTTTCAAAAAAGTCTGTCCCACAAGGCTTTCCGAGCGAAAAAGCCTGATTTCAAGCGGCTTTCGGCGGGTACGGGGCTTACAGAAACGACCCCAAAACGGGCATCCCCGTCACAGTTGCATAAAAGACTCGAAATCAGTTTGCGGGCAACCGCACGAGGGTTCGAATCCCTCCCGCTGCGCCAAAAACAGCACCTCCACCATCGGTGGAGGTGCTGTTTTCTTGTACCAGGAGGCATAAGGCGCGCGGATCTGCAATGCGGATGCGGGCCGGGGGATCGCGGCGCGCTTCAAGCGCTCTTTTCTATTGGTATGTCCGGATGATGTTCTCCGCCGCCTCCCGCTTGGAGATGCGCAGATCCATGGCCTGCTTTTCTATGTAGCGGTGCGCCTCCGGCTCCGTCATGCGCAGGCACTCGATCAGCAGCCACTTCGCGCGGTTGACGAGGCGTATCTCCTTGATCTTTTCCTCCACCGTGGCCTGCTTCGCCTGCATCTGCCGCATCCGTTCCCGCGTGGCGCAGAGGATGCGCAGGTTCTGGGCCACCATCTGCCGGTTCGTCGGCTTGGACAGCGTGATGACGCCGTAACTTACCACCTTGGCATATACGTCGTTGTACTGATCGCTTTTCACCAGCAGCAGGACACCGGCCCCGCTGGTGCTGCAGATGTCGATGGCCAGCCCCATTCCGAAATCGTCCGGCAGCGGGGTATTGATAAGCACGATGTCAAACTCCGTATCCGTCAGCCTTCGCCGGGCTTCCCCCACGCTGCGCACCGTGGACACCGGCCAGTAGTCCGTCACAGGGAGCAGTGGCATGACGCTGTTGGTGAAGCTGTCCGAGGCGGTGACGATCAGCACGCTGTATGTTCTTTCCTGAAAAACCACAAACTCCCTCCTTCCTGTGTGATACCGCTGTCAGGCGGCTTACAGGCGCGTGTAGGCGCGGATCACCGATGCCGGGAGGTGCGCCCTTACGAACGCGCTGGCGTCGGCCAGCGTGGCGGCCTCGGCCAGAGAGCCGGGGAGCGTCCGCAGGGACTTCAGCGTTTCGGCGGGCGCGGTGTAGAGGTTGATATCCGATGCAGGGGGGAGGGTCAGGCCGTTTTCAAGCCCGTGCAGCCCGGCGTAGATCAGCAGGGCATAGGCCAGATAGGGGTTGGCGGTGGCGTCTGCCGAGCGCAGCTCCGCCCGGCGGTTTTCACCGATGGCGGCGGGGATGCGGATAAGCTGGGAGCGGTTCTCCTCCGACCAGGTCACATAGCGCGGCGCCTTGTCATGGCCCAGCCGGCGGTAGGATTCCTCGCAGGGGTTGAGGAACAGGGTGATCTCCGCGGCCTTATCAAGGACACCGGCGATGATGCCGGCGGGCATATCCGCCTGTCCGCGGCCCTTGGCGGAGATGTTGATGTGCATGCCGCTGCCGTCCCAGTCCGGCAGCGGCTTCGGGGAGAAGCTGGCGCACAGGCCGTTCTGCGCCGCCACCGTGCGGACCACCGTGCGGAACGTGACGGCATTGTCCGCCGCCGTCAGCGGGTCGGAATAGCGAAAGTCGATCTCGTTCTGCCCCGGGCCGCTTTCGTGGTGGGAGCATTCGGGCTGAATGCCCATCTGCTCCAGCATCAGGCAGATCTCCCGGCGAATGTGCTCGCCCCTGTCGTCGGGAGCGATGTCCATGTAGCCGGCCTCGTCGTGGGGGATGGTGGTGTCTCTGCCGTGCTCGTCCAGCTCAAACAGATAGAATTCCATTTCGGCGCCGAAGGCAAAGTGGTAGCCTCTGGCGTCCGCATCGGCCACCGCCTTTTTCAGGATGCTGCGGGTGTCCCGCTCGAAGGCGCGGCCATCGGGATGGAAAATATCGCAGAACATCCGCACCACCTTGCCCTGCTCGGGCCGCCACGGCAGCTGTACCAGCGTGGACGGGTCCGGCCGCAGCAGCAGGTCGGAGCGTGTCTCACCGCCGAAGCCCTCGATGGCGGAGGCGTCGATGGCGATGCCGTATTCAAAAGCGCGACGCAGCTCACTGGGCATAATGGCCACATTGTGCTGCTTTCCGTAGACGTTGCAGAAGGCCAGGCGGATGAACCGGACATCCTCCTGCTGCACGAACTCCATGACCTCTTCCCGCGTATACTTCACGGTTCCACCTCTTTCATTCAATTTGTGACATACAGCTGCCGGTAGGGATCGCTGCTGTTGGGCGTGACAACGGTGAACGGGTGGTGCAGAAGCTCCCGGCAGCGCCCGCCGAACAGCCGGCAGAACGTATGCAGGTACCCCTCGATCTCCCGCAGGTCCGCCTCGTCCGCGGGGCGGACCACCACCTGACTGGGGAACAGGATGTCCCGGCAGTCGGAGCGGAGGAACAGCTTTCCGCCGTGCATGCCGGTGCAGGGGAAGTTGCTGACGATGGGGCGGCTGCGCTCCGTCAGCCCCAGCACGATGATGATGCCGCCGGCCTGATACTCGCCCAGAAAGCTGCCGGCCCGGCCGCCGATGACCATAACGGGCAGCTTGTCGCCGTAGGCCTTCATGTGGATGCCGGCGCGGTAGCCGGCGTTGCCCGCGACATAAAGCTCGCCGCCCCGCATGGCATAGCCTGCGGCGTCGCCGATGCTGCCGTGGACGACGATGCGCCCTGCGTTCATGGTATCACCCACGGCGTCCTGCGCGTCGCCGCGCACCTCGATGCAGGCGCCGTCCAGATAGGCGCCCAGCGCGTTGCCGGGCGTTCCCGTGATGGTAAGGCGTTCCTGCCCCAGCCCCGCGCCGATGAACCGCTGTCCGAGACAGCCCGTCACCGTGATATCCCCGGTGCAGCCCCGTATGGCCGCGTTCAGCTGCCGGTAGTCCATTTGCGACGCATCAATATGGGTCATTATAGCACACCTCCGCATGTTCTGCACATGAAATTATTCACCGGCATGGGAAATTCCCAGTATGGCAAGCTCCCGGTCGGTCATGCCGATGCCCCGGAGCATCAGGCGGTTGCCCTTCAGCGCCTCGATGGAGTTGATGCCCATGCCGCCCATCATCTCCTTGATCTCGTGCTTCCACGCCGTCAGCAGGTTCACCAGCCGCCGACTCCCGGCCTCGATGTCCAGCCGCCGGACCAGCGCCGGGTCCTGTGTGGCGATGCCCCAGCTGCACCGGCCGGTCTGACAGGTACGGCAGAGGTGGCAGCCCAGGGCCAGCAGGGCCGCCGTGCCGATATAGCAGGCGTCCGCGCCCAGCGCAACGGCCTTGACCACGTCCGCCGAGGAGCGGATGCTGCCGCTGACCACCAGCGAGACGCGGTTCCGGATGCCCTCGTCCCGCAGACGCTGGTCCACAGCGGCCAGCGCCAGCTCGATGGGGATGCCCACGGTGTCGCGGATGCGGGTGGGCGCCGCGCCTGTCCCGCCGCGGAAACCGTCGATGGCGATGATGTCCGCGCCGCTCCGGGCGATGCCGCTGGCGATGGCGGCAATGTTGTGTACCGCCGCCACCTTGACGATCACGGGCTTCCGGTATTCCGTGGCCTCCTTCAGGGAGTACACCAGCTGCCGGAGGTCCTCGATGGAATAGATATCGTGGTGCGGGGCGGGGGAGATGGCGTCCGCCCCCTCCGGCACCATTCGGGTGCGGGACACGTCTCCCACGATCTTGGCGCCGGGCAGGTGGCCGCCGATGCCCGGCTTTGCGCCCTGTCCCATCTTGATCTCAATGGCGGCGCCGGCCTCCAGATACTGCTTGTGTACGCCGAACCGCCCGGAGGCCACCTGTACGATGGTGTTTTCCCCGTAGGCGTAGAGATCCTCGTGCAGTCCGCCCTCGCCGGTGTTGTAGCAGATGCCCAGCTCCCGTGCCGCCCGCGCCAGGCAGACGTGGGCGTTGTAGCTGATGGAGCCGTAGCTCATGGCGGAAAACATCACCGGCATGGAAAGCTCGATCTGCGGCGGCATCCGGCAGTCCAGCCGTCCGCTTTCATCCCGACGGAGCGTGTCCGGCTTTTTCCCCAGGAACACACGGGTCTCCATGGGCTCGCGCAGGGGGTCCACCGGCGGGTTCGTCACCTGCGAGGCGTTGATGAGGAGCCTGTCCCAGTACACGGGAAGGCGCTTGGGATTGCCCATGGACGACAGCAGGACGCCGCCGCTGTCCGCCTGCCGGTAGATCTCCTTGACGGTGTCCTCGTCCCAGTTGGCGTTCTCCCGGAGGGCGCAGTCGCTTTTCCGGATCTTCAGCGCGTGGGTGGGACAGAAGCACACGCAGCGCTGACAGTCCACGCACTTGCTGTCGTCGCAGGTCATGCGGCCCGTTTTGCTGTCGAAGGTGTGTACGCCGCAGGCGCACTGGCTCTCGCAGATGCGGCAGCTCGTGCACCTGCCGCTGTCGCGGACCACCTCGAACTGCGGGTAGATGTAGCCGACTCCCATCAGAATTTCCACTCCTTCACGCGCACGATCACCGGTTCGCCCCCTGCCGGTGCGCAGATGTTCTCCGCGTCAGGCTCCATGGCGCGGATGGCCGCCTCCTCGCTGGCGATGTATACCTTGTCGTCCTTTTCGCCCACCACCATGCTCCGGAGCTTCAGCCGGTCGTTCAGCGCCATAAGGCCGCCCTCGAAGCCCAGCACGATGGAGAACGGGCCTGTGATCAGCAGGCTGGAGAACACCTTGCGCAGATACAGCAGCTTCTCCTGCTCCTGAGGGGGCTTCCGGTCGATGGTGGACCAGAACGGCGCCGCGATGACGGCGGCCATCTCCTCCAGCGAGAGCTTCTGCCGCCGCAGCAGGTAGTCGGCGATATAGGTAATGACCTCCGTGTCCGTCTGAAGGGTGCACTTGTATCCGAACATCTCCATGAAGCGCCGGTTGGCATCGTAGGAGGATATCTCGCCATTGTGGACGACGGAATAGTTCAGCAGGGCAAAGGGGTGCGCGCCGCCCCACCAGCCGGGGGTATTGGTGGGATAGCGGCCGTGAGCCGTCCAGCTGTACGCCTCATACTCCTCCAGGCGATAGAAGTACCCCACATCCTCCGGATAGCCGACGGCCTTGAAAACGCCCATGTTCTTGCCGCTGGAGAACACATACGCGCCCTTCATCCGCGTGTTGATGGCCATGACCGTGCGGGTCACGCACTCCTCCTCGTCGATCTGCATGGACGCCAGCACACTGCGCAGCGGCGTCACGAAAAAGCGCCAGATCAGCGGCTCGTCGGTGATGGCGGGCGTCGTCCGGATGGGGATGCGCTCCAGATGGACGATCTCCATGGTCTCCCGCAGAAGGGCCTCGCAGTTCTTCCGGGCGGTACGGTCCTCCAGAAACATGTGCAGGGCGAAGAAGTCCTTGTATTCGGGGTAAATGCCGTAGGCCGCGAAGCCGCCGCCCAGACCGTTGGAGCGGTCGTGCATGGGACGCATGCTCTCGATGATCTTTTCACCGGTCATCCGGTGCCCGTCCCTTGAAATAACGGCGGAGATCGCGCAGCCCGACGGGATGCGGACCTGGCCCTCCAGCTTGTCCATATCATCAGCTCCCTACATAACATAAAAAACGGCGGTGTCATGCAGGCACAGCACCGCTGTACTTGCAGAACACCGTCGTTCAGTTCTAGTATACACCGCTATCGTGAAACTTTCAATGCGGCAGATTGCAAAAAATGCTTTTGCGCGTTTCCCAACATTCTGGCAGATTGTGCAAAAAACAGCGCTTTTGCGTTTTTGTGGTTGACTTTTGAAATGTTTGGGTGTATATTCGGCCACATTGAGAGACACTGGCGTCTCGGAGGGTGAGTCCTCTGCGGCGCAGGTGTCTCTTTTTTTACTTTTTCTGAAAGGAAGTACGACCATGTTGACTGTACCGGAATACTTCGGAAGCCTGGTTTTTGACAGCCGCGTCATGAAGGCCCGTCTGCCCGCAGATGTATATCGTTCCCTGAAGCAAACCATCCAGAAGGGGGCAAAGCTCGACCCCTCCGTGGCCAATGCCGTCGCCGCGGCCATGAAGGACTGGGCAGTCGAAAACGGCGCCACCCACTTTACCCACTGGTTCCAGCCGATGACCGGCATCACCGCCGAAAAGCACGACAGCTTCATCACCCCCGCCCCCGACGGCCGGGTGCTGATGGAGTTCTCCGGCAAGGAGCTGATCAAGGGCGAACCGGACGCATCCTCGTTCCCTTCCGGCGGCCTGCGCGCCACCTTCGAGGCCCGGGGCTACACGGCCTGGGACCCCACCAGCTACGCCTTTATCAAGGGCAGGACCCTCTGCATCCCCACGGCCTTCTGCTCCTACGGCGGCGAGGCGCTGGACAAAAAGACGCCGCTGCTGCGGAGCATGGAGGCGCTGAACAAACAGGCGCTGCGCATCCTGAAGCTGTTCGGTCACGACGATGTCAAGCGTGTGACCTCCTCCGTGGGGCCGGAGCAGGAGTACTTCCTCATCGACAGGGCCATGTACGACAAGCGGCACGACCTGATCTACACCGGCCGCACGCTGTTCGGCGCCAAGCCCCCCAAGGGGCAGGAGCTGGACGACCACTACTTCGGCTCCATCAAGCCCCGCGTGGCGGCCTATATGGAGGAGCTGAACCAGGAGCTGTGGAAGCTGGGCATTCTGGCCAAGACGGAGCACAACGAGGTGGCCCCCGCCCAGCACGAGCTGGCGCCCATCTACACCACCACCAATATCGCCACCGACCACAACCAGCTGACCATGGAGATCATGCAGCGTGTGGCCGCCCGGCACGGTCTGGTGTGTCTGCTCCACGAGAAGCCCTTTGCCGGCGTCAACGGCAGCGGCAAGCACAACAACTGGTCCATCTCCACCGACACCGGCATCAATCTGCTGTCCCCCGGCGAGACGCCCTACGAGAACGCGCAGTTCCTGCTGTTCCTGGTGGCGGTCATTCAGGCCGTGGACGACTATCAGGGTCTGCTGCGCGCCGCCGTAGCCACGGCCGGCAACGACCACCGGCTGGGCGCCAACGAGGCGCCTCCCGCCGTGATCTCCGTCTTTCTGGGCGACGAGCTGACCGGCATTCTGGAGGCCATCGAGACGGACACGGCCTACTGCGGCGTGGAGAAGAAGCGGATGAAGCTGGGCGTCGATGTGCTGCCGCGCTTTGTCCGCGACACCACCGACCGCAACCGCACCTCGCCCTTCGCCTTCACCGGCAACAAGTTTGAGTTCCGCATGCTTGGCTCCAGCAACTCCATCGCCTGCGCCAACATCATGCTGAATACCACGGTGGCCGAGTCCCTGCGCCTGTTCGCGGACGAGCTGGAGGGCGCGCCCGACCTGCCCGCCGCCCTGCACGACCTGATCCAGCGCACCATCAAGGCCCACAAGCGCATCATCTTCAACGGCAACGGCTACGACGATGCGTGGATCAAGGAGGCCACCGAAAAGCGCGGCCTGCTGAACCTGCGGACGACGCCGGACGCCATCCCCATGCTGCTGCAGAAGCAGAACATGGACATGCTGGTGGCCCATAAGGTCTTTACGGAGTCCGAGCTGCGATCCCGCTACGAGATCCAGCTGGAGAACTACTGCAAGACCGTCCGCATCGAGGCGCTGACCATGGTGGACATGGCCAGAAAAGAGATCCTGCCGGCGGTGGAGGGCTATGTCTCCGACATCGCCGCCGCTGCCGCCGCCAAAAAGTCGGTGGACGCGGCACTGCCCTGCGGCTACGAGACGAAGAAGCTGCACCGCCTGTCCTCGCTGGTGGACACCATCGACAGCCGTGTGGACGCGCTGGAGGAAAAGCTGGTCAGGCTGGACACCCTCCACGATCTGACGGAGGAGGCGGCCTTCATCCGCGATGAGCTGATCCCCGCCATGGGCCAGCTGCGCGCCGCCGCCGACGAGGCCGAGACCCAGACCGCCGCCGGCCGCTGGCCGTTCCCCACCTACGGCGACCTGCTGTTCGGCGTCAAGTAACGCGCATACATGCCGCAAAAATACGGGCAGGCGCCCTCATTCCGGGGCGCCTGCCCGTATTTTCATCTGACATATTGTTCCGCGGTGCGTCCCATTGCCACGGGACGGGGCTGACAGCCATTGGCTTGCGCTTACACGGCGCCGGATGCCTGCCGGGCTGCCCCCTGCTTCCGCCTGACTGCCGCCGCAGTGACTGCCAGCGCCAGAAGGGCAGCCCCCACGGTGATCTTCGGCACATGCAGGAAAAGCAGGGTGGCGGAGAAATCCTGCTGAAGCGCCTGATAGCTTCTGAAGTAGGACGGATAGCTGGTGGCGGCATAGGCCAGTGTGGGCGGCAGAGCCACGATCCAGTGAACGAGCTCCTCGGCCAGAGAGACCAGCCACAGGACAGCCATGACCCGAAAATAGGGCCGGGACAGCAGATACCGCCGTCCGCTCCACCGCACCGCCGCGGCCCGCAGCAGGCCGTAGACCGGCGGGAGCAGCAACAGCAGCATATCCCAGCAGAGCATATCCGTCAGATAGTACACCACGCTGCTGCCGTTTTTATAGTCCGCCATCAGCGCCGTGGCCAGACGGAAAGCCGGATGGAAGTACAGAAGGAGGAAGTACACCAGCAGTATGGCGCACGGCAGCAGCATGACCAGCCGCCGGCGGAGGTCGTCGCCGGTACACCGGCTCCAGCCGATCCACACCGCCGCGGCGCTGCCCGCCAGCGCCAGCCACGCCCAGTAGTATAAATGGGATAATATGGCCGCCAGCAGAAGCAGGACTGCGGCGGAGAAGCCGATGCGCCAGCGCAGCTTCCCCCGGCGGGCCAGATATTGCGCAACCTGCCCGCCGCCGCTGCTGTTTCTCATGGTCTCGCCGGCCAGAATGTCGTCGGCGCTGACGCCGTACAGCTCTGCCAAAGCGGGGAGAATGGTGATGTCCGGAAAGCCGCCGCCGCTTTCCCATTTGCTGATGGTTTTGTTGGAAACGCCCAGCCGGTCGGCGGCGTCCTGCTGGGTCATGCCTGCGTTTTTGCGGAGGGACGCCAGATAGGCGCCGGTTTTTGCGGTGTCCATGCGGTCACGCTCCTTTCTGTGTGGTCACAGTATGCCGTAAGGGGGGAGGGAACGTCTATCCCGGCGTTGGGGAAAAGAGTCTGCGGAGCGTAGAATCGGAAAATAATGCCTGCCTATTGCATAAAAAGGCGGCGGGGCATACCCGCCGCCCTGTCATACAGCGGCGATCATTTTTCCGCGCCCGCCGGTTCCCGCAGCTCCCTGGGCAGCCAGAATTTCCGCCGCAGGCAGAACAGGAACAGCAGTCCCCGGAAGCACAGCTCGATGCACATGGCGACCCACGCGCCCCGCAGGCCCCACTGTGCCGTCAGCAGCAGCGTCAGCGTGATCCGCACGCCCCACATGCTGGCAAAGTTCAGCACGGAACTGAGCAGGGAACTGCCCGCACCCTGGAACACACCGGCGCACACGATGGCCGCGCCGAACAGCGGCTCGGCGAACACCACGATCCGCAGCACCTCCGTGCCCAGCGCTACCACCTCCGCGTCGGGGCTGAGGATGCCGATGATCCACGGCGCCAGAAAGTACATGGCCGCCGACATCACCGCCATGATGGACATGCCCAGCAGCACCGTGACCCAGCCCAGCCGCGTCACCAGATCCTGCCGCTTGGCGCCCACGCTCTGCCCGATCAGCGTCACCGCCGCGCTCTCCACGCCGTAGCCCGGCATGTAGCACAGCGCCTCCGCCGTGACGGCAAAGGAGTTGGCGGCGATGGACACCGTGCCCAGCGGCGCGATGATGCCGGTGGCGACGATCTGCCCGCCGGACATGACCAGATGCTCCACCGCCACCGGTACGCCCAGCCGGAACGCCCGCTTCAGCTGCTCCGGCACGAACCGCAGCTTCTCGCTTTTCCGCAGCCCCAGCATGGGGGAGCGCAGCAGGCACACGCACATGATGACCGCCACTACCACCTCCGCCAACGCCGTGCCCAGCGCCGCACCGGCCACGCCGAGACCCGCGCCGGGCATGGTAAAGCTGCCGAGCTGCCGGGTGGGGAAGATGAACAGCATATTGAACACCACGTCCAGCCCGCACATCAGCACCAGCAGGACGCTGGGCGTCCGCATGTTGCCGCCGGCCTGCAGCAGCGCGGCGGCAAGGCTGTTCATCTGCACGGCGGGGAGGGACAGGGCGAAAATGAGAAAGTACACAGACGCGCCCTGCCAGATGCTCTCCTCCGCGCCCAGCCAGCGGGGGAGACTGCCGGACACGGCGGCGCCGGTCAGCGCCAGCAGCAGCCCGAAGATCGTGCCGATGACCAGTCCCTGCCGCACCAGATTGCGGGCGTCCGGCTCGTCGCCTGCGCCGATGCGCTGGGCCGTCTGGACGCAGAAGCCCACGGTCAGGGCGCGGCACAGCCCGCCCAGCAGCCATGTGCTGGAGGCTACGAGGCCGATGGCGGCACTGGCCTCCCGGCCCAGATGGCCCACCATGGACGAGTCGATATACTGCATGGCGATGGAGGACACCTGCGCCAGAATGGCCGGGATGCTCAACTGCAAGGCCAGCAGCGTCTGCTGCCGCAGCGTCAGCGTCTCGCCGCTGCGCAGGGCCAGCAGCAGGTCTTTTTTCACGGCGCATGCCTCCTCTCATAATGGTCGTACCCACTACTATACCCGCTGCCGCGGGAAAGGTCAAGGACAGAAAACCGGCGCCCGCCTGACGGCGGACGCCGGATGATCTCAACGGTTTTCCTCGGATGGCCCGTCCTCCGCCGGCTTTTCGTGGCGGCGGCAGACCTGCCGGTAGATGAGCAGCCCCACTCCGGCAATGACCAGCGTGGCGGCAAAGGTGACGGCGGCGAACTGATAGTTCTGCAGGCCCAGCGCGTTGCCGCCCACGGTGGATGTGATGATGGACGGCAGCCGCCCCACGGAGGCGATCAGCAGCCACGACGGCCAGCTGAGATCCATCAGCCCCGCGAAGTAGCACAGCAGATCCTTGGGCGTGCCCGGCACGGTGAACACCAGCCACAGCAGCGCCGTCCGCTTGGGGGAGGTCTTGAGGAACGACAGCTTTTCCAGCTTTTCCCGGGGAAAGAACACCTCCACCAGCGGCACGCCCCACTTCCGCACCACGGCGAACACCGCCACGCTGCCCAGAAACGCGCCCAGCAGACACAGCACCGTGCCCCACACCGCGCCGAAGGCATAGCCCCCCGCGATCTCCAGCGGCTCACCGGGGATGATGGCTACCAGCACCTGCAGAAACACCATGCCCGTGTAGGCGGCCATGCCCCAGAAGCCGTGGCCCGCCACCCACTGGCGGAACACCTCCGGTTCTTTGGCGAAGCGCACCATGGGCCGCCCCACGAACCACGCCAGCGCCGCGCCCAGCAGGATAAAAATGGCGATGGCGCCGCCGGACAGCAGCTTTTTCTGTTTTTCGGTGAGTGCGCGGTGCTGCTTCATGGAACAAATGCCTCTTTCTTTCGTATAGTATCATCCTACCACGGAATGTGCGGAAATATTTGAACAGGAAATGAAGATTTGCTTAAAACGGAACAGAGAGCCGCTGCCGGCGGCTCTCTGCGTGCCTTATCGGATACCGGCGATGAAGCAGGCCGGGTCCGCTGCCAACTGCCGTCTGGCCCATGCCAGCATGTCATAGGTGTTGACGGCCCCGGTGATGACGCCGCTGCCCCAATCGTCGGCGGTGACGCCGCGCAGGAAATCGTCGGGCGCGGAGGTGCGTACATAGTAGGGGTGCGCCTCGGCGGAGCCGTCCAGCGCCGCCGCCCCGGCCTTGTCCGTGTAGAAGGACTTGTCCCCGGCCAGAATGGTCAGGCAGTCCTGCACCACGTTGGCGGCGGTGGGGAAACGCCCCGCGCCCTGCCCGAAGAAGCTCTGGCGGCCGATGCGCTCGGCGGTGTAGGTGATGAGGTTGTAGTTGGCGGGCACGGCGGCCTCCGGCTCACCGGCATCCACCAGTGTCGGCTCCACATAGGCGCACACGCCGTTCTCCGCAGCCTCCGCCGCAGCCAGCAGCCTGCACACGAAGCCGTGGGCCTTAAAGGCTGCAATGTCCTCCGCCGTGACGGTGCGGATGCCGAAGGTGGGGATGGCCGTCTCGTCCAGCACCGCATCGAAGGCGATGTTGGCGGAGATGCACAGCTTCCGGCGGATGTCGTCGCCGTCGATGTCGGCGGAGGGGTCGGCCTCGGCGTAGCCCAGCGCCTGCGCCTCCCGGAGGATGGCGGGGAAGTCCACAGGGGCTTTGTGCATGGCGTCCATGATGAAATTGGTGGTGCCGTTCATGATGCCGCCCACGGCGCACACGGTGTCCAGCCGCTTGACCCGGGCCAGATTCACCAGCCACGGGATGCCGCCGCCCACGGCGGCGGTGCACCGCAGGGCCACGCCCTTTTCCTTCGCCAGCACCGTCAGTTCCTTGTAGTAGGCGGCGATCAGCGCCTTGTTGGCCGTGACCACGTTCTTGCCCCGCTCCATGGCGGCGGTGACGTACTCATAGGCCGGGTGCAGCCCGCCCATGACCTCCACCACCGTGTCGATGGCGTCGTCCTGAAGGATGTCGCTGAAGTCGTAGGTGGCCAGACCCTCCGGCAGACCCGCCTTGGGACTGCGCAGCAGCACCCGGGAAACGGTGATGTCCCCGCGGCCCTGTGCCAGCTCCAGCACGCCGCCGCCCACCACGCCGAAGCCCAGCAGACCGATGTTCATGGAAATACCCCCTGTCCTTTGTTTTTGCCCATTGTACCCAGCATCGCCGCCGCTGTCAATCAAAAAAATGCCTGCGTTCCGGGGAACGCAGGCATTTCACGTTATTGCATCAGCCGCAGGATGTCCGCCTTGGACACCAGCCCGACGGATCGGCCCGCCAGCTGTCCGTTCCGGAACACCAGCAGCGTGGGGATGCTCTCGATGCCGAACTGCATGGCCAGCGCCGGCTCCGCGTCCACATCCACCTTGACGATCTTGAAGTCCGCCTCGCCGGCCAGCTCCTCCAGCACGGGAGCCAGCATCCGGCAGGGGCCGCACCACGCCGCCCAGAAGTCCACCAGCACCGGCTTGTCCGCCCGCAGGACCTCCTGCTCAAAGCTCTGCGTCGTTGCGTGTACGATAGCCATCACGCGCCCTCCTTTGTGTGGGATTTTCTTTAGTATATGGAGAATGCTGCCATTTATCAGTGATTTTTGCAACAGTCATACGGTTTTTTCCAGACACACCAGCTCCACGCCGGGGATGCCGTTGAATGTCCCGGCCACGATGCCCGCTTCGGTGTAGCCCAGCTTTGCGTACAGCACCCGGGCCGGCGTGTTGCGGGCATTGGTGTCGATGCGCAGGCAGTTCCGTCCCGTCTCCCGTCCCATAGCCTCATAGAACCGGACGAAGTCGGTGCCGTAGCCTTTGCCCCTGACGGCGGGATCCACCACCAGCGTGTGCAGCACCAGCACCTGCTCCGGCGGGGCGTCGTTCCGCCACGCGCACTGGGCGTACTGCGCCATCTGGTGCTGGTCGATCTTGGCGGCGGCGGTGACGCGGCCCCCGTCCTCCAGCACATACAGCGTCCCGGCGTCCAGCGCGTCCCGGGCTGTCTGCTCCGTGGGATACACGCCCCGCGTCCAGCCGGTGGTCAGCAGACCCTGCTCCTCCCGGTCCAGCAGCGCATTATAGATGGCCGTCACGGCGGGGATGTCCGCCGCGGTCGCTTTTCGTATCATGATGCTACCTCTCCGGCATTATAACACCCGTCCGCGGCGTTGTCACCTGCTTTTTCGCGGAAAACCGGCCCTCCGCTCCACGGAAGGCCGGTCTTTTTCACCTGTACAGCAGCCACGCCGCCAGCGCGGCCTGCGCCAGCAGGATGGCGGGTACGCCCCATACGAAGTACCAGTGCTTCGTCTTGTGGCGGAACACCCGCATCCCCAGCAGCGCGCCGACGCTGCCGCCCAGCAGGGGCAGCAGGAACAGCGTCTTTTCCGGCACGCGCCACGCGCCCCGTCTGGCCCGGCGCTTGTCGGCGCCGTACACCGCGAACGTGACCAGGTTGATGGCGATGAGCCACACCGCCAGCGCCCCGGCGGGGGTGGTCAGCAGTTCCTTCACCGTCAGTCGGCCTTCCGCAGCTTGCTCAGCTCCACCGCCGTGGCCGTGGCCAGACGGGCGTTGTTGTACACCAGCTGGATATTGGCGGCCAGACTGTCGCCGCCGGTGATGTCCTTGATCTTGGCCAGCAGGAAGGGGGTAGTGGCCTTGCCGTGGATGCCCTGCTCCCTGGCCTCCTCCACTGCCTCGTCGATGGCCTTGTTGATAACGTCCGCATCCATGGAGTATGCCTCGGGGATGGGATTCGTCACCAGCATGCCGCCCCGCAGGCCCAGCTCCCGCTTGACGTGGAACGCCTCGGCCAGCTGGGCGGGGGTGTCCAGACGGTAGTCCACGCCGAAGCCGGACTTCCGGGTGTAGAACGCGGGCAGCTCCTCGGTCTGATAGCCGATGACGGGCACACCGTGGGTCTCAAGATACTCCAGAGTCAGGCCCAGATCCAGAATGGACTTGGCGCCGGCACATACCACCATCACGGGGGTCTGGGCCAGCTCCTCCAGATCGGCGGAGATGTCCATGGTGGTCTCGGCGCCGCGGTGGACGCCGCCGATGCCGCCGGTGGCGAACACCTCGATGCCCGCCATGGCGGCGATCATCATGGTAGTGGTGACAGTGGTGGCGCCGTCCCGCTTCTCCGCCACCAGAATGGGCAGGTCGCGGCGGCTGGCCTTGGTGACGCCGGCGCCGGTCTTGCCCAGATAGTCGATCTCCTCCGGGGTCAGACCGGCCTTCAGCCGCCCGCCGATGATGGCGATGGTGGCGGGCACGGCGCCGCCCTCCCGGATGATCTTCTCCACGTTCAGGGCCGTCTCCACGTTCTGGGGATAGGGCATGCCGTGGCTGATGATGGTGCTCTCCAGTGCCACAACGGGCTTACCGGCCTTGATGGCCTCCTGTACCTCGGGTGCAACGTCCAGATAACGGTTCATATCAATGCTCCTCCTTGTGCAATATATAATGGATGTTCTCCCAGCTCATGCCGGGGTGGATGGTTTCGGGTGATGTGCAGGCCAGCGCGCCTGCGCCGATGGCCAGATGCGCCGTCTCATCCAGCGTTTTGCCGTGGGCGATGCAGGCAGCCAGCGCGGCGGCCACTGCGTCGCCGCCGCCGGTGGCGTTGGCGATCTGCACGCGGGGACAGGCCACCCGTGCGGTGTGTCCCTGCCGGTCGGCGGCATACAGCCCGTCGCTGCCAAGGGAGATGTACACCTGCTGCAGACCTGTCTCCAGCAGCTTTTCCGCCGCCCGGGCCGCGTCGGCGTCCGTCTCGATGGCCACGCCGCTGAGCAGCTCCGCCTCCATGCGGTTGGGCTTCAGCGCTGTCAGACGGCCCAGCACCGGCTTCAGCTTGGGGGCCTTGATGGTGGACACCGGGTCGGCCAACAGGGGAGCGGTGCAGTGCTCACACAGCCAGTGCAGCGACGATTCCGGCAGGTTCGTCTCCACCACCACCAGATCGGCGTGGTTGATGAAATCCAGCCGCTGCCGCAGGAAGTCCGGCGTCATGTGGTCGTAGATGGCCATGTCGTTGACGGCCAGCGCCATGTCGCCGTCGCTGTCGTCGATAAACAGATAGGTGCCGGTGCGCCCGTCGGGGATGACGGCGCTGTGGGTCAGATCCAGGCCGATGGCGGCGGCGTTCTCCCGCACGCTCTGGGCGAAGCCGTCCTGTCCCAGTACCGTCACCATGGACACCTGCTCGCCCAGCAGGCACAGGTTGTGGGCGATGTTGCGGCCCACGCCGCCCAGGGACGTGGTGACCCGTCCGGGGTTGGAGTCCCTGGCCACCAGCGGCGCGTGGGACACGGCGCCGATGTCCATGTTCACACCGCCCACCACCACGATATAGGGGTCGGTGCGCAGCAGATAGCCCCGTCCGGCGATGTAGCCCTTCTTCATCAGGCTGGAGATGTGTACCGCCGCGCTGGAGCGGGTGATACCGGCCTTTTCGGCCAGCTCCTGCTGGGAGATCATGGGGTTTTCCCGGATCCACTCCAGAAGCTGACGCTCCCGCTGGGTCATGGTATCGCCTCCTAAACGAAAATTAAGTTTCTAATCACATGCTTATAATAGCGCGAAGGAGCTCGCTTGTCAAGAGGCAAAACTCCTCCTTGTAAAATTCAGCGGGGTAGTGTATAATATCATGTCACAGCATAAGACCCGAAATATCAACAGAAAAGGTGAAAGACTATGGAACGAATGAGAATCGCAGCGATCTTCGCCGACCAGGAGTCTCTGGGCGGCAGAGAGGTCACCGTCTGCGGCTGGGCGCGTACCATCCGCGACATGAAGACCTTCGGCTTCATCGAGCTGAATGACGGCTCCTGCTTCAGAAATCTGCAGGTGGTCATGTCCGCCGAGGAGCTGTCCAATTACAAGGAGATCGCCGCGCAGAACGTGGGCGCCTCCCTGATCGTCCGCGGCACCGTAGTGCTGACACCGGACGCCAAGCAGCCGCTGGAGGTCAAGGCCCATACCATCGAGGTGGAGGGGAGATCCACCCCTGACTATCCCCTGCAGAAGAAGCGCCACAGCGTGGAGTTCCTGCGCACCATCCAGCATCTGCGGCCCCGTACCAATCTGTTTTCCGCCACGTTCCGCGTCCGCTCCGTGGCGGCCTACGCCGTCCACGAGTTCTTCCAGAGCCGGGGCTTCGTCTATGTCCAGACTCCCATCATCACCGGCTCCGACTGTGAGGGCGCCGGCGAGATGTTCCAGGTGACCACGCTGGACCTCAACGACGTACCCAAAACCGAGGACGGGCAGGTGGACTACACCAAGGACTTCTTCGGCAAAAAGACCAGCCTCACCGTGTCCGGCCAGCTGAACGCCGAGAACTTTGCCATGGCCTTCGGCGATGTGTATACCTTCGGCCCCACGTTCCGCGCCGAGAACTCCAACACCCAGCGCCACGCCGCCGAGTTCTGGATGATCGAGCCGGAGATGGCCTTCTGCGATCTGGCCGGCGACATGGATGTGGCCGAGGCCATGATCAAGCACATCATCCGCCGGGTGCTGGAGCGCTGCCCCGACGAGATCGACTTCTTCAACAGCTTCGTGGACAAGGGCCTGCGGGAGCGTCTGGAGCATGTGGCCGCCTCCGATTTCGGCCGCGTCAGCTACACCGAGGCCGTGGAGATCCTGAAGAAGAACAACGACAAATTTGATTATAAGGTGGAGTGGGGCACCGACCTCCAGACCGAGCATGAGCGGTATCTGACGGAGCAGGTGTTCAAGAAGCCGGTGTTCGTCACCGATTATCCCAAGGAGATCAAGGCGTTCTACATGCGCCTGAACGACGACGGCAGGACCGTGGCCGCGGCGGACTGCCTGGTGCCCGGCATCGGCGAGATCATCGGCGGCAGCCAGCGCGAGGAGCG
>URST01000046.1 GCA_900550585.1 uncultured Eubacteriales bacterium
ATTGGCATACGCCTGCGTCAGCGTCTCCGTCTTGAGACTGCCCCCCTCCGCCTTGGTGATCCTCGCATAGCTGGGGAACCAGTAGTCCCCGTTGGGGATGCTCAGCTGGTAGTTCTTCGTTTTCTCGTTGTTCCGGAAATCCACAAACACGCGCACCAGCTGATCGGTCTCGTCCGCGTCCGCATCGGGGAAGACCCCGGAGAGGAAATAATCCTGTCCGTTGATCAGCGTAACGCCGGGCAGAAGTCCGCTGAATACCTCGCCGCTCACCGGATAGGTGTAGCTGCCGTCATAGACCTTGTTGACGCGGTCGACACTGATGAGCTCGATCGGCTTCTTGGTGATGTCCGCCATTGTCGTAGTGGAGGAGCCTTCATAGTTCACGACATAGTTGCCCGCGTCGGCGCCGCCCAGCTCCACAGAGCGGATGTACACCATCTTGGACGAACCGGCATTCGCATTCACAAACTCCAGGACCGCGTCGCGGACATATACATCGTCGCCATCCAGCGCACCGTAGATGGTTGCATTTTCCAGCCGCGGCTCTGCGTCTGTCGTTCCGTCGTATACCTTTTGCTGTGCACCGACACCGAAGAAGAAAACGGGTATCTGCTCCACCGTCAGCGTACAGGTCGCGGTGGTCTCCTTGTATTTGCCGGGCACCGCGGCGGCGGTCGCCGTGATGGTCACGGTGCCGGCCCCATTTATGGTGATCGCGTAGCTCCCTCCGGTCTGCTCCACTTTTGCAACGTTGTTGTCGATGCTGGCATAGGTAACGGTGCCGCCGCCGGACGAATAATTCTGCACATTAAGGTAGAAGGTCGGCTCGCCGTATTTCCTGCTTATCTCGGTCAGGTTCTCCTTGCTGCCCGGATTCATGATGCGCAGATCCTGCAGCGGCGCGTCCACGATGGTGAAGCTTGCGCTGCCGCTCTTGGGTTCCTTCGTGTAATTCTCGTTGGTGGCGGTGAATTCCCAGTACAGGGTAAGGCTTGTGCCGATCTGCAGTTCGGAAATATCCGCATCGGTTGCGGGTCTCCTGTCTGCGCCTTCTCCAATGTACCACGTCAGGTCGCCGTCCACCGCCTCCGCGCTGCCGTTGACGGTCAGACCGACTCCCGTGGGATAGGGAAGGCTGTCCAGCCCGCCGCCGACAATGATATCACTCTGCTGGGGGACGCTGTACGTGTAGTCCACCGACGCGACAGTGAACGCCCAGCGGTCATTCCAGTCAGCGGGCACGTCCCCGCCGATGTAATTGCCGCCTGGTGTTACCTGAACACTTATCACATAGGTCCCTGCGTCTGTCGCCGTTCCATCCGGGACCCAGGAATAGATGTATGGATCGGCGGAGCTGTCGGCGGGGTACTTGGGGTTGGGCACCCGTTTCCAATAGGTCCATGTAAAGGCGTCCTTGTCAAGCGGATCCTTCGCCGTCACGCCCACGTCCTTCAGCCAGTCCGTCACGCCGTCATAGACCGCGCCGGTCGGCAGTGTGACATCAAAATCGCTCTTTACCAGCTGCTTATGCTCGATAACGAAGTTCATCTGAATGGTGTGGGGACCGTCCGCGTCCGTTATGGTGATGCTGGCAATGTAGGCGCCTACGTCCGAGGGGCACGCCTCCAGCGGTGTACTGACGCCATCGGCTCTGCGCACATAATTGATCTCGGGCAGCGGGTTCCACCTTCCGGTCACCACCGCCTCCGGTCCCTGCGCACTGCCGTTATATGTGTACTCCTCCTGGCCCGAAAGCGCCACCGTGCCGCGGCTGCGCTCGCATACGCTGCACGCCGCCGAGAGGGAGCGCCCGTCAGAGGAGACGGTATACACCCACTGGTGTTCGTGGGTGCCCAGCATCGCGGACCTGCCGTCCGTGGCGGTGATCGTGGTATAACTGCTGCTGTCGCTGGTAAAGCTGCTGTCCTTGATCCAGCCCTCTGTTTCCGCCGTGGCGATGGCCACGGGGTCGTCGTCCGTAATGGTGTCCTAAACGCCATTCGACAGATTCACGCCGATGCTCGCGCCGTCCAGCGTACCCGTAACGGTGATGGGGTCAACTGTCCACGTCCCGTCCGTGTCCTTGCCCGCCAGATAGACGTTGCGGGGGACGCTCGGGTTACCGGTGATGTTCCCCGTCACCTGCACGCCGCCGGAGACGGACATCCGCCCGTCTGCCCCGACGTAAACACCGGCGCTGCCCTCGGCGAGCACCTGGTTGCCCGTGATCTTCGCGCTGTCCTTGAGCACCAGACTGCCGTTGTCCAGATATACGCCGCCGCCCGCGCCGCCGCCTTTCATCGCCAGATTGCCGCTGATCTCCGCGTTTCCGCCTACGGTCAGCGCCGCCCCGCCGGTCACATACACGCCGGCGCCGAGAGCGCCGCCATCATTGTTGCTGAACGCATTCCCGCTGACGCTGGCAGTTCCCGCAAGGGTCAGCGTGCCGCCGCCGCAGTAAATACCCGCGCCCTTGCCGCCGGTATGGACGTTGTTCTTGTAGAGGGAGGCATCTCCGCCGATGGTCGTGGTGCCCAGGGAATACACGCCGCCGCCGAGACTTCCGCTGTCGGTCACCACGTTGGCGATGATGCTGCCGCCGTACATGGCGAAGCTGGCATCTGCGGCCACTGCGGCGCCCGCGCCCTGCGTCCCGGTCGTATTGCCGATGATGGTGCCGCCGTACATGGTGAAGCTGCCGCCTGCAGCCACGTTCACGCCCCGCCCGGACTTATCCTTGTCATGGGTGATGATGCCGCCCTCCACCGTGATGTCGCTGGGGGCGTCGGAATTGTTGCGGAGGTTCCACTTTTTACCGGTGGAGAAATTCAGCCGGAACGTATACGTTCCCTTGCTGCCGTTGCAGTCGGTCAGTGTGAAGCCCACGCTGTCGCCGACGCTGATCGCGTCAAAATCGCCGTTCGCCATGATGCTGTGTCCGTTGAGATCCAGCACCACGCCGTTGGCAGGTTCCCATGTCTGGGTCAGCGTGATGTTGTCCGCCAGGAAGTAGTAGGACTTTCCGCTCCCCGCGGTGATCCCGCGCAGCGCCGCCTCGTCGGCGATGGCCTGCCACGTCACATCCGCGCCGTCACGCACCGGGTGCTGGTGGGGCGGCACCGCCAGATAGAGCGTGCCGCCGGCGGCATCCAGCGTGAACCGGAACGTTCCGCCCGCGTCGGGGATGAAGCCGTTTGCGTCCGTGTCGGTCAGGCCGTATTCCTCACCAACGGCGATCTTGACCGACTTGGCCTCCGTGGGCAGGCTGCTCACGGTCACGCCGATGCTTGCGCCGCTCAGCGTACCGTTGACCCCGATGGTCTTGCCTGTGGGCAGCGCGACGTTGTTTTTGCTGCCGTTTACGGTGTTGTCCTTGACCACGGCGCTGCCGGAGACGGTCATCGTGCCCACAGAATAGGTGGTGCCCGCAGGTGCAAAGCCCACGCCGCCGGCACCTGCGCCGCTGTTATCCCGGATGGTGCCGCCGCGCATGACAAACCGATTGCCCGCGCCGACCCATACGTCGCCGCTTTCCTTGGTGACATGGTTGCCGCTGATCTCGCCGCCGTACAGGTTGATGAAGATGGTCTTGCTGTTCTGCCCGGTGACGGGGCTTACATCACCGGTATAGTTCGTGATCTTGCCGCCGTACATATCAAACGTGCCGCCGCTCTGGTGGAGTTCGACCGGCGTACCGTCCAGCGTGCCGCCATAGAGGCGGAACGTGCTGCTATACTGGATAAGTACCTTGCCGCCCGTCACGGTTCCCTTATCGGTGCAGTCGGTCAGAGCGCCCACCGAGTTTTTGAAGGTGCCGTTGCCGCCCGCATAAATGCGCGTGGCGGAGCCGGAAAGCGTCACGGTGTAGCCGTTCAGGCAGATATTTGCTTTTTTCAGCGTGGCGCTGCTGGTCAGCGTCACATTACGGGTCAGGTAGTAATTGCCCTCCTGGGGCAGGCTGTCCGTGCCCGTCCACGGCAGGAAGGTCACGTCCTGGTGTGCCGTGTGCCCCGGATTGATATAGCTTGCGCCGCAGATGCAGTGCGTGTGTACGCTCTGCCGGCCCAGCGTCACGGTCTTGCCGTCCTCGTCGAGATACAGCTCGAAGCCCGTGCCGTCATCCTTGAAGCCGTCCGCCGTCAGCTGGCCGAAATACTGCCCGCCGCTGGCATCCGTCACGGTGATGCGGCCATCGCTGTCCAGACCATCCTGACCTGCCGCGGAAATGCCGAACCTCGCGGAAGCATCCAGCGCATCGAAATAGATCATTTCGCCGTCGGCCAGCAGGACGTTTTGGTCCGTATTGCCGGTCACCTTCGCCTTGCCGCCCACCGTGATCCCGTTGAGAGCGTAGATACCCGTCTTATTCCCGGTGATCTCGCCGCCCAGCATGGTGAAGATGCCGAAATTTCAGACACCGTATTTTCCGCCGGTGATCCGTCCCGCGTTGTCGCTGCTGCAATCCAGCAGCGTCAGGGTGGCACGAGAGTTGACCGAGATCGCGGCGATGCCGGGGTCGGCGGTGATCGTCTGCCCGTTCAGGCAGAGGGTGACATCCCCAGCGGGGACGGACCATTGTTTGTCAAGCGCGACCGCGCCGTCAAGGCAGTAGCGGCCGTCTCCCGTGATGTCGGACAGCGCCGTCACTCTCGTGAACTCCACGTCGCCGTGCATGTGCGGCTTGCCCTCTATGATATACCCGCCGCTCGCGCTGTCATAGCGCACCCGGCTGTCGGTCCTGCTCAGACGGGGCTTGCTGCTTGTGTTGATGCGCCACGGCTCCGTCTTGCTGCCCGTTTCATTGCCGTCATTGTTGAGCATGACGGTCAGCTTGCCGGAACTGATATCGCTGCTGTACACCATGCTGACACCCTCGGTGGTATCCGAAGTGGGGCGTTCGCTTTGATAATAGCAGTTCGCAATGCTGCTGTCGGCACCCTTTTCAAACGCGATGGCATGGTCGTTCATCCCGGGGCCCATATAAGAGCCATTAGCTGTATTGAAGAAGCAGCTGTGGATGGTTCCGTTATTCAGATAGACAACGCCGCCGACACTTCCTAAGTTATTATAACGGTAACCGATGTTGGCAAGGCAGTCCTGTATGGTGCCGTCGTTCTGATACGCCAGCAGGCCGACCGCGCCCGTCACATAGAGCTGATAAGAGTTTATCGCCGTGCAGCGCTCAATGGTGCCGGCATTATAGGCGGCTAACGCCCCGCTTTCCGGGACCTTGAACGAATTGCCGCTCCACCCAAAATAGTTGATAATCATATTCAGGGCCTGCACCGTACCGTCAGAGCCGATATACCCGAACAGGCCCCAGCCCTTTTCCATGCCGGTGGGCGCGGTCGCATAAGTGAACGTGATCGTATAGTCATTGCCGTCGAATGTGCCGGTATATTGATTCTCCTCTGTGCCGATGGGCGCCCAGGCCCCGTCCCCATCTTTAAATTTGATATTCGCCGTCAGCTTCGCGCAGATGCCAGGCTCCCCATCGTTCACCGTGTCGCGGAACCATTGCAGCTCCTCCTTGGTGCCGATGAGGTAAGGGTCCTCCGCGGTGCCCGTGCCCTGCGGCATGTCCGCCGCGTTGGCGGCCATCAGCGCGATGCCCTCCGGTGCCTTGGTGCCCTCGCCGTTGGCGTAGGCGCCGTCGGTGCCGTCGGTGCTCTGCGCCTTCTGCGCCGCCGTGTCCGCCTCTCCCGCCAGCACGGCGGTGGGCAGCATGGAAAAGCAGAGCACCAGCGCCATGAGCAGGCTCAAAACTCGTTTCTTCATAACATCCTCCTTCGGAATTGTGTATGCCTCTATGTACAGTCCGCGGTGTGCGGGCCTTGTTTTATGGATCATCTGCAATGAGCCACAGCTTCTTCGCGGCGGTCCTCGCCTCGCTGCGGCGGCTCACACCCAGCTTGCTCAGCACACTGCTCACATGGGTCTTGACTGTGGAGAGCCGGATGTCCAGTATCTCCCCGATCTCCGCGTTGCTCTTGTCGGCGCAGATCAGCCGCAGCACCTGCAGCTCCGCCGCCGTCAGCGCGTCGTTCATGGCCAGCCTCGGCTGCAGGAACCGGGGATAGATGGCGGCCTGTGCCCGCACATCCGCCATCAGCCGCTTGTGCCACTTGGCGTTCCCTGTCCACGCCAGCGCATCCAGCAGCGGCAGTACTGCCGCGCCGTAGACGCTGACGGTGCGGATGAAACGGTATTCCTCCGCCAGCTCCAGCGCCTCCGTCAGTACCTCGCGCCACCCCTCGTCCTTCTTGCGGTGCAGGGCGATGGCGGTCAGCAACCTGAGGTGTACGGTGTCGATATAGCGCATGCAGGCGGTGCAGTACGGCTCCATGGGCGTAAGGGTCAGCAGGGCGCTGTCCGGCTTGCCGTTGGCCAGCTCCACCATTGCCTGGGTGAAGTACTGGTACCGCTTGAGGATGTTGATGTGTGTCGGCTCCCGCGGTGCCTTGGCGCGGTACCACACGTCGGCCTCGTCCAGGTCGCCGGTATGGAGCGCGATGCGGCAGAGCATGGCGTCCATATTGGGCAGAAAACGTGTCAGCTCCCGCTCCTCAAACTGGCGGCGCAGGTCGGTGATGGTCTTTCGCGCGTCCGCGCTCTGCCCGCTTGCCAGCAGGCTCCGCGCCAGCAGGCCGCTGACGGCGAACTCGATGTCCGGCGTGCCGCTGCGGCGGATGTCGTTCATGCGCTGCACAAGGGGGAGCATCCGCGCCGAGATATTCTCGCCTTTTTCAAACTTGCTTTCGGCGATGGCGCAGTCGGCAAGGCCCACGCCGTCCCGCCCGAGGACGGCCTCCACCGGGACACGCATGGTGCGGTAGAGCAGGTCGTCCTTTTTGCTCCAGAGGGAGAAGTCCTTGCCGCCGTTCATGATGCTGGGCAGCGCGCTGGTAACGGAGAACGACGGCAGTGCCAGCTCCTTGTTTGTCAGCAGCCGGAACACCGCGGGGATCGTGTCCGCCAGGTTTTCCACGCCCCGCTGCGGCAGCGAGATATCCAGCCAGGCCAGCCGGCCCCGTGCCTGCCGCCCTGCGGCGTCCTCTCTGCCGCACCGCGCCACGAACTGCTTCAGGCATTCGTACCAGTATTCCGAGCCGTCGTAGTCCGCGTTCAGGGCGCACAGCATGCTCATGCCCTGCATCAGCGAGGGGGAGGCGAGGATCTCGGCCTCCGGCAGCGCCCGGTAGAACTGCTCCATCTCCGCGTAATGCCCCATGCCGGGATGCAGCTCCGCGTTGCGTATCAGCAGCTCGGACACCTTGGCGTGGTCGCCGCCTCTGGTGTAGCAGTCCAGCGCGCTGGAGAAGTCCTCCTTCAGCTCGTAGTAAAGCCCGCCGCGGATAAACAGGGCGCGCCGCTTTTCCACCGTATACTCCCGCTCCAGCTCCCAGAGGAGGAACTGGCGGAACTGCGGCCAGAAGTGAAAGCTGCGCATATCGCTGCTCCGCAGCATGGTGGTGCTCCGCCAGAGCGTATCCAGCAGCGCAGCGGCGTTGTTGTCGCCGCTGACGATGCGGGCCAGTTCCAGATCGAAGCGCTCAAAGGGCGACAGCTCCAGCAGAAAGCGGCGTATCGGCAGGTCGAAGCGGTGGTAGACCGCCGTTTCAAAGTAGCGGAACACCTCGCCGTACACCTGCGCGATCAACTCGGCGCCATAGGGCTGCCCCGCCGCCATGTGCCGCGCGATGATCGCCGCACCCAGCGGGTAGCCGGAGGTCTCCCGCAGGATGGCGCTGATCTCGGAGTCTGTCGCCTCCGTGCCGTGGGCCTGCAGCAGCCTGCGTATGTCCTCGCGGTCAAACAGCAGCTCCTCCGCGTGGAGGACGGTCATCATCCCCGCGTACTGAAACGCCATAAGGCAGGCGGGCGGTATGCCGCGGGAGAGCAGCACGAAGCGCCGCCCTGTGCTCTCGCGGATAAGCGCGTACAGCGCCTGCCAGTCCCGCTCCTCCTGCACACACTGGAGGTCGTCGATCAGCAGGGTGTCCCACGCATCCTCCGGGGAGGGCAGCGCAAAGCCGGCGGCCCCCGCATTCAGACGCAGAACGGGGCACCCGTCCAGCAGGGTGTCGGCCAGTGCCGTCTTTCCGAAGCCGCAGGGGGCGCTGAAGAACAGAACTCTGCCGCGCTCCCGGAAGGCGTCAAACGCCTGTGCGGCAGAAGGCTTGACGATGATGGCGTTTTTATCGGTCATGGGCATCCCTCCCTGCGGCAAAGGCGGAACCGTCCCACGGGGCCCCGTATGACAGCGAGGGTACCCTCGCTGTCATAAGCCTCCACACTATACTTTATTGTTATTGCATCAGAGTTCCCAGCAAATGTAAATCAGTCCAAAGTAGGAGACGGCATCCCGCGCAAAACAAAAATCGCCTGAAACCGGACGGTTTCAGGCGGTGCCGCGGCAGCTGCCGGGCGGAGCATCTCAGTCTTTCAGCGTAAAAATGGTGTCCTGCAGACGCTGCAGGAATCGTCCGGCGTGCGCGCCGTCCATCTGGGTATGGTGGAACTGGAACGACAGCTTCAGTGTCGTCCGAAAAGGCCCCTTGTGATATTGGCCCCATATGATGAACGGGTTGTTGAAAATGCCGCTGTTCATGCCGACTGCCCCGTCGATCTCGGTGTCCACAATGGCGGAGGTGCCGATGACCATGCTGTCGGGCAAATCGTGGTTTTCGCAGCGCGCCGCTGCCTCGTGCGTCAGATGCAGATAGTCGGCGCTGAACCGCGCAAGGTCGGCGGAAAACGGCACATCGCAGGAGCTGACCTCGCCGGTTCTGTTCTTCACGATGGTGTTTACCGCTATGCTGTCATATCGCAGCAGCTCGCGCCCGACCGGGAGCAGATAAAACTCCCTGATCCCGCTGGCCGCCCTGCCGATGCACCAGCAGAGAAGCATATTGAATTTCAGCCCGCGCTTGCGGCTGTATCTCACCAGCGGCGTCACATCCAGCGTTTTGAAAAAAGTCACCATCGGATCCGGCGCACGCATCCAAAGTTCAAATGCCGCCGCGCGGGTGGTCGTTTTCGGGTCAATACGGATCGGTTTCATACAGCTCTCTCCAATGCAGTAATAAACAGATAGACCTTTCCCTCCGAAGCGATGCAGTATTCGTCCGCGGCCTGGGTTGGGAGCTGCACCCGTCCGTCGGCGCGGATCTCCGATCCTCCGAAAATAAATTTTCCGCCCTTGTTCATCTGCGGCATAACGACACGCCCCTCCGTCTCAGAGAATGATCCGTGCGATCTCCATCGTCACGATCTTCAGCACCGCGCCGCCGGACATGACAAAGAACCAGATCTCGCGCATCCGCTGCGTTCTTGCGATCGGCGTGGCAATGGCGGCGATGATGATCAGCAGCGCACCGATGCAGCCGACGATGGTGGGTGCGCTCACCAGCGGAAACAGCCCCGGCGCGCAGCTGCCGTCAATGGCATGCTGGATGGTCTTGTCCAGACCGTCCCGCGCCGCCGCAAAGCAGCAGATCACAAGGCCAAAGACCAGCAGGATACCGCTTCTGCGTCCCCAATACAAAATATCGGCACAGTTAAAGAGCGAATAGCCGATAAACCCGAGCAGCGCAAGGATCATCACGGTCGTCGCTGTTGTGACAGTGTTTCCAAAATAGAGCTTCATATCGACATACCTCCACCTGTAAAAGTAACCATTCGGTAACCTTATTATAGTTACCGAATGGTTACTTGTCAAGAGGGCGGAAAACATTTTGGTCTTATGCTTTTGCGCGCAGCGCGAATGACCACCGCCTGCCAAAACAAAAACCACCCGACAGGGTGGTTTTTGTTTTGCTGCCGCCATTCCCACATACTGATAGCAAAAGGGAGTCCATGCCCGACCGGGCATGGACTCCCTTTGCTTCAATTCAGCGCATCCAGAGCGTCATGGCCGCCAGCAGCACAGCCAGAAAGCCGAAGCTGATGGCGGAGAACAGCGCCATGAACCGCCCCGTCCGGCCCTTGACGTGCTTCGTGTACTCCCGGAAGGTGATGAGACTGGCCAGCGACGCCACCAGCGTCCCCGCGCCGCCGATGTTCACGCCTACCAGCAGACCCCGATAGTCGTCGGTGAACCGGCTCAGCAGGATGGCGGCGGGCACATTGCTGATGACCTGGCTGGTCAGCGCCGCCACCGGCATGACCCCGTGGGCCAGCAGCTGCCGGAACAGCTGGCGTACCGGCTCCATCCGCGCCATGTTCCCCGAAAAGGTGAAGAATGCCGCGAATGTCACCAGCAGTCCCCAGTCAACGCCCAGCAGCGCACGGCGGTCCAGCACCAGCAGCGCCGTCACAATGACGATCAATCCCAGCCAGTAGGGGATGCCCCGCAGCACCATGGCCACCGCCACGCAGAACAGCACGGCGTATATCACGGTGCGGCGCTTGTCCGGCAGTGTCTCCTGCTGGGGCACGGTCAACCCCTCACGGGGCAGGAACAGACAGCACAGCAGGATCAGCGCCGTGGACAGCAGAAACGGCGGCAGCATGATGGACAGGAACTCCCCGTTGGGAATATTGTAGTGGTTGAACAGATACAGGTTCTGGGGATTGCCGAAGGGCGTCAGCATACCGCCCAAGTTGGCGGCGCAGTTCTGCAGGATGAACGTCAGCGCCGTCCATTTCGTTTGACCGGTGCTCTCCAGCACGAACCAACTCAGGGGCAGGAATGTCAGCAGCGCCGTGTCGTTGGTCAGCAGCATGGAGGCCACCAGCGTGATGGATACCAGCGCCGTCACCGCGCCGCGGGTGGTGTGGAACACCTGCACCAGCTTCTGCGCCAGCAGGGGGAACAGCCCCACGCCCCGCAGCGCGCCCACCACCGCCAGCACGCACAGCAGACAGGACAGCGTTTTCACATCGTAGTAGTCCAGATAGGCCGCGTCCGGCGGCACGAACACCGCCGTCACCGCCGCCGCCAGCACCGCGATCACCGGCATGGCGTTGGCCCTGCACCATCGCAGCAATTTCATACATACCTCGCACAGCCCCATCAGGGCGGAAATTTCAACGGCAGTTACAATAGCACACTCTCCCTGAAATTGCAAGGATGCGATCGCCCCGCACATTGCATCCTCTGCCGTTTTTCTGTATAATACAGAAATCACCGCAATGCGCCGTATCGCTTTGCGGCCTGTAAGGAGAGAGCACCATGACCACACTCGAACTTCAGAACGTAACATATACCTATCAGACGCAATACCAGAAGGTGGATGCCCTGAAGGGCATCAGCCACTGCTTCGACGCGGGCCTGCTCCACGCGGTGGTAGGCCGCTCCGGCAGCGGCAAGACCACCCTGCTGTCCCTGATGGCGGGGCTGGACCTGCCCACCTCCGGCGAGGTGCTGTGCGGCGGCGTCAGCACCGCCGCCATGTCGCTGGAGCAGTACCGGCGGGAGAAGGTGGCCGTCATCTACCAGAGCTTCCGGCTGTTCCCGCTGCTGACCGTGGCGGAGAACGTCATGTACCCCATGGAGCTGCGGGGCATGAAGCCCCGGGACGCCCGGGCGCGGGCGGCGGAGCTGACGGCCCGCGTAGGCCTGCCGGATACGGCACTGGACCGCTACCCCACCATGCTCTCCGGCGGCGAGCAGCAGCGTGTGGCCATCGCCCGTGCGCTGGGCATGGACACAAAGATCCTGCTGGCGGACGAGCCCACCGGCAATCTGGACACCGCCAACAGTGACAACATCTTCCGTATCCTCCAGCAGCTGGCCCACGAGGAGGGCTACTGCGTCATCGTGGTCACCCACGACATGGCGCTGGCCGCCAAGGCCGACCGGGTGCTGGAGCTGCGGGACGGCGCGGTGGTGTCCGGCGGGGAGGACGCGCAATGACCGGCCGCAGCATGATCGCCCGCAACGGCATCCGCACTACCCTCCGGGCCAGAGGGCGGACGGCGCTGTTCACCGCGCTGATCCTGCTTCTGACCCTGACGCTGGCGCTGGGGCTGGGGATGTGGGCCTACTGCAGCGGCACGCTGGCGGAGATGGACGAGACGTACACCTCCGTGGCGCTGCTGGAGTATCTGGGGCAGGACTACCCCGACGGCAGTGTGGCCGACGAGAACGCAAGACAGGCGGCGTCCGCGCTGGACGATGATGCCATCGCCGCCGTGAGCGGCGTGGAGCGCTGGGAGCGGAACGACCGGGCGCTGGCCGCCATGGACGGCTACCTGCGCAGTGCGGGGGAGATCCCCTACGGCGATCAGGCGGTGCTGGCCGTTTTCAATCTCATCCCCCGCTACGACTTTGCCCAGCTGTCCGAAGACCAGCTGGCGGCCAGCTATGTGGCCGCGGACTTTGACAGCATGAGCTGCCGCATCCACGTCAGCGGCCTGCTGGGCGGCGACGCGGAGGTGCCGCTGTACACCTCCTCCAAGGCCTCCGAGGCGGTGGAGGACACCTATGTGGTGGTGACGTACTTCGGCGATACCACGCTGGTGACGCCGGAGGGCAGCATCGACCTCTGGAGTATCCCCGGCATCGCCTCCTATATCCACTCTGCCGCCAGCGACACCTATCAGAGCGAGGAAAAGGTGCTGGTGGGCTATGACGCCATCGTGTCCCGCTGCCTGTACTCGCTGGAGGGCCGGGAGGGCATCGCCGTCACCATGGAGGTGGGCGACAGCGGCTTCGTGGGTGAAAAGGGCCGGTACTACCTGATCCACGGCCAGTTCGTGGAGACGGGCATGGCCAACCGTACCCTGGTCATCATGGACTTCTACGACGGCTGCGAGACAAAGCCCTACGCGGAGATCAGCGGGTCTGACGATCCGCTGCTGCGGGACAGCCTGTTCACGGAGTACGCCCGGCACTGCCGGATGGCCAACAATTATATATCGCTGGAGGCCAGCGACGACATCCCCGCGCTGGAGGTGTTCCAGCAGGGCTACCTGACCCTGCGGGAGGGTCGCTTCCCCGCCGCCGGTGAAAAGGGCGTGTGCGTGGCGGACGGCGCTATGGCGGACGCCTGCGGCCTGACGGTGGGCGACACCATCGACCTGACGCAGATGACCTCCGCCGACAGCGATCGCTTTGACCTGACGGTGACGGATGCGGTGCAGACGCTGACCATCGTGGGCGTTACCACCGCTTTGAAGGAGTATCAGGGCACCGTGTGGGTGTCCGGCGGGGAGGGCGGCTTCGGCGAGCCGCTGTTCGGCTATCAGCTGGGGCGGGCCGTGCTGGATAACCGCACCGCCCGGCAGGCGGCGGACGCTCTGCAGGCCATGGCTCCGGACGGCGTCCGGGTCACGCTGTACGATCAGGGCTACTCCGCCGCGGCCCAGCCGCTGGAGGCCATGGAGTCCACCGCCTCGGCGGTGACGCTGGCGGCGGCCTGCGGCACGCTGGCGGTGCTGGTGCTGTTCGCCTACCTGTTCGTGGGACGCCAGCAGGAGACGGTGTCCGTGCTGCTGTCGCTGGGCACGCCCGCCCGGGGCATCCGGCTGTGGCTGCTGTCCGGCGCATCGGTGGTGGCTGGCAGCGCGGCGGTGCTGGGCACAGTCATCGGTGCCGTGACCCTGCGGGGCATGCTGCGGCTGGCGCTCCGCGCCGCCCAAAGCCTGTACGCCGTGGACCAGCGGTACAGTCAGGCGGCGGTGGGCATGGCGCTGGAGCGTTCCGACGAGATGGCCGCGCCGGTCTGGCCGGCGCTGGTCGCCGGTGGCGTGGTGCTGGTGCTGGCACTGGCGCTGTGTCTGGCGTTTCTGCGGCAGGCACGGCAGCAGAACACCCCCAAGCGGGGACGGCTTTCCGTGCGGGTGCCCAGGGACGGCACCTCCGTGTCCGGACAGGGGGCCCTGCGCTTTGCCATGCTGTCCGCCCGACGGGGCGGGTGGCGCTCGCTGGTGGTCCCCGCGGCGGCGCTGGTGCTGTCCCTGTTTCTGGGGCTGCTGACCGCCACGGCGGAGGGCTGGAGCCGCCAGACCGACGCTCTCTATGAAAGCAGCACCCTGACCGGTCAGGCGGTGAGCACCAACGGCCGCTGGAACACCGGACTTGTGGTGCCCGCCGACGCCGCCAGAACGCTGTGGAAGTCCGGTATGCTGTCCGACCTGTCGGCCAGTCTTGGCTGGCACTACTGGCGCGCCGACGAGATCCCACGCTTCGCGGAGAACAGCTTCGGACAGGAGCGCCGGCAGGCATGGATCGCCAGCCAGCCGCAGGTGGTGGCACTGAACAGCCTCACCGCTGCCCCCGCCTACATGAACAGCCAGCCCCCGGCGGTGACGTGGCTGGACGGCTGGGACGAGAGCTTCCTCTCTGACCGGACATGGAAGCCGTTTTACCATGCCCTGCGGCCCGGCACCGGCGGCCTGTACGGCGACAAGGCCCAGACGTACCCCTGCATCGTGGGGGCGGACTACGCGGTGCAGCGGGATCTGGCGCCGGGTGATACGTTTTCCGTGTGGCTGTCCTGGAGCACCATGAACCGCACCATGGAATCGGTGGTGACGCTGCGCATCGTGGGCACGGTGAACCAGACCGGCATGGCAGAGGACATCTATGTGCCCTTCGGCTTCTGGGGCGATCCGGCGTGGCTGGACGGCCAGGAGGACGTGCTGGCTTCCGGCGAGCGGCCCGACTTCCTGTTCACCGACCGCGTTCAGATGGAGAAGTATTTCTACGGCACCACCAATTACGGCACCTGCGCGTTCACCCTGCGCTCCGCCTACGATTTGGAGCCGTTCCGGCAGTATCTGGCGCAGCAGGGCTTCAGTCAGGTGCGCGCCGCCGGCGCCAACCGTACCACGCTGCTCCTGCTGGATCAGAGCTTCACAGAGACGGTGAGCGCGCTGGGGCGGTACATCACCTTCAGCCGTATCCTGTTCCCGGCGCTGTTTGCCATGGTGGGCCTGCTGGGCTTCCTCATCTCGTGGCTGATGGTCAACGGACGGCGGATGGAGTTCGCCATCATGCGGGGACTGGGTGCATCCCGCAGGCGTGTGTTCGCCTCGTTCTTTCTGGAGCAGGCGCTGCTGTGCCTTACCGGCTGCGTCATCGGCTGCGGGGGACTGCTGTTCCTGTCCGGCGGCGCGGTGAAGTGGCTGGCGGTGCTGGCCTTCCTGCTGTGCTACCTCATCGGCTGCGCCCTGTCGGTGCGGGCCGTGGGCCGCACGAACCTGATGGCCCTGCTGTCGGAGCGGGAATAAAGCGCACTGTGTTTTCGATGATCTAAATAAACAAGGATGTGCTCTCAATGACAAAAAAGAGGAGCGGACGGAAATATCCGTCCGCTCCTCTTTCGCCCTTTCCGCACATTTCCGCGTGTGGGTCAGGGTGTGGGTCAAAGCTGTCCCACACCCTGACCCACAGATCAAAGCGAGCAAAAAACAAAGAAAAAGTCCTGTTTTCTCTCGAAAACAGGACTTTTTGTGATTGCCACGGGTTTTGCTGTCCGCGCACCCTCCGCATACCGCAAGGAAAGGGGAGTGCGAGGGGGAAACCTTTGCGGGTTTCCCCGCTCGTGTTCAGTCACCCGCCCGCAGGCGACCACTTTTGCGCAGCAAAAGTGTAGCTCCAAAAGAAGAAAACCACCCAACAGGGTGGTTTTCTTCTTTTGGAGCTGCTGGGCGGATTCGAACCGCCGACCTCATCCTTACCAAGGATGCGCTCTACCTACTGAGCTACAGCAGCATATATGGCGACCAAGAAGGGGCTCGAACCCTCGACCTCCAGCGTGACAGGCTGGCGTTCTAACCAACTGAACTACTTGGCCATGTGCGCTTTCGTCTTGGAACTCAAGCTTGCTTATTATAGCAAGAACCTCCGCGAATGTCAACACCTTTTTTCGCATTTTTCGCGGGAGGGCCGGACGGCAGGGGGGGGACTGCCGCCCGGCCGGCGCTGTCACAGCTCCCGCGCCTCGAACCACCGCACAGACAGCGCCCAGCTGGCCGCGAACACCGCCAGCGCGATGCCCAGCGTCAGCGGCAGCGGCCACGCCCGCTCCGTGGTGTCGCCGGTCACCATCAGCGCCGCGCAGGCGGCGGCCATGGCGATCACCACCGTGACGTACACCGCCCGGCCCTTGGTGGCGCCGAACCGGAACATGGCCGGGAACATCAGCGACGGCGCCAGCGTGCCTGCCAGCGGCAGCAGAGGCAGCAGTTCACTGTCCCGCAGCATCTCCGCCTGTCCGCAGATCGCGGCCACCAGCAGCACCAGCACCGTGATCACCGCCGTCAGCGCGGCGCTGGTGGCGTACTTCACCGTTACGATCTGCCGCCGCGTCAGCGGCAGCGCCTCGCAGTATACCAGCCACCCGTCCTTCTCATCGGCGCTGAGCAGCGACGCCGGCAGCGACCCAAGGAAGAACACCGGGTACAAAAGCCACAGCAGATAGCCGCCCTGGCCGTCGCTGTTGATCATAGCCAGCCCGAAAAACACAGCCACCAGCAGGATATACGACTTCCCGTACTGCCACAGGCAGCGGGCCTCCTTATAGAATAACCCCTTCATCTCACGCCTCCTTCGCCATGAACACGAACAGCTCCTCGATGCCCACCTGTCCCAGCGGCGTCCCGGCCGGCACGGCGCCGCGCCGCACCAGATACTCCGTGCCGTAGGGCGTGGCGCGCCTTCCGCACACCGCCGCCGGGTCGAGGCCCTCCGCCTCGCCCCGCAGGATGCCGTACTCCTCCGCCAGGCGGTCCTTCTCCTCGCACAGGAGCAGCCGCCCCTGGTGCAGGAACGCGATGTAGTCGCAGATCTTCTCCAGATCGCTGACGATATGGCTGGACAGCAGCACCGCGTGGTTCTCGTCCCGGGTGAAGTCCTCGAAGATGGTGAGGATCTCGTCCCGCACCACCGGGTCCATCCCGGAGGTGGCCTCGTCCAGCAGCAGCAGCTTCGGCTGATGGCTCAGTGCCGCCGCCAGCCCCAGCTTCATCTTCATGCCCCGGGAGTAGTCCTTGAACGGCTTATCCGCCGGCAGCCCGAACTGCCGCAGGTATCCGGCGTAGACCTCCGGCTGCCAGCGGGTGAAGATGCCCGCCATCATGCGGCCGGTCTGGGCCGCGTTCAGGTACTCCGGCAGTCCCACCTCGTCCAGCACCACGCCGATGTCCTCCCGCTCCGTCGCGGTGAGGGCGCGGTTGTCCTTTCCGTAGACAGCGATGGTGCCGCCGTCCCGCCGGAGACTGTCCAGTATCAGCCGGATGGTGGTGGACTTCCCGGCGCCGTTCTCGCCGATGAGCCCCATGATGCACCCCGCCGGCAGCGTCAGCTCCAGCCCCTGCAGGGCAAATGCGCCCCGCCGCTTTGTCAGGCCGTGTATTTCCAGTGCGTTCATTCCGTATCCTCCTTCTGCAGGCGCCACATGTCCGCCAGCTCGCCGTCCGACAGACCGCAGGCCGCGGCCAGCCGCCGAATGTCCTGCATATATGTCTCGATCTTCCTCAGATTTTCCTCCCGCAGCAGCTCCGTGCTGCGTTCCGCCACGAAGCAGCCCTTGCCGGGCAGCGTGTAGAGGAACCCCTCGTTCTCCAGCTCGTCATAGGCGCGCTTCGTGGTGATGACGCTGATGCGCAGATCCTTGGCCAGCGCCCGTATGCTGGGCAGCGCCTCGCCCTCGGCCACCTGTCCGGACAGGATGGCGTCCTTGATCTGGCTGTATATCTGGTCGTAGATGGGCGCGCCGCTGCGGTTGTCGATGTATAGCTGCATAAGAG
>URST01000047.1 GCA_900550585.1 uncultured Eubacteriales bacterium
GGGACGCCAAGAAGGACGGGCTGATCGATCAGTTTTTCTACGGCTCCATGCCTGCTGAGTACCTGATGGATCAGGTCTACGCCATGTGACGGAGGCAGCGCGGCCAAACCATAACGGGAATAACCCCAACACGGGAGATTCAACAGGGAACCATAGAAACCATCAAAACCATAGGAACCTGCCGGGGGACCGGCACCGACTGAAAGGAGAAATGGATCATGGCGAACAAGTGTGGAATTTGCGGAGCGGACATCAACCTGATGCAGACCCAGAAGCTGGCGGACGGCAACTGCATCTGCCGCAAGAATTGCAGGAGCAGGGGCTTCAAGGTGTACGACTATGTGCATGGCAACCTGCCCGGCGTGAAGGCGCATCTGGCACAGGTGGAGCGGGGGACGAAGTTGTGGGAGCACTACTTTGTGCCGCGGCTGAAGACCAAGGATAAGAACCAGAAGCTGACACGCTTCGGCGCGCACCTGTATGTGGCGGAGGACATCGGACTGGTGGCCTTTACGCAGGTGGACTACAAGATCCTGATATTCGGCAAGACCACCCGCGCCTGTGTGTACCGCATCGCCGATCTGCGGAACTATAAGTATGAGGAACAGATGGTGAAGAACGGCGATAAGACGGAGAAGAAGTCCACCGTGCGGCTGGTGTTCATCAACACCGAGGGCATGAACGCCTTCAACCTTGAGGTGAACAACTTCAAGGAGTATGAAAAGCTCAGCAAGTATTTCGACACGCTGTTCGGCGTGCAGAAGACGCTGGGCAACGCCGCCAACACGTGGAAGCAGCAGATGACCGCCATCAAGGATATGGCCTCGGGGCTCAGCGCAGCCATGCGGGGCGAGGAGGACGCCGGGGAGAAGGCGGCCGCCGCCATCAACTCGCTGGACGCGGCGGTCTACGGCGACCGCAGCGAGTGGATCCGCCGGGCAGACGCGGCCCTTGCCGCGTTTAACGGATAAAAGTATTTAGGAGGCAGAAATCATGAAAAAGCAGTGGCTCAGCATGATATTGGTTCTCTGCATGGTGCTGTGCATGGCGCCCGCCACGGCGCGAGCAGCAGAGGGTGAAACGGGTACGCTGAGAGTTATCACGAAGGTGATCGGCCTGCCTGATAGCGTCAGCGCGGAAGGAAAGACGTTTACCTTCAAGGTTGGTATGAAATTACCGGGTGGGATCGCATATCTGTCTACGCCCCTGGTCATCACCATCGGAGCGGATGGGAGAACCGGTGAAGGCTTGATGGAGGTTACCAGTGGGTACCAGTATCTCGTGGTGGAAACCGCACATGATGACATAGACGACTATCGGTGGGATTATGTGACGTACCCCGGCGGAGGTTACAACGAAAGCAAGATGGTGCAGGTGGATGCAAATACTGTATCTGTACCGATTTACGTGAACAACGGCTTTGAAGAATTGGCAAATTCAACGATCACCTCACTGCCTCTGACGGTTGCCGGGTATGCACTGGATGCAGATGTATCCGCTGTCACGGTCACGAAAATGGAGACGGGGATTGATATCCAATCATCTAAAATCAAACAGTATAATGATGCTGCGGGCAGTTGGGATGATCTGACTTCCGGGACTTTTCAGGCCGATACGAAGTATGCGATCGAGATATTCCTCGGCAGAGTTACAGGGTGCGATTCCACCGGGCTTACAAAGGATAAGGTGACCGTAAACGGGAAAGAGGCAAGCGAATTTGAGAATCCATCGACTCAACCTGGCGTCGATATGCGGGTATTCCACGAGCTTGAGGTGCTGAAGGTCGTCAAGACGGTGGAACGCATCGAGATCACAAAACAGCCTACCAAGACCGAGTACATGGCCGGCGACAAGTTCGACCCGACGGGCATGGTGGTCACTGCGGTTTACGAAGATGGTACCAGCGAACCCATTACCAACTACATCATATTCCGCGGGGATAAGCTCGTTCAGGGGCAGGCGGATGTGACGATCCAGTATGACGATGGCAGCGCCAATAGCGGTATCAAGGTCGATCAGAAGATCACCGTGGGGCGGTATGAGGGTCCTCACACCCATACCTGCGCCGGCAGCAAGTGGTACGCGGACGCGACGAGCCATTGGCATCAGTGCACCGATACGGACTGCCCGGATCCGAGCGGCAGCACAACGGATCTGAAGCCCCACACCTTCGTGTGGAAGGTAGACAAGGCGGCCACCGCCACTGAAACCGGATCGAAGCACGAGGAGTGTACCGTCTGCGGCTTTGAGCGCAGCGAGAATACGGTGATCCCCGTGCTGCCCAGCGGCGGTACGACCGAGCCCGGCAACAAGCCCGGCAGCGGCACGACCGAGCCCGACGGCACGACTACGCCCGGTACGACGGGCGCAGCCAAATCCCCCAAGACGGGCGATGCGGGTATCGCGCTGTATGCAGGACTGTCCCTGCTGGCGCTGAGCGGCAGCGGATGGGTCGTTGGCAAAAAGCGCAGAGGAGAGAAGTAAAATTCGCCTTCCGCAGGCGGCAGGGATCGTTTCGCCCTGCCGCCTGCAGAGATGGTGCGCCGGGTGTGCTTTGACGGCGCAGGCGGCCGGGACACCTTATTCCGCGGTATTTTTCACGAAAGGGTGAGACTCTAACATGAAAAGAAGAATCGTTTTGTGTCTGTTGGCGCTGGCGCTCCTGCTGGTAACAGGATGCACGCAGGAAAAGGAAGCGGAACCACTGACCGTAACGCTGTGGCACGTCTATGGCGGCGAGGTGGATTCCCCGCTGAACGGCCTGATCGAGCGGTTCAACAGCACCGTGGGCGCAAAGCAGAACATCCGCGTGAAGGTGGAGCTGGTCAGCAACAGCGGCATTATTCATAAAAGCGTGCTGGCCGCCGCCAACAGCGACCCGGGCGCACCGTCGCTGCCGGATATGTTCGTATCCTATCCCAAGACGGTGCTGGCTCTGCCGGATCAGAGCATATTGGTGGACTATCGGGATTATTTCAGCGAGGAGGAGATGGCGGCGTTTATCCCTGCCTTTCGTGAGGAGGGGATGATCGGCGGGCGGCAGGCGATTTTGCCCCTTGCCAAATCCACGGAGGTGCTGTTTGTCAACCGGACGCTGTTTGACCGGTGGGCAGCCCAGTCCGGCGCCAGCTATGACGATTTGACTACATGGGAGGGCGTTTACGCGCTGGCAGAGCAGTACGCCGCGGATACCGGCAAATGCTTCTTTGTCCACGATTACCACTTCAATTATTTTCAGGTGGGCGTGGAGTCTCTGGGCGAGGACTTTTTTCAGAATGACGGCGTCAGGTTTGGCCCTGGATTCGAACGGGCCTGGGAGCCGTATGCCCGGGCAGGTCTGACAGGCGGTTTGTGGCTGTACGACGGGTACGCCACGGAACCGCTTCGCACCGGAGATGTGGTGGTATCTGTGGCATCTTCCGCCAGCGTGCTCTACTATTCCGACACGGTGACGTATCCGGACAACACCTCGGAAAAGGTGACGATCACCTCCATGCCCTGCCCAGTGTTTGAAGGGGGCGACAAGCTGGTGATGCAGCGCGGCGTGGGAATGTGTACCGTGAAGTCTACCCCGGAACGGGAGCAGGCGTGCATCACGTTCCTTAAATGGCTGACCGAGCCGGCGTGCAACGTGGAATTCGTCACCAGCCTGGGCTACATGCCGGTGACGCAGGAGGCATTTGAGAAATATCTGCCCGATGCCGTGGAAAAATTGAGCGATCCACTGTATGTGTCGCTTTATGAGACATATCTGCAAACGCAGGAGGCGTATACCTTCTACTACCCGCCGCAGATGGAGAATTATCTGGATCTGGAGACGCGGTTTGAGAATCTGGCACGGCTGAAGCTGACGGCAGGCCGGACACAGTATCTGGAGGGCAGCAATACGCTGGACGCCCTGATCTGGGAGACTTTAGAGGGTTTTAAGCTGGATTACGGCACATGAAAGAGGAAGGCACATGCGATCGATTCGGAATGCGATTCAAAATTCGTATGCAGCCAGCCGCAGTATGGCTGTGCGGCTGGTGCTGTATTGGTTCATAATGGCGCTGCTGCTGGTAGCGGCCATCCTGTCTATCCTGATGGCCACGGGCGTGCTGTCCCATCCTGCACGGCAGCTGGCCAGCGCCCTCGACATTCAGCAGAAAAATACATATGCGGCACTGGATGCGCAGATGGATGAGCTGACAGCCCACAGCGTGGCCATATCGGAAAAGCTGGGACGGGAGCTGGACACCTTCCTTGCGGCCAAGGGCATTCCCTTTGACGCGCTCAACGATGACCCGGCTACCATCGCGGAGCTGGAAAAACGGCTGTACGCGCCGCTGAGCAGTACGTTGAGCGCCGCCTCGTGCAGCGGGATATTCTTCTGCCTGAATGTGACCGCCAACACAGAGCTGCCCAACGCGGACGTACTCAGGGCGGGACTGTATCTGCGCTATACAGGGCTTCAGCCTACGGCGGCCTCGGAGCAGGATGCGGTCTGCTTTCGCGGCGCGGCAGAAGCGGCGCGGGGGTTACGGCTTCAGATGCACAACCGCTGGAATCCGGAGCTGAATACCGCGCTGATCCCCGGCAGCGAGAGAGTTTCCGCCAGCCGGGTCGAGCGTCCGGCGGAGGGCAGCCTGTGGGTAAAGCGTACAGAACTGCTGGATACATGGGAATATGTGACGCTGCTGTGCGTGCCGATCCTGGACGGCAGCGGCACCGCGCGGGGATTTTGCGGCATGGAGATCAGCGACCTCTATTTCAGCCTTTCCCACGATACCGTGTCCAGCACCTATGGCAATATGCTGACCCTGCTGGCGCCCATCGACGGCGACAAGCTCGATCTGTCGGCGGCTATGCTGGGCGCTACCAATGGCTCGCGCCTGACGGCCGAGGGTACGCTGCATATCAAGCCGGGGAAATACTATACCGTCTACGCCGATGGCAAGGAGTCCTATCTGGGGCGGCACCGGCTGCTGGACGCCGTCACCTCGGACGGCGTTCCGCTTGCTGTGGTGACGCTTGTGACAGCCAACGCCTTCCGCAGCTATGAACGCAGCTCGCGGATCGCATGGTTTTTGGGATCGGTATTCTTTTTGCTGGCAATGCTGGTTGCCGCAACCGTGCTGTCCCGCCGCTTCGTCAAGCCTATCAACGACAGCCTTGCGGCGGTCAGAGGCGGCACAACGGAGGTGGTGGCCTCCGGTATTTCGGAGATCGACGAGCTGCTGACCATGATCCGTACCCGGCCGGCGGGCGCGCTGCCGCCCGATGTGGAGGCGCGGCTGTGCGGCTTTGCGGAGAGGGCGGGTACGCTGACCGGCATGGAACGTACCATCCTGCAATACTATATGGACGGCTATACCGTCAAGGATATTCCTGAGCTGGCACATATCAGCGCCAGCACGGTAAAGACTCATAACCGCAATCTGTACCGAAAGATGGAGGTAGATTCGTTCGATGAGCTGAAGGTGTATATTGAGCTGTTCGCCAGCTGCGGCCGCAGTGGTGAGCTGCTGAAAAGGTAAGAAAGACGATAGCAGAGTGCACAATCCAAGTTGCATTGGATTGTGCACTCTGTCTACGCCTAAGGGCGATTTTCACGTTTACCGGCAAAATTCACCCTTGGGGTAATAGGAATTTTGCGTAAAACCACATATAAGTGTGTATATAGCTGAGCGTGAGTACGGGAAAGAACTGCGACGTAAGCAAGGAGGGACTGGAATGCGCCGCATCATTAAAGCGTCCATGGAGGACAGATCCTCTATGGAAAGGTTTCAGTTTTCATTGCGCTGTGCGGTATGCGGCTTCCTTTGGGAAAGTCAGCCGGTGTGCTTCTCCAAGGCGGGGATGCAGCCGGAGAGCGAAGGAAAGCGCGTGATTTTTCAGGCGCTGTACCGGCGGGAGCGAGAGGAAGCCTTCGAGTGGGCTGCCACAGAAGCACTGGAGCATTTCAGCCTGTGTCCCATTTGCAAGCGGCTGGTTTGTGACCGGTGTTTCCTGCTGGGCGAGGATATTGACCTGTGTACGGACTGTGCGGCGTTCTTACAGGAGAGCGGCGAGCCGGTAGAGAGCTCATTCGCAAAACACGGCTGAAGTGGAGGAGCTGCCTATGAAATGGAAGGGCTGGATAGGAGGTGTGCTGCTGGTCATGATGCTTTTCGGAACGCTGGGCTGCGGGAAAAAACGCGGCCCTGTAACCGGCGGTATGGTGGACGGCCCCGGCATGATGTATACGCCGGAGGATCAGAGCCCCTTTGCGGGGAAGTGGCAGAGCCGGGACGGCAGCATCGTCATGGAGGTGGAGAGCAGCGACCCGTTTGAGAGCTCCCGCATACAGCTGTTTGTGGACGGCGAGCCGGATTTCGAGTCCGATATGTGGGTGTATCAAACCGGAAGCGTGAAGCTGACGCAGGAGCACAAGAGTATTCTCATGACGGGGACGTTCAGCGGCCTGACGTTCAATCAAAAGGAAAACGCTTTCTGCATCCGGTACAGTGACGACAGCGGCTTGAAATGGCTGACGAGAGACGGCGCTGCGTGCAGCGAGGAGGATGTGAGCTTCTCTTACGAGCCGCAAACACCGCCGCCCGCGGCGTGGAGCTGTCCCGCCTGCCATGCAGAGAATGAGGGCGGCTACTGTACCAGCTGCGGCATGGAGAAGCCGCTGACCTGCCGCCGATGCGGCTGGCAGCCGGCAAACGAAAAACTCCCCGCCTACTGTCCCGAATGCGGCCTCCGCCTCAAGTGAGACGTGCCAACATAATAAAGATAACACAGAAACACTAAAAAAACAGGAGGAGACATGATGAAAAGAGTGAGAAAGCCTGCGGCGCTGCTTCTGGCGCTGGTGATGGCACTGACGCTGGCGGCCTGCGGCGGTAAGGGCGGCAGCAAGACAAACCCCGCCGTGGGCAAGTACATCGGCGAGACGGTCCTGTCCTTCGATGAGTGGATGCCCATGGACGACATTTACGATCTGGGCGAAAACTATATTGAGCTGAGAGAGGACGGTACGGGCTGCTTCATGCTGGACGGTGACCCGACGGAGATCGACTGGAAGCTGGATAAGGACGGCGCCCTGACGCTGGACAGGGACGGAGCGATCTGCAACTGCACGCTGAAGGACGGCCTGATCACGGTGAATGACTACTTCGGCTTTGATTTGCAGCTGACGTTCCGTAAGAGCGGAGGCGGCGGTACCGGCAGCGCCAATACCGGCAATACCGACAGCACGGAGCTGAGCATTGATGACTTTGCCGAGGTATACGGCGGCGACTGGCACGGCATGGCGGGTCTCACGGATGCCACCGGCGCATTCGAGGAGCTGAACGATACCGCCCATGAGATCCTGGCGCGGCTGGTGTTCGACGGGAACGGAGACTGTCAGGTCTGGCTGGCCATGTATCTGGAGGGAGAGAACGATTTCAACTTTATCGACACGTATGCACGCGTCGTGCCGGATGACGATACCGGTCTGGAGCTGCGGGGTACGTTCATGGGCGGCGAGATGCAGGACGGCATCCTGTCCGTGGACGAGACCGGCGCACTGTATGTCAGCTGCGAGGTGGATTCCGACCTGGTGGACGGCTCTATCAGCCTGCTGGCCAACCTGCGGCATTTGGACGATGAGAACTGGACGGACGAGGATTACATTCCCATGCCGGAGAGCGCCGTGGAGTATTATCGCGGCATGACCTTTATGGAGATCGCCAGCACCTATGAGATCGACACCAGTCTGATCCCCGATGACGGCAGCGGCGACGCCGCCGCTGCCATCCCCGATGGCGGCGACAACGGCGGTCTGCCGGAGAACTATCCCTTCGAGCGCACCACCTCCAACGGCGAGGGCGAGTACGGCAAGTCCAATCCCAATGCCACCGGCCGGGCGGATCTGGCCACCATGCAGAAGGTGCGTCAGGAGCTGTGGGATATGGGCTCCTCCAAGTCCTCAAAATTGACCTATGACGACATCAAGGCCATGCTGGGCGGCGAGGACGGCATCCCCCATACCGGTATGGATGAGAAGAGCTGGAACAGTGAAAAGCACGCCTACGGCTGGTACAACGGCGAGGGTGACTACTATGTGCTGTACTTCGTGGTGCGTGACGGCGACGAGTACTACACGGCCGCCACGTTCTCCAGCAGCGTGAGAGGCGACAGCTGACGAACGGTACGGAAATCAGAGAAAGGAAGGACGAGATATGCAAGTGACATTGAACGCACTGCCCGCTTCGCTGGCAGAGTTCCGGAACCTGTCCCTGAACACCCCGGACGAGGTGGTGGCGGGCTTCCTGTGCGCGTTGAACCTGTATGTAAAAAACCCCAATGAAGGTGTGGAGGCCATGAACCTCCTGCGAGGGCCCCGTCCTATGACCCCCTATGACAGCCAGTTCCTGCGGGATCGTCTGCGGGGCAAGGAATATCTGCCGCTGGCGTATTTTGCCGGAGCCACGCCTCAGAACAGCTATGTGCCTACCCAGCCTTATGTGCTGAACGTGCTGGCCGACCCCCGTCCGCAGGATATTGAACCGGGCTATCTGCGCCTGTTCATCGCCACACCCGGCGCGGATGCTCCCCGGCCCATCAAGCTGCGGCAGAAGCCCTCCACCGGCGAATGGTTCCTGTGGGAGTATTCCAGTCCCCTCAGCGGCATCCGCATCCCGGCCGCCCAGGACCCCTGGGCCTGAGCCGTGAAGCGGCGGTGGATCGCGCTGGCGCTGCTTCTGGCGCTGGCGGTGAGCCTGACGGCCTGCCAGGTGGAGTTTGTTCCCAGTGGGTCGCCGGGAAACAACGGCGGCACCACGATAGAGACACAGCCCCTGCCCGGCGGCAACACCGACCCGGTGGATGTGACCGATCCGGTGGATGTGACCGATCCGGTGGATGTGACCGACCCGGCGGGCGGCGATGAAGATCCCTCCGGCGGCAACACGGACTACACCATGGAAAAGTACCGGCGGTATCTGGAGGGCGAGTGGGCCGGCGTGGAGGGCGAGATCGAGGGCGATCGGTATAAGCTGGCGGATGAGGAAATGTCCCTGACGCTGACGTTCATGAGCGCTGACGGCGTGACCGAGGACGGGCGCGGCATATGGAGCATGGGCGCATGGTACGACTACACCAACGACTTTGCCGAGATCTACGAAAAGCTGGACCATTTGAATGTGGTGTTCCACAAGGGACCCATGTACTATGGCTGCGCCAACGAGGAGTGGTACGCGGAGCTGGTCGGCGGCCCGGAGAACGTGGAGTACACCGTGACCGTCATCGACAACAACTATCTGGAGCTGTACCGCTATGTGAAGGATTCAGCCATGGTATGGTTCGTCAGCTGCGAGCGGTCGGACGGCCGGTGGATCGAGGAATAGCAAAGGTTTTCCATTATAGGCGGAAATACATACAGAGAAAAGGAGATTACATAACTATGGGACTGATTAAAGCGGCATTGGGCAGTGCGGGCGGCGTGATGGCAGATCAGTGGAAGGAATTCTTTTACTGCGACGCGATCCCTGAGAATGTGCTGGCGGTCAAGGGCCAGAAGAAGACGAGCAAGCGCTCCAGCAACACCAAGGGCGACGACAACGTGATCAGCAACGGCAGCGTCATCGCGGTGGCCGATGGCCAGTGCATGCTGATCGTGGATCAGGGAAAGATCGTGGATATGTGCGCGGTGGCCGGCGAGTATACATACGATATGTCCTCGGAGCCGTCCATCTTCACCGGCGATCTGGGCGAAGGCATCAAAAACGTATTCAACAACATGGCCAACCGCTTCACCTTCGGCGGTGAGGCTCCCAAGGATCAGCGGATCTACTACTTCAACACGAAGGAGCTGATCGGGAACAAGTACGGCACCGCCAATCCCGTACCCTTCCGCGTGGTGGATCAGCGTGCGGGTATCGATATCGACGTGGGCATTCGCTGCTTCGGCGAGTACAGCTATCACATCTGCAATCCCGCCCTGTTCTATACCAATGTGTGTGGCAACGTGGCGGAGGCCTATACCCGAGACAAGCTGGACAGCCAGCTGAAAACCGAGCTGCTGACCGCCCTCCAGCCCGCCTTTGCCAAGATCGGCGAGGATGGCATCCGTTACTCTCAGCTGCCCGGCCATACCATGGAGCTGGCAGACGCACTGAACGAGGTACTCAGCAAGAAGTGGCGTGACCTGCGTGGTATCGAGATCGTTTCCTTCGGCGTGTCCAGTGTGACCGCGGACGAGGAAGATGAGAAGATGCTGAAGGAGCTGCAGCGGAACGCGGCCTTCATGGATCCCACCCGCGCCGCCGCCCATCTGGTGGGCAGTCAGGGCGATGCCATGAAGATGGCGGCCTCCAACACGGCTGCCGGCCCCGCTATGGCCTTTATGGGTATGGGAATGGCCGGTCAGGCCGGCGGAATGAACGCTCAGAACCTGTTTGCCATGGGCCAGCAGCAACAGGCCCAGCAGGCGGTGCAGCCCGCACCTGCCGCTCCCGCCGGCTGGACCTGCTCCTGCGGCCACAGCGGCAACACCGGCAAGTTCTGCGCCGAGTGCGGCCAGCCCAAGCCCGCCCCCGCCGGCGAGTGGAAGTGCGCCTGCGGCGCGGTGAACACCGGAAAATTCTGCGCTGAATGCGGCCAGCCCAAGCCTGCCAGCGACGAGTGGACGTGCGCGTGCGGAACGGTCAACAAGGGCAAGTTCTGCGCCAACTGCGGCCATCCTCGCCCCTGACGATGAAAAAGGTGATGATCGGTCTTCTTGCGCTGGCGTTGGCAGGTGCGCTGACGGTGGGCGGTGTGCGGCTCTATCGTTATCTTGTGACCGACCGGATATCGGATGGTGACGGTATGGTGAACGAGTTTGCAAACGCCTTTCGGGATGGCGACACGCTGAAGAGCATCCGCTGGTCGCAGAGCTCCTCGAACTACGACGACTGCTTCCGCTTTGATCTGGAGGAGACGGACGGTGCGTATACCGTCTCCGGATGGTGCATCGACACCGAGGGCAGCCGAGAAAGGGTAGAGCGGATAGACGCGCCCCTGACGCCGGAGCAATGGGCGGAGGTGGAGGCGTGCCTGCGGGAGAACTGGCATCAGCCGCCCACGGCCTTGCCGGAGGGAATGCTGGTCCTTGACGGGGAGGAGAGCTACCTCTACATCACCAGCCAGAGAGAGGACGAGATCCTCACGGCAGAATACAACGGCGAGTATGAGGACGCCCTGAGGACGCTCCTGCGGGAGCTCCTTATAGGCACGTCCGGGGAATATGCTCCGGCAGAGGAGGAGTAAGCGCACCGTTGCCCGGCAGCCTCAGACGCAGGCGGATCACTACCCGTTATGCGGCGTGAAGCGCGGCGGCAAGAGCTTCTGTCAGAACTGGGGAACACCCCTGTGACAACAACAGATCACCGTCAGCCGGCAGGTATACTGCCGGCCGGTGATAGCGTTAGGAAAGGAGAAAACAATGAACGATTACTACGATTATTACACTTACAGCAGTCCCCCTACCTTTAACCCGCTGCCCACCATTATCTCTCTCGCGTTGTGCGTGTTCGTCCTGGTGTGCATGTGGATCGTTTTCCGGAAAGCCGGTAAGCCCGGCTGGGCAGCCATTGTTCCCTTCTACAATCTCTATGTGCTGTTTGATATCACCTGGGGCAGCGGTATGCGCTTCCTACTGCTGCTGATCCCCATCTACAACATCATTCTGGGCATCCAGACACAGGTTCGGCTGGCCAGAGCATTCGGCAAGAGCGGCGGCTTTGCGGCGGGACTGGTTTTCCTGCCCTACATCTTCATCCCCCTGCTGGCTTTCGGCAAAGAAACATATCAGGGCGTTCCTGTCAAGGCGGCCCCTTATCAGAACAACCCCTATCAGAACAATCCCTATCAGCAGGGCGGCTATTCCCAGCAGCCCTATCAGAATCCCTATTCCCAGCAGCCCCAGCAGGGGCCCTATGGCGCCGCGTCTCAGCAGGGCTACCAGCAGCCGCAGTATAACGCGCCCCAACAGGGCTACCAGCAGCCCCAGCAGTCTCAGTATGCTGCGCCTCCCCAGCAGCCCCAGCAGTATGCGGCCCCTCAGCAGCCCCAGCAGTATACGGCACCCCAGCAGCCTGCCCCTCAGCAGCCTGCCCCTCAGCAGCCTGCCCCTCAGCAGACTGTTCCTCAGCAGACTGTTCCTCAGCAGCCGGAGACGGAGACCCGTACCTCCGCTTTTTGCCCCAACTGCGGCGTGAAGAGCAACGGTGAGAAATTCTGCCAGAACTGCGGCGCACCTTTGCACTGATCCTTCCTGCCATAGCTGGACGGAATAACAACTGACGATGTAAAAGAAAGGAAACCTATCATGAAAAAATCGATTGCACTTGTATTGGCCATGTTGATGACGCTGTCCCTCACTGCCTGCGGCGGTGGCGGCAGCAGCGATAAGGGCGGCGCTCTGCCCGGCATTGATATGAAGTCCACGGATACACAGACCGTGACCTCTGACAGAGCAACGCTGGAAGTGCTGAACGAGACATTCTTCACCTATCTGGGCGGCCTGAACTACTTCACTGAAAGTGATGCACAGTCAAAGCTGACCTATGCGGAGCTGAAGGAGCATATCGGCGTGGATTGCTCCGAGTACCGGTATGAAGAGGAGTACCAGCGCGGTGTATACACCTGGTACGCCGCCGAGGATGACGCGTGCTGCCTGTCCCTGTTCTTCGGCGACAACGGCAAGCTGATTGCTGCCGGCGCGTATAACCTCAGTCTCTGATCGACACTGGCTGACCGTATTATCTGAACGCCATTTTCCACGGGAGCGGCTAAAGCCGCTCCCGTAGCGGAAAGGAGAGAATAATGGCATCCCAAATTACCAACTATAAATGCCCGGCATGTACCGGCCCCCTGCACTTTGCAGGCGCCTCCGGTATGCTGGAATGTGATTTCTGCGGCGCGAAATATGACGTGGCGCAGATCGAAGCTCTGTACGCGGAGAAAGAGGCCAAGGCCGTGGCCGCCACGGAGCAGGCTAACGCCAAGGCGGAACAGAACCGCCAGAAAATAGCGGAGATGGAGTCCCAGGGCTGGGATACCTCCAGCCTCAACAGCGACTGGGGCGCGGAGGCCGACGGCATGAAGGTCTATTCCTGCCCCAGCTGCGGCGCGGAGCTGATCTGCGACGCCTCCACCGCCGCTACCTCCTGCCCCTATTGCGGCAATCCCACCGTGGTTCCGGGCCAGTTCAGCGGTGCGCTGAAGCCGGACTTCGTCCTGCCCTTCAAGCTCAGCAAGGAGGACGCCGTGGCCGCCCTGAAGAACCACTATAAGGGCAAGCCCCTGCTGCCAAAAGCGTTCACCAATGGCAATCATATTGAGGAGATCAAGGGCGTGTATGTCCCCTTCTGGATGTTTGACGGACAGGCAGAGGGCACCGTGGACTACGAGGGCCATATCACCCACGTCTACGAAAGCGGCGACTACGAGATCACCGAGACGGAACACTATGACGTGCGCCGCGGCGGCTCCATTTCCTTTGAAAAGGTACCGGTGGACGCGTCCAGTAAGATGCCTGACGACCACATGGACTCTATCGAGCCTTACGATTATAAGGAACTGCGTGCCTTCTCTACGGCGTATCTGCCGGGTTTTCTGGCGGATAAGTACGATGTAACAGTGGAGCAGAGCTGCGAGCGGGCGGACGGACGCTGTGCTGCCTCGCTGGAGGGTGCGCTGCGCCGCACCACTACGCAGTACGACGCCTGTATCACCAAGGGCAGAGATATCCGGCTGCGCCGCGGCAAGGTGCATTATGCCCTGCTGCCGGTCTGGATGCTGCACACCAAGTGGAACGACAAGGATTTCCTCTTTGCCATGAACGGCCAGACCGGAAAGCTGGTGGGCGATCTGCCTACGGATATGGGTAAGTTCTGGGCCATCTTCGCCGCCATTGCCGCACCGGTGAGTGCCATCGCGGCGGCAATACTGATGCTGATGTAAGGAGGGCGGCTGAGATGAAAAAAAGAATTCTGACATGTCTGCTGGCCCTGCTGGCGGTGCTGACGATGATGGTTCCCGCGTGGGCGGAGCAGACCGAGGATGACATCTTCATTTACGACACGGCGGGCCTGCTGAACGAGGACGAGTGGCTGGAGCTGGAGCTGTTGGCCGATGAGATCTCATGGCGGTATAGATGCGCCGTGTATATCGTCACCGTGGAAGACTACGAGGACTACGGCAGCGACCCCTACGACGCGGCGGCCAATATCTATAACGGAAACGACTTTGGTATCGGAGAAGGCCGGGACGGTATCCTGCTCCTGCAAAGCACATGGGGCAGAGATTACGGTCTGTACATCCGGGACGGTTATGCCAACAGCATGGTGGGCAAATATGCCCGGACGCTGTTGGAGGACGCCTTTCTGGACAACTTTGCCGATGACGACTATCGAGGCGGCTATGAGGATTATCTGTCCACCTGCGCCGACTTCTTTGAGCGGGCCGCCCAGGGACATCCTGTCCGCAAGCCGCTGATCAAGGTGCTGCCTATGGCACTGGGCATCGGATTGGGGCTGGCGCTGCTGGTGTGCCTGATGCTGAAGGCAAAAATGAAGTCCGTTCGTCAGGGTGCGGAGGCGGACGCCTACGTGACCGCCGAGGACCTCAATCTGACGGAGCAGTATGACCACTATACCCACACCACCGAGACCCGCCGGAAAATTTCCAGCGACAGCGACAGCAGCAGCCACTCCGGAGGCGGCGGCTCCGGCTCCAGCGGTAAGTACTAATACTACGCGGCGGAAGGAGGAAGCGATGAAAAAGAACCCCATTCTCTGTCTGCTGCTGGCTCTGGCGATGATGGTATCGCTGACAGCCTGCCAGATAGAAATTCCCGGCATTGGAACCGTGAATATCAACGACGGCAGCAACGCAGGCAGCAACACAGGCGGCAATACGGGCGATGATACGGGCAGTGATCGTACGATCCATACAGGAAACGACGATGACGACTCCCTTACCCTGCTGCGGAAGAATATGGCAGAGGTGCCGGACTATATCTTCGCGGTGGCCTACATCAGCAGCGCGGCAGGCGGTCCGGACGATTTTGAGCTTCCAATGCAGGAGTGGGTGAGTGAAGCGGCACCGGAGCTGTGTGCCCAGTATCCTTTCGTCCGGAATATTCCCCGTGAACGGGTGGTGGGCAGCGGCGGCAGCCTGTTCTGCGTGGTGCCCCGTGATTCCAATGCGTCTGTGGCGGTGAACCGCATCCAATGGAACGAGAAGACTGGCGGCTATGATAACGTTGAGGTGCTCTACCGCAGCGAGAGCGGTGAGCCGATCCTGGTGTTTGCCTGCGCCGACATGGGGGAGTCTATCGATCCCGACACCGAGGTGATCGTGACCAACAGCGGGGAGGAGCCGCTGAAGTGGTATCCCTATTACGGTATAGTGGCGCTGCCCTACTCCTCTGAGGACGGCCGTGAGCTGGGTTACGACTTTACCGTTTACACCGGAAACGACAGCATGGATGGCGGCGATGTGGGCGACGATGGCATGTGGACGGCCCCTACGGCGGGGCAGCTGGCCGCGTACGTCTGGACGTGGCAGGGTGATCTTGCAGAGCAGCCCGCCATGGCCACCATGTCCCTGACACAGGGCAGCGGCGCGGAGCCGGGGCAGATCACCTTCACATGGTGGTATACCAAGGACTACGGCGATCCGCAGGAGATCTATGAGGGCAGCTGGTCCCTGACGGACGGCGGAGAGCATATGGATCTGACCATGACCCGCAGCGGCGGCCGGCAGTATACGAAGGGCGAGCCGCCCACCACGGTGTCGGGTATGTTCCCTGTGCAGGTACCCGCGGCCTTCGATGTCTTCCCGGTGCTGAATGTGAGCGGCGGAGGCGGCGCCTACGGGTTCCCCATCCAGCAGATCCCCTACGAGATTCTCATGTTTAACCCCGCACAGGGATAAGTGACAACAAAACGCAGGAAGGAGGCGACCCATGCGCAACAATGGGAAGAAACTGGTCAGGCTTCTTGCGGCGACGCTGCTGGCCTTGGCCATGACGCTGCCGCTGACAGCCTGTCAGGTGGAGATACCCGGCGTGGGGACGATCAACATCAACGACGGGAATGCGCCGACTGGCGGGAATACGCCGACCGGCGGGAATGCGCCGACTGGCGGGAATACGCCGACCGGCGGGAATACGCCTGACGGAGGCGGTACGAACGGCGACGGTATGGGCGGCGGCGAGCCGGGAGCCTATGACGACTCTCTGGACCTGCTGCGGCAGGAACTGGATGAACGGCAGCAGGACGAGCGCTTCGCGGTGGCCTACATCGGTGATATTGACGGAGATCTGAGTGATCTGGCGATCCCACTGCGGGATTGGATGAATGATAAGGCACCGATGCTGTGCGCGCAGTATACATTTATCCGGAATATCCCGCAGGAGCGGGTGGTGGGCGATAGGGGAAGCCTGTTCTGCGTGGTGCCCCGTGACCCCGACGCCACCGTGGTGGTGAACCGCATCCGGTGGAGCGAGCAGAAGGGCGACTACGAGACCATTGAGGTGCTCTACCGCAGCGAGAGCGGCGAGCCGATCCTGCTGTTTGTCTCCTACGATCTGGAGAAGACTCCCTTTGAAACCACGGAGCTGCGTTTGACAGACCGCTATGGCGATACCCTGAGCTGGCTTCCCACTGCCGGATCGTTGTCGCTGCCCTATGACTTTGAGAACGATAGGAACCTGGCCATGGATTTCACCTTTTACTCGCAGGAGGGGAACGATAGAGACGACGGCAGCGACTTTGGCTGGACCTGCCCCGACAGCTCTCAGCTGACGCAGAGACTGTGGGTGTGGCGGGGAGAGGCAGATAAGCCCGCGATTGCCACCTTGGAGCTGAACGCCAACAGCAGCCAGGAGAACTATTGGGGCTCGGGCACCTTTATCTGGTGGTATGAGAGTGACTATACGACACCGGAAGAGGTCTATGAGGGCGACTGGTCGCTGAGCGCCAACGGGGAATACTCCGGCGTGCTGACACTGGATATGACCCGCACCGACGGCAAGAGACACAAGCCCGGCGAGGCGGATCGGCTTATTCATGACAGCTTTATTGTTCAGGTGCCCATGCTCTTTGCGGACTACAACTGTCTGGCCGTTGACAAGGGTACGCACGGCTCCTATCTGCCCGTTCAGATGGAGCCGGAAACGGTACTTTATTTCTATCCCCAGTGGACGGAGTAAGCGTGTGTGAACACGGGAAGGAGACGACGTCATGCGTAATAATGGAAAGAAACTGGCCAGACTGCTTGTGGCGGCGCTGCTGGCCTTGGCCATGACGCTGTCGCTGACAGCCTGTCAGGTGGAGATACCCGGTGTGGGGACGATCAACATCAACGACGGGAATACGCCGGCCGGCGGGAATGTGCCTGACAGAGGCGATACGGACGGTGACAGTATGGACGGCGGCGAGCCGGGAGCCTACGACGACTCTCTGGACCTGCTGCGGCAGAAGCTGGATGAACGGCAGCAGGACGAGCGCTTCGCGGTGGCCTATATCGGCGATATCAACGGCAGCCTGA
>URST01000048.1 GCA_900550585.1 uncultured Eubacteriales bacterium
ACAACTATCGTCCCCAGTTCTACTTCCGTACCACCGACGTGACCGGCGTCATCACTCTGCCCGAGGGCGTTGAGATGTGCATGCCCGGCGATAACGTCGACATGAACGTGGAGCTGATCACCCCCATCGCTATCGAGAACGGTCTGCGTTTCGCTATCCGTGAGGGTGGCCGTACCGTCGGTTCCGGTGTCGTTATCGGCATCGAGGAGTAATTCCTGCCGAGGGAACGGATCAGATGATCTGAAAAAGGAGACACGCGCAAGCGTGTCTCCTTTTTTGCGCGTTGACAGGAGCAGACCCCGCCGCACATGACAGGGGCCGCGCACAGCATGCGCGGCCCCTGTCATGTGCGGCATCGCTGCGGCCGTGCAGTCCATGCTGTGCAGGATGCCGCCTTTACAGCGGGCGGCATAGCAGGCGGGAGCACCTCAGCCGCGTTCCGGGAAGGTCAGCACGGTCTGGAAACCGTTTTCGCCGGTGGCGATGATGTCGCCGCCCACCAGTCTGTCATCGCAGAGGAACAGGTTGGCCTGCACCCCATCGGGCACCTCCGGATAGTTGGCGACGGTGTAGGTAAAGCGGCGGACGGTCTGGCCGGCGCAGTCGCCGAAGGGCAGGCCCTGCTCCTCCTGCAGCTTCAGGTAGTCGCTCCACTGGGGCTTCAGGTCCTCCGGCAGCTGGAGGTCCAGCGTTTCCACCGGCTCCGGCGATACCTGCCAGCCCAGTTCCTGCAGGTAGGCCACGCGCTGGTCGTTGGTGGCAAGGGAGATCTCTTTACAGGGCGTGCTGCTGTGGAAACAGCCGGCCAGCAGCAGGGTCATGCCGGTGACAAGCACCAGTGCGGCGGCAGTCAGCAGGAGTTTCCGGCGTGTAAAGCGCATATGGATAACGTACAAGTTCATCACCTCTCACCAATTTTATATTTGTATTTCGGCGGGGATATGCTACAATCAGAAAAATGGCGGAGAGGAGGCGGCGGTATGGAGCGTTTGGACAAGGTACTGGCCGGTACGGGCCGGTGGTCGCGGCGGGAGGTGAAGCTGCTGGTGCGGCAGGGACAGGTGCGGGTCAACGGCATGGCGACGTCCTCCGCCGAGGAGAAGGTGGATCCGGAGACGGCGGTCATCCTTGTGGCCGGCGAGCCGGTGCGGCTGCAGAAATTCACCTATGTGATGCTGCACAAGCCGGCGGGGGTGCTGTCCGCCACCGAGGACCGGCGGCAGGAGACGGTGCTGGAGTTGCTGCCCCAGGAGCTGCGGCGGCGGGGACTGTCGCCGGTGGGGCGGCTGGACAAGGACACGGAGGGACTGCTGCTCCTGACGGATGACGGGGAGCTGGCCCACCGGCTGCTGAGTCCGAAGAACCATGTGGATAAGCGGTACTATGCCCGGGTGGATGGGCCGCTGGGGCCGGCGGACGCGGCGGCCTTCGCGGCGGGCATGACACTGGCGGACGGGTTGGAATGCCTGCCGGCGGGACTGGAGCTACTTGGGCCGGGGGAGTGCATCGTGACGCTGCGGGAGGGAAAATTCCACCAGGTGAAGCGGATGCTGGCAGCCCGGGGTGCGCCGGTGCTGTATCTGAAGCGGCTGTCCATGGGGCCGCTGGCGCTGGACGAGACGCTGGCGCCCGGCGCGTTCCGGGAGTTGACGGCGGGGGAGACAGCGGCGCTGCGGGCCGCGGCGAGATTGTGATTATTTCGACAGAACAACAAAAAACGCGACATATTTTTTGTGGAAAAGAGAAAAAAATACTTGCAAAATCGTCATAGTGACGATATAATAGGAGCATCGGCTTGACAGATTGCACAAAATACCTACGCGAGGTTCGCAGGAGGAAGTCGTTATGTCGGGAAGAATTTTTCAGAATGTGGTACTGCAATTCAAGGAGACGACGGATCGCACCATCGGCGTCATTGACGCGGATGGCACGGTGATCGCCTGCAGCGAGCTGACGGGTATCGGTAAGAAGTGGACCAAGTATGTGGAGCCGATCGCCGCGGCGGAGGGCGCCTGCATCACGCTGGAGGGCCGGACCTTCAAGGCGCTGCCCAGCTGGGGCACCCATTTCGACTACGCGGTGTTTGCCAGCGGCGACGACAGCATGAGCCGCACGGTGTGCGCCATGGCCGCCGTGTCCCTCAACGCCGCCAAGAGCTACTACGAGGAGAAGCACGACAAGGGCTCCTTCATCAAGAACATCATTTCGGACAACATCCTCATCAGCGACATCTACATGCGGGCCAAGGAGCTGCATGTGGCGGCGGAGACGGCCCGGGGCGTGTTTGTCATCCGGCCTGTGGACGACCGGCTGGAGACGGTGCCCGTGGACGTGATCCAGGGGCTGTTCCCCGACCGGCAGAACGACTTCGTCATCAGCGTGGGTGAGCAGGACGTGGCACTGATCCACCAGATGGACGAGAACGCCGGCGCCAAGGATCTGGAGGCGGTGGCCCAACGCATCGAGGAGGCCCTGCGGGTGGACGGCGAGAGCTGTGTGTTCGTGGGCATCGGCACGCTGGCGCTGCATCTGCGGGATCTGGCCAAGAGCTACAAGGAGGCGCAGATCGCCATTGAGGTGGGCAAGGTATTTGATACCGAGCGCTACGTCATCAACTACGAAAATCTGGGCATCGGACGCCTGATCTACCAGCTGCCCACCACCCTGTGCGAGATGTTCCTGCAGGAGGTCTTTAAGAAGAACCCCATCGACGCGCTGGATCAGGAGACGCTGTTCACCATCTACAAGTTCTTTGAGAACAATCTGAACGTGTCGGAGACGGCGCGGAAGCTGTTCGTCCACCGGAACACGCTGGTGTACCGGCTGGAGAAGATCAAGAAGCTGACGGGCCTGGACCTGCGGGAGTTCGACGATGCCATCACCTTCAAGGTGGCGCTGATGGTCAAGAAGTACCTGACCAGCCGCGGCATCGACGCATAAAAGCAACAAGTTTACATAAAAACCGGCATTCGATGTATGCGGATGCCGGTTTTTTGGCATTTTCTGCGGAAAATGCGCCGGGCAGGGAACCTCCGGAAGGCGGAAAGCGTCAAAAAAAGGACGGGGCAAATTAAGGAAATATTCATATCTTTCCTGTTGCCATTTTGTAACCATTTATATATAATGGGAATATCGGCCGAAAACGGCCACAAGATGTTGCATTTTGGCGAACAGGAGCAGAGATATGATCCGTTTGATAGACGCAGAAAAGGTGTACGACAACGGGACGCACGCCCTCAAGGGTGTGTCCTTTACCGTGGATGACGGGGAGTTCGTGTTCCTCGTGGGGCCGTCCGGCTCCGGCAAGTCCACCATTATCAAGCTGCTGACCGGCGAGGTGGTGCCCACGGCGGGCCGCGTTATGGTCAACGGCTTCTCCATGAGCCGCATCTCCGAGCGGCAGATCCCCTACATGCGCCGCACCATCGGCGTCATTTTTCAGGATTTCCGACTCATCGGCAACAAGACCGTGTACGACAATCTGGCGCTGGCCATGCGGGCGGTGGGCGCCTCCCCCAGGGAGCTGCGCAGCCGCATCCCCTATGTGCTGGAGCTGGTGGGGCTGGCGGATAAGGAGAACCGCTATCCCGATGAGCTGTCCGGCGGCGAACAGCAGCGCGTGGCCATCGCCCGGGCGCTGGTGAACAACCCCAGCACCATCGTGGCCGACGAGCCTACCGGCAACCTGGATCCGGGCCGTTCGCTGGAGATCATGACCCTGCTGGAGCGCATCAACGCGCTGGGCACCACCGTGATCGTGGTGACCCACGAGCGGGGGCTGGTGAACCATTTCAACAAGCGGATCATCCTGCTCAACGAGGGCCGCGTCATCGGCGACGGCATGGGCAGCTACGAGGTGTAAGGCATGCGGCACGATTTTAAATTTTTTATCCGGGAAGGCGCGGGGAACATGTTCTCCCACGGGTTCATGTCCTTTGCCGCCATCGGCATCACCGTGGCGTGTCTGCTGATCATGGGCACATTTACGCTGGTAGCGTACAACGCCAACGTGAATCTGGCGGATCTTCAGCAGGAGAACGCGGTGCTGGCCTTTGTGGACGATGCGCTGACGGAGTCGGAGGCGCGGGCGCTCCAGACAAGGATTGAGAATGTGGACAACGTGGCGGACTGCACGTTTATGTCGCGGAATGAGGCCAAGGAGAACTACATCGCCAGGTACGACGGCGACGAGCTGTACGGCGATCTGCCGGCGGACGTGTTCCGGCACCGGTACGTCATCCATGTGACGGACCCCGACCGCATCATGGAGACAAAGGCCGCGGTGGAGCAGGTGGAGGGCGTTGCCAAGGCCCGGGCCGACCAGGCGGTGGCCGAGGGCTTTACCACCGCGCGGAACGTGGCGGGCATCATCAGCATCGCGCTGATCGCCATTCTGCTGCTGGTGTCGGTGTTCATCATCAGCAACACCATCAAGCTGACCACGTTTGACCGGCGGGATGAGATCGCCATTATGAAAATGGTGGGCGCCACCAACGGATTCATCCGGTGGCCCTTTGTGTACGAGGGCATGCTGCTGGGCCTGTTCAGCGCCGTCATCGCCTTCGGACTGCAGTGGCTGCTGTACACCGCCGTTGCCCGGGGCATCGGGACCTCCGATACCCTGCAGATCCTGACGGTGGTGCCGTTCGTGAAGATATGGAAGCCGGTGGCGCTGGTATTTCTGGGCGCCGGCATTCTGGTGGGCGTGGGCGGCAGCCTGACGGCCATCCGCCGGTTCCTGCGGGTATGACAACGGGAGGAGCGTGACCATGAGGAGAGGAAAACGCCTTTTGTGCGGCGTGCTGGCGCTGCTGATGGGACTGTCGCTGCTGGCGGCGGGCACCGTGCAGCGGGCCTATGCCATCAAGACAGATGAGGAAAAGACCGCCGAGGAGCAGAAGAAGGCCGAGGAACAGGCACAGCGTCAGGCGGAGATGAATGAGCTGGAAAAAAGAAAGCAGGAGACAAAGGAGCGTATCGCTGAGCTGCAGAAGCAGATCGCGGAGGCCAAGTCCAAGAAAGAGGACGTGATGGGCACCAAGACCCTGCTGGATCAGCGGAACCAGCTGCTGATGGATCAGATCGGCGACACCCAGGAGCAGATCGACCTGTACGCCCAGCAGATCACGGAATACGAGGACATGGAGGCGGAGCAGTACGCCCTGTTCTGCCAGCAGGTGCGCAGCGAGGAGGAGCGGGGCAGTCTGTCCTACTGGTCGGTGCTGTTCAAGGCCACCAGCATCTCCGACCTGCTGAACCGGCTGGAGTTCGTCAACGAGGTGGCGGAGTACGACCGGAACCTCATTGAGGCCATCCGCCAGACACGGGAGAACATCAAGACAGAAAAGGCCGCCATGGAGGAGCAGGAGCAGCTGCTGGCCAAGCAGCAGGATGAGCTGCAGCAGCAGGTGGACGAGGCGGCAGCGCTGATCGCCGAGTACGCCGCCACCCAGAAGGGCTATGAGGAGCTGGCGGCTGCGGAGGAGAAGGAGGCCCAGGAGATCGAGTCCCAGATCAAGAAGCTGCTGGAGACCTCCGACGTGACCCCCAGCCCCGGCGGCTTCATCTGGCCGGTGAGCACCAGCAAGATCATCACGTCGCCCATGGGCGGACGTGTGTCCCCCGGCGGTATCGGCAGCACCAATCACCGGGGCGTGGATATCGGCGGCGTGGGCACCACCAGCGCGGCCATGGCCACCAAGGCGGGCAAGGTCATTCTGGCCAAGACCGTGGTGTACGGCTCCTATGGCGGCAGCGGCTACGGCAACTATGTGGTGGTGGATCACGGCGGCGGCTATACCACGCTGTACGCCCATCTGACATCTGTCTCCGTCAGCGTGGGACAGATGGTGGGACAGGGCGACACGGTGGGCATCACCGGCTCCACCGGCAACTCCACCGGCCCCCACCTGCACTACGAGGTGATGATCAACGGCGTGAACCAGAACCCGCTGGACTACCTGCCGGGCTACATCGCACGGTGGTAACCTTCGACATACCGAAAAGCTCTGCATCATACCATGATGCAGAGCTTTTTTGCGTGGAGGCGGCGTATGTACGGATATATCCGGCAGGGGCGGCGGACGGCGCTGACCCGGGAGGTCATCGGGGGCGTGCCGTTTCAGGTGCTGACGGTGGGGACGGGCCTGCTGCGGCGGCTGCGGGTGCGCCGCCTGCTGCGGCGCATGGCGCGGCAGGGCGTGGGCACGGCGGTGTTTGAGGACGGCGCGTGGCGGGAGACGGCGGCGCGGTACGGTATCCGGCCGGTGGCGGTGGGCCCGCTGCGGCTGGCCAAGCTGGGAGAGCTGCTGGACGCCGTATGTCCGGCGCTCAGCGGAAAGACCGTGCGGCTCTGCACCGGGGAGGACGGCAGCGCCGCACGGCGGGCGGCACGGGTGCTGGTAAAGCGCGCCCGGTATGTGGCGGTGGAGCCGCCGGGACAGGCATCACTGGAGCAGTGGCTGCTGGAGCGGTACGGGCTGGCGGCAGGTAGCGGCGGCCAGCAGCCGGCGGTGACGGTGTGGTGCGGCGCGGCGGGAGAGGAGCAGAGCGGCGCGGCGGTGTATCTGGGAGCGGACTGCGCGGCGCGGCAGGAGGTGCGGTACGCGGCGGAGGGACTGGGGCCGGCAGCGGAGCAGCTGCTGGCGGCGCTGTTTGCGGCGGGCAGATGGGAGCCATCGGAAATTCATGTGGTATCGGTGACGTCCCGCGCTTGACAGGCGGGGGGAAACTTACTATAATGCAACGTGATATATTGTGCGTATTTTGCCTGTTCAGGGGCATCTTACCAATAGAAAGGATCGTGCAGCATGGCAAAAGAGTTTAAAATGAGTCAGGCCCGCTATGACGAGCTGAAAAGGGAGCTGGATTACAGCAAGACCACCCGCGCCGATGAAGTGGCGGAGCTGATCAAGGAGGCTCGCGGCTTCGGCGACCTCAGCGAGAACAGCGAGTACGACGAGGCGAAAAACGAGCAGGGCAAGCTGTATTCCCGCATCGCGGAGCTGGAGGATATCCTGCTGCACGCGGTGATCGTGGACGAGAGCGAGGAGTCCGACAAGATCACCATCGGCAGCGTCGTCACCGTGACGGAGCTGGCCAGCGGCAAACAGCTGCCGGTGTACCGCATCGTGGGCTCCCAGGAGGCGGATGTCATGTCCCGCGCCGTCAGCGAGGATTCCCCCTTCGGCAAGGCGCTGATGGGACACAAGGCCGGCGACGAGGTATCCGTGGAGGCACCCAGGGGCGTTATCCACTACCGCGTGGACAAGATCGAACGCTGAGTGCGGGGGCGCTTCGCGCCCGCATTGGCAATATACAAAGGAGGGCTGCAAAATGGCAGACGAAACCAACCGCAACGACACCCAGCAGCAGGATCTCGGCGAACTGCTGCGCATCCGCCGTGAGAAGCTCAAGGCCCTGCAGGACGAGGGCCGCGACCCCTTCCAGATCACGAAATTTGACGTGACACACCACACCCAGGACATCAAAGACAACTTCGACGCTATGGAGGGCAGCGAGGTGTCCGTGGCTGGCCGCCTTATGAGCAAGCGCGGCATGGGCAAGGTGTCCTTCTGCGACATGCAGGATAAAACGGGACGCATCCAGATCTACGCCCGCAAGGACGAGATGGATGAGGACAACTATGACCGCTTCAAGAAATACGACATCGGCGACATCGTGGGCGTCAAGGGTGAGGTGTTCCGCACCCAGCGGGGCGAGATGTCTGTCCGCGCCCGGGAGATCACGCTGCTGAGCAAGTCCCTGCGGCCCCTGCCGGAGAAGTTCCACGGCCTGACCGACAAGGAGATCCGCTACCGCCAGCGGTATGTGGATCTGATCATGAACCCGGAGAGCAAGCGGAATTTCGAGATCCGCAGCAAGTTCGTCTCCTACCTGCGCCGCTATCTGGACGGCCTGGGCTTTATGGAGGTGGAGACGCCCGTTCTCAGCCCCATTGCCGGCGGCGCCAACGCCCGCCCGTTCATCACCCACCACAACGCCCAGGACATCGACATGTACATGCGCATCGCCACGGAGCTGCACCTGAAGCGGCTGATCGTGGGCGGTATGGAGCGCGTGTACGAGGTGGGCCGCATCTTCCGCAACGAGGGCATGGACACCAAACACAACCCGGAGTTCACCACCTGCGAGCTGTATCAGGCCTACACCAATCTGGACGGCATGATGGACATTCTGGAGGGCATCCTCTCCGGCGCGTGCAAGGAGATCCACGGCGGCTATCAGGTCCAGTGGCTGGGTCACGACATCGACCTGACCCCCGGCTGGCCGCGGGTGACCATGGCGGACGCCGTGAAGAACGTCACCGGCGCGGACTTCATGGCCTGCATCGGCGACAACGACAAGGGCGTGGAGCTGGCCAAGAGCGTGGGCGTGGACATGGACGGTGTGCCCCACACCTGGGGCAACGCCCTGTATGAGGCCTTTGACCAGAAGGTGGAGGAGACGCTGGTGCAGCCCACCTTCATCACCATGTATCCCGTGGAGGTCAGCCCGCTGGCCAAGCGCAGCCCCGTCCAGCCGGCGCTGACGGAGCGCTATGAGGCGTTCATCTGCGGCTGCGAGATGGGCAATGCCTTCAGTGAACTGAACGACCCCATCGACCAGTACGAGCGCTTCAAGGCCCAGGCGGAGAAGCGGGCCAACGGCGATGAGGAGGCCGACATGATGGACGAGGACTTCGTCATGGCGCTGGAGTACGGCATGCCCCCCACGGGCGGCCTGGGCTTCGGCATCGACCGGTGCAGCATGATGCTGTGCGGCGCGGATTCCATCCGAGATGTCATCCTGTTCCCCACCATGAAGCCGCTGGATAAGTAAAGACGCAAGGCAGGCAGTCCTTTAGGCTGCCTGCCTTTTTGTATCAGAAAGGAGCTTTTTATGCGGGCTTATGCGGTCATCATGCTGCTGATCGCCGTGCTGCTGGCGGCGCTGGGCATCGCGGTATACAGAGGAAGAACAGAGCTGATCCACCGATACCACCAGACGAAGGTGACGGACAAGGCGGCCTACGGCAAGGCGTTCGGCAGGGCGCTGCTGGCCGTGGCGGCGGCGCCGCTGCTCAGCGGCATCATCGGCCTGCTGGGCGGCTCAGACGGCATGGCACTGCTGTCGGCGGCGGTACTGGCCGTCGGCACCGGTATCGGCATCGGCTGCATCGCCGCTGTGCAGAAAAAGTATAATAATGGGATGTTTTAGTGGTATACCGCTTTTTTCGCGGAAGGCTCTTGTCAGAGCGTGTCGAAGCATAGTATAATACTTCTATCTGCGCCGTGCATGCGTAGCATAGACAGAGGGCGTGGAGAAGGGGGAAATTCTATGGAAACGATTCGGGACTTATTTGATCTGTCCCACACCCGGGCGGGGGCGTATCTGGCGGGCTTTACCTACCCGTGGGAGGCGCTGGCCGGCATCAGCGATCTGATCCGGCAGCTGGGCCCTGCGCTGGGGGAGGAGTTTGAGCAGCGGGCGCCGGAGGTGTGGGTGCATAAGACGGCTGCGGTGGCGCCCACGGCCTATCTGGGCGCGCCGTGCATCATCGGCGCCGGCACGGAGGTGCGCCACGGCGCGTTCATCCGGGGCAGCGCCCTGGTGGGCGACGGCTGCGTGGTGGGCAACTCCGTGGAGCTGAAGAACGTTATCCTGTTCGACGGCGTGCAGACGCCCCACTACAACTATGTGGGCGACAGCATTCTGGGCTACAAGGCCCACATGGGTGCAGGCTCCATCACATCCAACGTCAAGTCCGACAAGACGCTGGTGGTGGTGCGCTGCGGCGGCGAACGCATGGAGACGGGACGCAAGAAGGTGGGCGCCATGCTGGGCGACCATGTGGAGATCGGCTGCAACAGCGTGCTGAATCCGGGCACGGTGGTGGGCCGGAACAGCCGGGTCTACCCGCTGTCTTCCGTGCGGGGGACGGTGCCGGCGGACAGCATCTACAAGCGCGGCGGCGACATCACCGCCCAGCGCGGCGAATAAGGGGGAGAGAAGCAATGGGAAGATATTTCGGAACCGACGGCTTCCGGGGTGAGGCCAACGTGGACCTGACGGCGGACCACGCCTATCAGGTGGGCCGCTTTCTGGGCTGGTATTACGGTGAACTGAAGCGTCGGGCCGGGGAGGAGCTGCCGGTGCGTGTGGTCATCGGAAAGGATACCCGCCGCAGCAGCTACATGTTCGAGTACGCGCTGGCCTCCGGACTGGTGGCCTCCGGGGCGGACGCCTATCTGCTGCATGTGACCACCACGCCCTCCGTGTCCTATGTGGCGCGGACGGAGACGTTCGACTGCGGCATTATGATCTCCGCCAGCCATAACCCTTACTACGACAACGGCATCAAGCTCATCAGCGGCACCGGCGAGAAGATGGACGAGGGCACCATTGCCCTCATCGAGGACTATCTGGACGGCAAGCTGGAGGTGTTCGGCCAGACGTGGCAGCAGATCCCGCTGGCCAAGCGGGAGCATATCGGCCGCACGGTGGACTACACCGCCGGGCGCAACCGGTATGTGGGATACCTCATCTCGCTGGGAATGTTCTCCTTCAAGGGGATGAAGGTGGGTCTGGACTGCGCCAACGGCAGCGCCTGGACCATTGCCAAGAGCGTGTTTGACGCGCTGGGCGCCAGGACCTATGTCATGGGCGACGAACCGGACGGCTTCAACATCAACAACGGCGTGGGCTCCACTCACATCGACGCCCTGCGGCGGTTCGTGGTGGCCAACGGGCTGGACATCGGCTTTGCCTACGACGGCGACGCCGACCGGTGCCTTGCCGTGGATGAGCGGGGCACCGTCATTACCGGCGACCACATCCTCTACGTCTGCGGCAGGCACCTGAAGCAGGAGGGCGAGCTGCCCCACAATACGGTGGTGACCACCATCATGTCCAACTTCGGGCTGTACCGCGCCTTTGACCGGGAGGGCATCGCCTACGCCAAGACCGCCGTGGGCGACAAGTATGTGTATGAGTACATGGCCAAAAACGGCTGTGCCCTGGGCGGCGAGCAGTCGGGCCACATCATTTTCTCCAAGTACGCCTCCACCGGCGACGGCGTGCTGACCAGCCTGAAGCTGATGGAGGTCATGCTGGAGCGGAAAGTACCCATGAGCAAGCTGCTGGAGGGCCTGACCATCTATCCGCAGGTGCTGGAGAACGTGCGGGTCAAGGACAAAAAGACCGCCCGGGAGGACAGCGACGTGCAGGCCGCCATCGAGGCGGCGGCAGCGCGGCTGGGCGACACGGGCCGCATTCTGGTGCGGGAATCCGGCACGGAGCCGGTGCTGCGGGTCATGGCGGAGGCACCGGAGGATGCCGTCTGCCGGGAGTGCGTGGCGCAGGTGGTGGACGTTATCCGCCGGAAAGGCCACTGTGTTTCGTAAAAATATGGGAAAAATCAGGGAACGCCTGCCGGCGTTCCCTGATTTTCTGTTGACAACGGCAAAACACACCTATATTATAGAGAATATTCGAGAACGGGGGGAGGCCAGGCGTATGGAACGCATCACCAGCCGAAAAAATCCGCTGCTGGAGCACATGCGCCGGCTGGACGGCGCCGCCTACCGGCGGGAGCGGGGGGAGTTCCTCTGCGACAGTCCCAAGCTGGTGGAGGAGGCGCTGCGCCACGGGGCGCAGGTGCTGACCGTGGCTGTCAGCGACGGCATGGAGCCGCCGCGGGGGCTTGCATCGGACGTGCGGTGCGTGACGGTGCCGCCGGACGTGATGGCATCCATCTCACCGGTGCGGACGCCCCAGGGTATGCTGGCGGTGTGCCGGACGCCGGGCACCGTCCTGCCGGAGAAGCTCACCGGGCGGCGCTATGCGGTGCTGGACGGCGTGCAGGATCCGGGCAACGTGGGCACGGTGATCCGGACGGCGGACGCCTTCGGCTGCGACGGCGTGGTGCTGCTGACCGGGTGCGCCGACCCGTACAGCGTCAAGACGCTGCGCGCGTCCATGGGCGCGGTGTTCCGGGTGCCGGTATGGTGTACCGACGCGGAGACGCTGCACCTGCGGCTGCGCGAGGCGGGCCTGCCGCTGTACGGCGCGGCCCTGCGGGACGATACGGAGGACGCCCGGGCGCTGGATCTGCGGCGCTGTGCCATTGCCATCGGCAGCGAGGGCCGGGGGCTGACGGAGCAGGTGCTGGACCTGTGCGACAAAACGGTGCGCATCCCCATGGAGGCGCACTGCGAGTCACTGAATGCGGCTATGGCGGCGGCGGTGTTGCTGTGGGAGGCGTACCGCTGAACAAAAAAGAGGAGATGAGGGGATGGCTGCGCTGAAATACTGGCTGTGGCTGACCACGGCGCCGGGACTGAGCAACCGGACGAAGCTCCTTCTGTTGGAGCATTTTTCCTCGCCCGAGGACGTATACTATGCCCAGACGGACGAGCTGTGTCTGGTGGAGGGCATCACAAAGCAGCAGGCGGAGAGCCTGTCGGACAAGTCGCTGGCCCGGGCTGAGAGGGTGCTGGCGGACTGCGCCAGGGACGGGCAGTTCATCGTCACCATGGACGATGCGGCCTATCCCGCCCGGCTGCGGGACATGTACGACCCGCCGGTGCTGCTGTACGGCAAGGGCTCCATGCCGCTTTTCGACGAGGAGGCTGCCATCGCGGTGGTGGGCACGCGGAAGTGCACGCCCTACGGCACCGGGACAGCCTCCCAGCTGGGCTATGAGCTGGCGCGGCAGGGCGGACTTGTGATCTCGGGACTGGCCAGAGGCATCGACGGCGCGGCGCTGCAGGGCGCCCTGCGGGCCGGCGGGTTCACCGCGGCCGTGCTGGGCGGCGGGGCGGACGTTATCTATCCGCCGGAGAACCGGCGGATCTATGAGGACATCGCCGCCACCGGCGTGCTGCTGTCGGAGTATCCGCCGGGCACCGAGCCTAAGGGCGGCCACTTTCCGGTGCGCAACCGCATCATCAGCGGCCTGAGTCTGGGCGTGCTGGTGGTGGAGGCGCCGGAGAAAAGCGGCGCGCTGATCACCGCCAATACCGCGCTGGAGCAGGGACGGGACGTATTCGCCGTGCCGGGCCCCATCAACGCCGACACCAGCCGGGGCTGCAACCAGCTGATCCGGGACGGCGCGGGACTGGTCATGGAGGCGTGGGACGTGCTGGGCACCTACCAGCAGCGGTTCCCGCAGAAGCTGCGGCCCATCCGGGCGGCCATGCCGGAAACACCGAGGGGCGCGGAGGAGGAAAACGCGCAGGCGCCGGTAAGAGCGGAAGTACAACAGGAAAAACCACCGGCCATGCCGGTTTTGGATCTGGCAAAGGAGGGCGCGGCACTGACCGACGACCAGAAGCGCATCCTGCGGGTGCTGCAGGCGGATCGTCCGCTGCTGGCCGATGAGACGGCGGTGATGACGGAGCTGCCGGTGCGGCGGGTGCTGTCGGCGCTGACCATGCTGGAGATCGACGGATATGTACGCCGGCAGGGAGCGGGGAGCTTTCTGCGGACGGTGGAACTCAGGGAGGAATAAAAAAAGTTATGGCAAAAGCAAAGAATCTGGTGATCGTGGAGTCCCCCGCCAAGGCCAAGACCATCGGCAAGTATCTGGGGCCCGATTATCAGGTGAAGGCCAGCATGGGCCACCTGCGTGACCTGCCCAAGAGCACGCTGGGCGTGGATGTGGACGGGGATTTTACCCCCAACTACCGGCCCATCAAGGGAAAAGAGGACATTATCAAGGATCTGAAAACGGCAGCCAAGGGCAGCAAAACCGTCTATCTCGCCACCGACCCGGACCGGGAGGGCGAGGCCATCAGCTGGCACCTGAAGCACCTTTTGGAGCTGCCGGATGAGAAGGCCCGGCGCGTGACGTTCAACGAGATCACCAAAAAGGTGGTGACGGACAGCATCCAGCATCCCAGGGACATCGATCAGGATCTGGTGGATGCCCAGCAGGCCCGGCGTGTGCTGGACCGCATCGTGGGCTATCAGCTGTCGCCCCTGCTGTGGAAGAAGATCCGGCGGGGCCTGTCGGCGGGCCGTGTGCAGTCCGTGGCTATGCGTCTGGTGGCCGAGCGGGAGAAGGAGATCGCGGACTTTGTGCCCCAGGAGTACTGGACGCTGGACGCCAGCCTGAAAAACCACGCCGGCGCCCTGTTCACCGCCCACTACTACGGGAAGGACGGCAAAAAGTACGAGCCGTCCAGTCAGGCGGATACCCAGGCGGTAATGGACGAGCTGCAGGGCCTGCCCTTTGCGGTAAGCTCCGTGAAGCGGGCGGACAAGCAGCGCTCTCCCGCACCGCCGTTCACCACATCGACTTTACAGCAGGAGGCATCCCGCAAGCTGAACATGACCCCCCGCCGCACCATGGCCATCGCCCAGCAGCTGTATGAGGGCGTGGACATCACCGGCGAGGGCACCGTGGGCCTGATCACCTACATGCGTACCGACTCGCTGCGTATCTCCGTGGAGGCGCAGGCGCAGGCCAGGGACGTGATCTGCTCCCGCTACGGGCAGAGCTACTATCCCGCCTCCGCGCGGGTCTATAAGACCAAGGCCGGGGCGCAGGACGCCCACGAGGCCATCCGTCCCTCCGACCCGGCGCTGACGCCGGAGCAGGTGAAGGGCGACCTTACCGGCGAGCAGTACCGGCTGTACCGTCTGATCTGGAGCCGTTTTCTGGCCAGCCAGATGGCCAACGCCGTCTATGACAGCATCAGCGTGGAGATCGGCGCGGGGGCACACAGCTTCCGCTGTTCCGCCAGCAACCTGAAATTCGCAGGCTACACCGCCGTGTACGAGGAGAGCCGGGACGACGACAAGGAGGAGAAGGAATCCCCCCTGCCGGAGCTGACCGAGGGCGAGCGCGTGACGCTGGAGAGCTTCACGCCGGCACAGCACTTCACCCAGCCGCCGGCGCGGTACACCGATGCCACCCTCATCCGCACCATGGAGGAGAACGGCATCGGACGGCCCTCCACCTACGCCCCCACGGTGTCCACCATTCTGGACCGCGAGTACGTCATCAAGGAGGGCAAGTATCTGCGCATCACACCGCTGGGGCAGGTGGTCAACGACCTGATGTGCCAGCGTTTCCCCAACATCGTGGATGTGAAGTTCACCGCCCGTATGGAGAAGAAGCTGGACGATGTGGAGTCCGGCGAGGTCCAGTGGAAGGATCTGATCCGCCAGTTCTATGTGCCGTTCCACGAGAATCTGGAGAAGGTGGAGCAGGACATGGAGGGCGTGTACCTGAAGGTGCCCGACGAGGTGACGGAGGAGAAGTGCGACCTGTGCGGCCGGAACATGGTCATCAAGTCCGGGCGGTTCGGCCGGTTCCTGGCCTGCCCCGGCTATCCGGAGTGTAAGTTCACCAAGCCGCTGGTGGTGGAGATGCCGGGCCGCTGCCCCAAGTGCGGCGGACGCATCCTGAAAAAGACCAGCCGCAACGGTTATACCTACTACGGCTGCGACAAGTTCCCCGCCTGCGATTTCATGACGTGGGACGTGCCGGTGAAGGACGACTGCCCCGTGTGCGGCCAGACCATGTTCAAGAAGGCGGGGCGCGGGTTCAATAAGCCCTTCTGCGCCAACCCGGCGTGCAGCAATTTCCTGCCGGAGGACAAGCGGGGCTACCGCCGCCGTAAACCCGCTGAGGAGGGGGAAGGCACTGCCGAGAGCAAGGCGGAGGCGGCGGAGAGCGCCGCTGAAAAGCCCGCGAAGGAGGCGAAAACCACCGCTAAGACCACAAAGACCGCCGCTGCGAAGAAAACGGCGGCCAAGACCACCAAAACGGCGGCCAAGACCACCAAAACGGCGGCCGGTACCGCCGCAAAGAAGCCTGCCGCCAAAAAGACGGCGGCCAAGACCACCGCGGCCGGAAAGACCAGGAAGAAGGCCGGGGAGAAAACGGAGTAAGACATGAACCATGTGACCGTCATCGGCGCGGGACTGGCCGGTTCCGAGTGCGCGTGGCAGCTGGCCCAGCGGGGCGTGGCTGTGACGCTGCGGGAGATGAAGCCGGAGAAAAGGACCCCCGCCCATGTGACCGATTATTTTGCGGAGCTGTGCTGCTCCAACTCCCTGCGGGGCGCGGGGCTGGAAAACGCCGTGGGTCTGCTGAAGGAGGAGCTGCGGCAGATGAACAGTCTCATCATGCGGTGCGCCGACGCCACGGCGGTGCCTGCCGGCGGCGCGCTGGCGGTGGACCGCGAGGGCTTTGCCCGCATGGTGACGGAGTCCGTTCTGGGGCACCCCAACATCACCATGATCCCCGGAGAGGTCACGGACATTCCGGAGGGGGATGTGGTCATCGCCTCCGGCCCGCTGACCTCCGACCCGCTGGCGGACGCCATCGCCGCCAAGCTGGGCGGCGGCAATACCCTGAACTTTTTCGACGCTGCCGCGCCGCTGGTGGCCTACGACAGCGTGGATATGGACAGCGCCTACTTTGCCAGCCGCTACGACAAGGGGACGCCGGACTACATCAACTGCCCCATGACGAAGGAGGAGTATCTGGCCTTCTGGCAGGCGCTGACCGCCGCCGAGGAGGCGGAGGTACACGGTTTTGAGGACAAGAACGTGTTCGAGGGCTGCATGCCCGTGGAGGTCATGGCCCGCCGGGGCGAGGACACCCTGCGGTTCGGGCCGCTGAAGCCCCGGGGGCTGGTGGATCCCAAGACCGGGAAGGAGCCCTACGCCGTGGTGCAGCTGCGGCGGGACAACGCCGACGGCACCATCTACAACCTGGTGGGCTTCCAGACCCACCTGAAGTGGCCGGAGCAGCGGCGTGTGTTCACCATGATCCCGGCGCTGCACGGCGCCCAGTTCCTGCGCTACGGCGTGATGCACCGCAACACCTATCTGGATTCCCCGCGGCTGCTGGACCGGTACTACCGGCTGAAGGCCGACCCGCGCATCGCCTTTGCCGGGCAGATGACCGGCGTGGAGGGCTATGTGGAGTCCTGCGCCAGCGGCTTTCTGGTGGGGGTGGAGCTGGCCCGCCGTCTCAACGGGCAGACACCCATCGACTTCCCGGCGGAGACGGCCATCGGCGCGCTGGGGCTGTACGTCAGCAACGGCTCTGTGGGGGACTTCCAGCCCATGAACATCAATTTCGGCATCATCCCGCCGCTGGATCACCGCGTCAAAGGCAAGCGCAACAAAAACGCGGAGCTGAGCCGCCGTGCGCTGGAGATCCTGGAGCCTATCAAGCAGGAGGTACTGTGGACATGAAGATCATCGTAGACGCCATGGGCGGCGACAACGCCCCGCTGGAGATCGTCAAGGGCGCCCTGCAGGCGC
>URST01000049.1 GCA_900550585.1 uncultured Eubacteriales bacterium
CCACATGGTACACCGTCAGGTCGCTGCCCTCGTTGGGCACCTGGGTGGTCATGACCACGATCTTGCCCTTCTCCACGCCGCGGCGCACCGCGTCGTAGAAGTCGCTGCCCTCGTACTCCGGCAGACCGCCCACACCGAAGGACTCGATGATAAGCCCATCGCTGCGCGCCAGCATGAAGTCTATCAGCTCGCTGGACGTGCCGGGTATCAGCTTCAGCAGGCTGACGCGGGTGTCCAGCGTGTCATAGAACAGCGGGCGGGGATAGCAGGCGCAGCGCATATACTGCAGCAAATGACCGTCCTGCACCACCGCCAGGTCGGGGTAATTCACGCTGGAAAAGGCGTGGTAGCTCTTGGAGCAGGTCTTGCGGGCGCGGGTACCCAGAATGACCTTGCCGTTGAACACGATCTGAACGCCGCCGCAGCCCCGGCAGGCGTAGAGGAATGCATCCGTCAGGTTGCGCTTGGAATCGGTGCCGTCGAACCAGATGGGCTTCTGGGCACCGGTAAGCACGATGGGCTTGGGACTGCCCTGCACCAGATAGCTGAGGGCTGCGGCGGTGTAGGCCATGGTGTCTGTGCCATGGGCGATGACAAAGCCGTCGTAGTCGTCGTAGCGGTCACGGATGGCAGCGGCCAGACCCAGCCAGTGCTCCGGGCAGATGTTGGTGCTGTCCAGCGAGTACAGCTGGAGGCAGTCCACCCGGCAGAGATCCGCGATGCCGGGGATAAAGGACAGCAGCTGCTCCGTGTTCAGCTCCGGCGTCAGGCCGGAGGGTGTCTTTTCCGAGGCGATGGTGCCACCGGTGCCGATCATCAGAATGTGTTTCACGCTCATACCTCCCGGTCGTCAATGGCGGCCAGTCCGAAGGCCGCGGCCTGTTCCATCAGGCGGCGTGACTGGGGATCGTCGCCGCAGGCCGTCCGCAGCTGCTGCAAAAACAGGCCCCGCAGTGAATCCTCGCCGCATTTGTCCCACAGCTCCCGCCGGGCGGTGGTCTTATCCCGCACCTGTAGGGCGTAGAACCGGTCCGCCAGCGCGGTGCGTATCCGCTCCGGCGGCACCGGGGCGGCGGGGCTGCCGGTGAGGACCACACGGTACACGTCCTCCTCCGTGCCGGCGGGCAGGGCGGCGGCGACACAGGCCGCCGGATCACCCTCGGTGACATCCACCTCCATGATGCGGTAGCGGCGGCGGGCAAAGGGCACAAAGCGCAGCGCGGCTCCCTCCGCCGATACATCGCCGGTGAGAAACCCCTTGTCCCCCAGTTCGTCAAATCCCCGGCCCTCCAGACAGCCGCAGTAGCCGTAGGGCACGCTGCCGGCCCGAAGGACGCCGGAGCAGCCGTGAACATGCCCCAGCGCCAGATAGTGCAGACCCGAAGCGGCCACGGCAGCGGTGGTCAGAGGCCGGTAACGGCTCTCGGAGCCGGTCATCTCCCCGTGCAGAAGGCCGATATGCACCAGCCCGTCGTCGGGAGCGGTGAAACCGGCCAGCACATGATCCGCCGGCTCCTCCGGCGCGGTAAAGGCGGCGCCGTGGACGGCGCAGCCATACTGCGGAAACGGGATGGCCTGCATCCGGTCCTCTGTAAAGATATGCACATTGTCAGGCCACAGCGTGCGGGCATAGGCGCTGCGCGCCGTGTAGGGATCATGGTTGCCGGGCGCAATCACCGTCTGGCCCTGAAAGCCGCCCAGCGCCTGCGCCAGCAGCCGGGCGGTATCGCCGCCCACGGCACCGCCGTCAAACAGATCGCCGGCCAGCAGCATCAGCTGCACCTCGTGGTCGTTGGCCCAGTCCACCAGCCGCTGTACGCTCTCCCGACTCTCGGCCCGGCGCTGCCGGGCCTGCTCCGGTGTCAGTGCGCCGAAGGCACTGTCCAGATGGAAGTCCCCGGCGTGCAGAACGCGCACCATCATCCCTCCTCGTCCTGCCAGCCCTTGCACACATCCACCCACTGGACAAAGTTCTTCCCGCAGCAGCGCTCCAGCTCATCGCAGGTCAGCTCAATGGCGCTGGCGGCGCTGCCCACGGCGGGGAACACCGTCTCGAACCGCTTCAGGGATACGTCCAGATAGGTCCTGACATCGTCGGGCAGGGCAAAGGGGCACACGCCGCCCACGGCGTGGCCGATGCGCTCCACCGCCTCCTCGGCAGTGAGCATCTTGGCCTTGGCGCCGAAAAAGTGCTTATACTTGCTGTTGTCCACCTTGGCGTCGCCGGCGGCCACCACCAGAATGGGGTCCTCCCCCACCTTAAAGCTCAGGGTCTTGGCGATGCGGGCGCCCTCCACGCCCACGGCCAGCGCAGCCAGCTCCACCGTGGCGCTGGACACGTCAAATTCGCGGATACGATCCGTGACGCCGTAGGGCTCCAGATAGGCTCTTACTTTTTCCACAGACATGATGCAGTTTCTCCTTTTATTTGATCTCGATACGCTCCACACCGGTGCACAGACCGGTGCCGCTGTTCAATGTGAAGATGCAGCCCTGCGCAGAGCAGGGGCCGTCCGCCGCCTGATAGCGGCCGGGCAGGCCGCCCAGGAAGAACTCCATGGACTGCTCCGGCCGGACGCCCAGCACCGACTCGATGGGGCCGGTCATGCCCAGATCGGTGACATAGCCGGTACCCTTGGGGAACACCCGCTGGTCGGCGGTGGGGACATGGGTATGGGTGCCCCACAGGGCGGAGACGCGGCCATCCAGATAGTAGGCCATGGCCAGCTTCTCGCTGGTGGCCTGCGCGTGGAACTCCACCAGCGTGAACGTGGGCTTGTCCGCTGTTTTCAGCAGGCGGTCCGCCGTGGTAAAGGGGTTGTCGGCGTTGAAGTCCAGATCGCAGCGGCCGATGAGCACCAGCACCGCCACGGAGAACGCGCCGCAGTCATAAACGGCCCAGCCCCGCCCGGCAGCGCGGCCCGTGAAGTTGGCGGGGCGCAGGATGTATTGGTTCTCGTCCAGAAACGGGGCGATCTGAGGCTTACCGAAGGTGTGGTTGCCCAGCGTGACCGCGTCCGCGCCGGCAGACAGCAGGTCCTCCGCCTGCGCCCGGGTCAGACCGCTGCCGGAGATGTTCTCGCCGTTGACCACAGCGAAGGCGATGTCCCGCTCCCGTTTGAAAGCGCGCAGCTTCTTTTCCAGCAGCTGCAGGCCCGTCTCGCTGGCCACATCGCCCAGCGCTAAAATGCGATAGTCCATAAAATACCCTCCCTTGAGGTCAGTCGTTCCAGCCCAGTATCTTGGTGAGCTGGCGGTTGGCGTAATAGTATGCGGAGGCCGGATAGTTCCGCAGATTGGCGGTGTTGGAGCACAGCAGGTAGTCCACGGTCTGCCCCGCGTCGTCGGTAAGAACGCCGCAGATGACAGTGGTGTGGTTCCGTGGCTCCTCAACGCCCATGGTGATGATGTCCCCCACCTCACCGGTGAAATAGGGCGCACCCACCACGGCCACCAGACCGGAGCCGGTATGACCGGCGGCCATGTCCAGGAAACCGCCCACATTGACCCACGGCAGTGTGACGTTGCTGCTGCTGAAATAATACCAGCCTGTCTCATAGCCGCCGGATACCGGCGGGATGCCGCCGGCGCTCACCACCTGAGAGCCGAAGTTCATGCAGTTGCCGCCCACATCGTCGTAGGCCTTATAGCCGGGATTGCGCTTGGCGCTGTACGTCAGCATATAATCCAGCGCGGCGTCCCGGTCGTAATCGTGATCCCATGTGACCTCCGGCGTCCACGGTGTCCGGGGATCGTTCCGCCGCGCCTCGATGCAGGCCAGCAGCTGGGGCAGATGGCGGTCGGCATTGGCAGCGGCATCGTAATCGGCGCTGTAATAGGGGTTGTCATCGGAGACGTGGGACGCAATGCGCCAGCGGTCGCCGCTGATGCGCTGGAGCCGGAAGCTGTGCTTCACGTTCCACTGCTCGGAGGGCAGTCCGTTCAGCCCGTCAAAGTAGACCACGCTGCTTTCCAGCAGCGTCAGCTCCGCCGTGTCACCGTCCCCGGACAGCTCTGTGCAGCGCAGGGAATAGCTGTAAGTGCCGGCGTGCAGGTCGATGGGTGACTGCTGCCGGATGGCTGCCAGTGTGCGCCAGACCGTGCGGTGGTAGTCGGATTGAGCGCGGTCCACAAACAGATCCGTGCAGTCGATGGCCTGCAAATTGCAGACCGACTGGTAATAGCAGTCCATGAAATCCAGCAGCAGTAATTCCTGCCCGGTGGTCATGCCGCAGGCCGCCGCGCCGGAGATACGCTCGAAATCAGCGCTGACCGGTTCCGGCTCCCGCCCCCAGACGGAGTGGTGCTGCCGGGTCCAGACCGGCTCCGCGATGGCGTCCGGCGCGGCAGTGCCGTCCGGCTCTGCCGCGGAGAGCTTCGGCTGCTCCGCCGCCGCGTCCGGACTGCCGCCGCCCACAGCGGCCATGCAGCCGGTCATGGACAGGGCCATGGCCAGCAAGAGCAGATAAAGCACGATGCGTTTCATGGGCGTTCCCCCCTTTCGTTCAGGGACATTATAACAAAAGAAGCTCCGGAGTGCAACGCGCTCCGGAGCTTGTAGGGGTCTTTATTTTGCGTACTCCACGACCTTTGTCTCCCGCAGAACGTGGACCTTGATCTGGCCGGGGTATTCCAGCTCGTTTTCGATGCGCTTGGCCAGCTCGCGGGCCAGAATGACCATCTCATCCTCGGACACCTGCTCAGGCTTGACCATGACGCGGACCTCGCGGCCCGCCTGAATGGCGTAGCTCTTGTCCACGCCGGGATAGGTGCCGGTGATCTCCTCCAGTTTCTCCAGACGCTTGATGTAGTTCTCCAGATTCTCGCGGCGGGCGCCGGGCCGCGCGGCGGAAATGGCATCGGCCGCCTGCACCAGGCAGGCCACCAGCGTCTTGCACTCCACGTCGCCGTGGTGCGCCTGAATGGCGTGGATGATATCCTCTTTCTCCCGGTACTTGCGGGCGTACTCCACGCCCAGCGCCACATGGGTGCCCTCAAACTCGTGGTCAAGGGCCTTGCCGATATCGTGCAGCAGGCCGGCGCGCTTGGCTGCCTGTACGTCGGCACCCAGCTCCGCGGCCATCATGCCGGCGATGTGGCTGACCTCGATGGAGTGCTGCAGCACGTTCTGACCGTAGCTGGTACGGTAGTGCAGACGGCCCAGCAGCTTCTGCAGCTCGGGGTGCAGACCGCGGACACCGGTCTCCAGCACGGCGCGCTCGCCCTCGGCGCGGATGACGCCGTCCACCTCGCGGCGGGCCTTCTCCACCATCTCCTCGATGTGGGTGGGGTGGATGCGGCCGTCGGCGATGAGCTTCTCCAGCGCCAGACGGGCCACCTCGCGGCGGACCGGCTCAAAGCAGGAGACGGTGATGGCCTCGGGGGTATCGTCGATGATCAGGTCGGCGCCGGTCAGGGTCTCCAGCGTCCGGATGTTGCGGCCCTCGCGGCCGATGATGCGGCCCTTCATCTCGTCATTGGGCAGGGGTACCACACTGACGGTGATCTCGGCCACATGGTCGGCGGCGCACCGCTGGATGGCGGTAGCCACGATCTCACGGGCGCGCTGGTCCGCCTCGTCCTTGGCGCGGGCCTCGATCTCCTTGATCTTCAGCGCCGTCTCATGGGTGACCTCGGACTCCACCTGTGCGATCAGGTAATCCTTGGCCTGCTCCGCCGTGAAGCCGGAGATACGCTCCAGCATTTCGGTCTGGCTGCGCTTGATGAGCTTGATCTCCTCCTGCTCCTTGTCGGCGGCGGCGTGCTTCTGGGCCAGCGCCTCCTCTTTCTTCTCGATCATCTCGGTCTTGTGATCGAGATTCTCCTCTTTCTGCTGCAAACGGCGCTCCTGCTTCTGCTGCTCGGCGCGGCGTTCTTTCACTTCCCTCTCGTATTCGCTGCGGTTTTTCAAAATCTCTTCTTTTGCTTCGAGAAGCGCTTCCCGCTTTTTGTTCTCAGAGCTTTTAATTGCCTCGTTGATGATGCGCGTGGCTTCTTCCTCCGCGCTGGAGATTTCTTTTTCCGCTACGCCCTTGCGGTAGCGAATGCCGAGGAGGAAAAAGACCACCGCCGCCACAGCGAACGCGGCTGCTGCCACGATCCAACCTGTTGCGGTCACTGTTCATTCCTCCTATGTTGTGATGGTTTGTATGGGGCGGCACAAGATGTGCCTTAGAAAATAATCGAAAGGGACCCCTGTCCTCCCGATGATAATCTTATACAATATTAAACATATTATAGTCAACTGTCAAGGGCAAACGGGAAAAATGCCCTGTGTTTTTTGGGCAAATTCCCGGTTTTGTCAGTCAAAGCCGGCTACTGGATGTATGCGGCGGCAGCATAGCCCAGATGGCCCTGATGTCCCACGCTGTACCACTCCCCGGTGCGGCCATAGACCGTCACCGCCGTGCCGGAGGGCAGCTGGGCGATGACCCGGCCCGACGTGGACGGGTAGTCCCGCAGGTTCAGGTTTCCGGACTGGGTGCGCACCGTGCCGCGCCACGGCGTGATGGGCGTGATAAACGGCAGGCCGAAATACTCCGTCAGGGACAGTGCCAGATTGGCGGCGATGGCCTCGATGTTGTTCTGCACCCAGCGGGCGTCGGCATAGTTGTCGTGGTATCCCAGCTCCAGCAGCACGGCGGGCATCTGGGGCTGGCGCACCTCCCCCAGCGCAGTGGTGGAACGGGTATAGACCTTTTCCGGCAGCGGATAGATGGTCTTGAGGTTCCGCACGAAGATATCGGCGGCCCGCTGGCCGTTGGTGCTGCCGGGGTAATAGAAGGCGATGACCCCCCGGACGGTGCCCTCCCGGCTGCCGTCGGTGCTGCCGTTGGAATGGAGGGCCAGATAGAAGTCGTAGTTCCCCGCGTTGCCCTGCCGGATGGAGCTGGCCGCCGTCATTTCCGGCGTGTTGCGGCCAAAACGAATGGTGTTGGCGGTAAGGTACGGCTCCATGGCGTCGGCGATCAGGTTCATGAAATACTCCTCGCTGCCGGCGCCGGTGATATACGGATTATATTCCTGTGTGCTTGGACTCAGATACACGCTTGGCATACTTATTCCCCTTTCATTTCGTCGTACTATAAATATATGGAAAATCCGGGGAAGATGTGTTATGATGGTGGCCACGAAATGAAAGGCGGTATGTACCATGAAAGCTGCGCGTCCCTATGCCAAGGTCACCATCACTCCCAAGGGAGAGGCCGCTCTCACCGGCGGACACCCGTGGGTCTATGAGGGTGAGGTCACTGCCGTGGAAAGCGGCGCGGAGGACGGCGGTCTGGTGGACGTGGTGAGCCGCCGGGGCAGCTGGCTGGGCTGCGGGTTCTACAACAGCCGCTCCAAGATCCGGGTGCGGCTGGTGAGCCGCAACGCCAACGACGACTTTTCCGATGCCTTCTGGGAACGGCGCATCCGCTACGCCTGGGACTACCGCAAGGTGGTGATGGGCGAAACGGACAGCCGGTGCTGCCGTGTGATTTTCGGCGAGGCCGACCTGTTCCCCGGCCTGACGGTGGACCGGTTCGAAAGCGTGCTGGTGACCCAGACCCTGAGTCTGGGCATGGAGCGCATCAAGGCCCGGCTGTTTCCCCTGCTTGCCCGCGTGCTGCGGGAGGACGGTCAGGACATCCGGGGCATCTACGAGCGCAACGACGTGGCCATCCGGGAGCTGGAGGGCATGGAGCAGAACAAGGGCTGGTATCCCCTGCCCGGCGAGACGCCGCCGGCGGAGACAACGGTGGATATCACAGAGAACGGCATCACCTACACCGTGGACTTTGAGAACGGGCAGAAGACCGGCTTCTTTCTGGACCAGAAATACAACCGGCTGGCGGTTTCCCGGCTGGCGAAGGGCCGGACGGTGCTGGACTGCTTCACCCATACCGGTTCCTTTGCCCTCAACGCAGCCCGGGGCGGTGCGGCCCATGTCACCGCCGTGGACGTGTCGGAGTTCGCGGTGCAGTGCGCGGCGGAGAACGCCCGGCGCAACGGACTGGACGGCGTCATGGACTGCGTGGCGGCCAATGTGTTCGACCTGCTGCCCCAGCTGGAAAAGCAGCCGAAAAAGTACGACTTCATCATCCTCGACCCGCCGGCCTTCACCAAGAGCCGCAAGACCGTGCACAACGCCATGACCGGCTACAAGGAGATCAACTACCGCGCCATGAAGCTGCTGCCCCGGGGCGGCTATCTGGCCACCTGCTCGTGCAGCCACTTCGCCACGGAGGAGCTGTTCATCCGCATGCTGCGCAGCGCCGCCCGGGACGCCGGAGTGCAGCTGCGGCAGATCGAGGCGCGGCAGCAGTGCGCCGACCACCCCATCCTGTGGGGCGTGGACGAGACGAACTACCTGAAATTTTTCATTTTTCAGGTGGTGTAATGTGAAAAAGGGCGCCCGCCGGGCGCCCTTTCCTCTGTTTTTTACACGCGCTCGCCGATCTCGGCAAGGCTGCGGGTCAGAATATCCACGAACTTCTCTCCCGTCTCTGTCAGCGGGACGGAGCGCAGCTTGATGTACCCCAGACGCATATCATGCACCTGTCCGGTCAGGGGCAGCGTCACCAACCGGTCGTCGCCGTAGCCCTCCGGCATAACGCCGCTGCCGGTGGAGACGCAGTTGGTGTGGGCCATGACGTTGTAGGCCGTGGCCCGGTCGCTGACGCAGACCACCCGGTCGAACTGGGCGCCGGTACCCACCACCGCCTCCTCCGCGTACTGATAATTGCTGTCAGACTGGGTGAACACCACATAGGGATAGGCGTACAGCTGCTCCAGCCGCACCGACGGCTCCGCGGCCAGCGGGTGGCCCCGGCGCATGAACACCCGGGGGCGCAGCTTCGCCAGCTGGCAGAATTCCAGATCCTTCTCCTGTAGGATGCGGCCGATGAAGTGCTCCGTCATGTCGGAGACGAAGATGATGCCCAGCGCGCTCTGGCGGCGGAACACCTCGTCGATGACGGCGGCCATCTCCATCTCCTTGAAGCTCACCTGTATGCGCGGCTCTTCCAGCAGGTGCAGATACTCCACGAATGCCTTGGCACAGAAGGGATAGCGCTGGGATGCCACGGACAGCGTGACCCGGTTCTCCGCCCGGCGCTCGCTGTAATACCGGGCGATGCGGCCGCTGCGCTCCACGATGGGCGCGATCTGGGCCACCAGCTCCCGCCCCTCCTCCGTCAGCACCACGCCCCGGTTGCTGCGGCGGAAAATGGTGATGCCCAGCTCCTTCTCCACCTCCAGAATGGCGGTGGACAGTGCCGACTGGGACACGAACAGATCCTGAGCCGCCCGGTTCATGGAGCCGCAGCGGTCCACCTCCAGGATATAGCGCATCTGCAAAAGCGTCATCTCTCTCCCTCCCTTTTCCTACCAGCATACAGGATAATGCGGCGTTTTGCAAGAAAAAGCCTGTCTCAACGGATCATCTGCCCGTTTCGATTGACACCGCGCACCGTTTCGGCTATAATGCCCCCGGCGGCTGGACCGCACAGTATCATCCGTCGGGAAAGGAAAACCTATCATGAAAAAGATCACCGCATTTCTGCTGGCGCTGGTGCTGGCACTGAGCCTCACCGCCTGCGGCAGCAGTGAAAGCAGGCAGCTCGTGGGCACATGGCAGTGCGTGGTGGACATCACGGCGCAGATGGACACAGAGATGAGCGATGCGCTGGACTCCGAGTATGCCTCCGAGGTGCCCATGCAGATGTACCTCACCACCGTATTCAATGACGACGGCACCTTCACCATGGGTATGGACGCCGACGCCACTACCGTCTCCTTCACCGCGTACATCCAGGCGCTGAAGCCCGTCATCGTGGAGCTGAGCTATCAGGAGGCCGAGAAGCAGGGCATGACCCGGGAGGAGTATGACAAGGTGCTGGCGGAGAGCGATCTCACCGTGGACAGTCTGGTGGACAGCGTCCTGTCCGCTTTCGATGTCAGCGCCCTGCTGGGCGGCATCGACGGTGACATCGCCTCCGGCAGCTACAAGGCCGAAAAGGGCCGGCTGTACCTCAGTGAGAGCGGCAGCGGCTTCAAGACCGAGGAGTCCATGGGCTATACCCTCAACGGCGGCACCATGACGTGGCATGACGACAACGCCCTGCTGGCGGCGCTGGAGGATATGGGCATCTCCTCCTCGCTGGAGTGGAGCAAACAGTAAAAGAGCGCAAAAAAAGAACCGCCATATGGCGGTTCTTTTTTTGCGCTTTCTTACTCGCCCATGGGTGCGCCGCAGTGGGGGCAGAACTTGTCCTCGCTGGCCGCGCCGCAGACGGGGCAGACCTTGACGCTGACCGTCTCCTCCTCCACGGCAGGCTCGGCCTTGGCGGCCTTCTCGGCCTCCAGCTCGGCAATGCGGGCCTTGGAGGCGTTGACGGCGGCCACCACGTCCTTCACGGCGTCGGGCGTCTCGCCGGTATACTCGGAGATGAACCACTCGCCGATGGCGCGGTAATTCTTCTCCAGTTCACGCTGCTCGGTGAGGATGGCCATATTCAGCTTGGCGGCGTCAGTGGCGGACTTTGCCTTATCCACGGCGATCCCCGCCAGATCCTTGGCCTTATCCACGGCAACATCGGCGTACTCCTGCGCCTTCTTGCTCAGACTGTTCAGATTATCCAGAATGCTCATGTGATGGTTCTCCTTTCAAATATTGGTATTCTATTGCTGCATAGTATACCGCGTTTTGTCCGCCGTTGCAAGCGGACAATAGCGAAATTTACACACTGTTCACGAGCCGGTCAGTGCTCGATCCAATCCGCCGCCCGGGATACCGCACGCTTCCACAGCCGGTAGTTCCGGTCGCAGTCCGCCTGCGTCCCCTCCGGCAGGAACACCCGCTGGCTGCGGCGCAGTGCCTTCAGCTCCTCCATATCCCGCCAGACGCCGCAGCTCAGGCCCGCCAGTGCCGCCGCGCCGAAAGCCGTTGTCTCCACCATCTCCGGCCGGTCCACCGGGATGCGCAGCAGATCCGCCTGCATCTGCAGCAGGATGTCGGACACGCTGGCGCCGCCGTCCGCCCGCAGCATGGTGATGTCGCAGCCGGCATCCTGCCGCATGGCCAGCATCAGGTCCGTGACCTGATAGGCGATGCACTCCAACACCGCCCGGGCCAGATGGCCCCGCCCGGTGCCCCGTGTGATGCCAAGCACCGCGCCCCGTGCATACATGTCCCAGTAGGGCGCGCCCAGCCCCGTAAAGGCCGGCACCACCACCACGCCGCCGCTGTCCGGCACCGAGGCCGCCAGCGTGTTGATTTCCGGCGCGGCGCTGATAATGTGCAGCTCGTCCCGCAGCCACTGGATGGTGCTGCCGCCGTTGAAAACGCTGCCCTCCAGCGCGTAGGTGGTCTCGCCGCCCACCTGCCATGCCACGGATGTCACCAGTCCCGCCCGGCTGCGCACCGGCGTGTGTCCCACGTTCATCAGCGTGAAGCAGCCGGTGCCGTATGTATTCTTGGCCTCGCCGGGCGTGAAGCAGGTCTGGCCGAACAGTGCGGCCTGCTGGTCGCCGGCGGCGCCGCACACCGGCACGCCCGCCAGCTTCTCCAGCCCCTCTATGCCGGGGCACACCGTACCATACACCATGCTGTTGGGCACCGGCCTGGGCAGCATGGCCAGCGGCACCCCCAGGATGCCGCACAGTTCCTCATCCCAGCACAGGCGGCGGATGTCAAAGAGCATGGTGCGGCTGGCATTGGAGTAGTCCGTGACATGCTGGCCGGTAAGCTGCCAGATGAGCCATGTCTCCACCGTGCCGAACAGCACCTCGCCCCGCTCCGCTCGCTGCCGGACGCCGGGGACATTGTCCAGTATCCAGCGGATCTTGCTGCCGGAGAAATAGGCGTCGATGAGCAGCCCCGTGGCGGACTGGATGCGCTCGTCCAGTCCCTGCCGCTTCAGCTCCTCGCACAGCTCCGCCGTGCGGCGGCACTGCCATACGATGGCGTTGTACACCGGCCTGCCCGTAGCCTTATCCCAGAGGATGGTGGTCTCCCGCTGGTTGGTGACGCCGATGCCGGCGATACTGCCCGCAGGAAACGCCGCGATGGCCTCCGCCGCGGCCCGGCGCTCCGTCTCCCAGATCTCCAGGGGATCGTGCTCCACCCAGCCCTCCCGGGGATAGTGCTGGGCAAAGGCGTGCTGGGACATGGCCGCGATGTGCCCCTCCCGGTCAAAGACGATGGCCCGGGAGCTGGTGGTACCCTGATCCAGCGCCAGAATGTGATCGGACATGGCTTCTCCTCTTTTCTTTTTTGTTTTTGTGTGGTACACTACTCGTGAATAAGATTATACCACGAAGGGAGCGGGATTTCCATGACGAATATGACCGAATTTACCTTCCTGTCCACCGACGGGAAAACGCAGCTCCACGGCATGCGCTGGGAGCCGGAGGGCCGCAGCGTCCGGGCCGTTCTGCAGCTGTGTCACGGCGTGGCGGAGCACATCGCCCGGTACGATGCCTTTGCCCGCTATCTCAACAGCCTCGGCATCGCCGTGGTGGGCCACGACCATTTGGGCCACGGCCTGTCCCTGCCGGAGGGCGGCACACCCGTCTACTTCGGGGAGGGCAACACCTGGCATACCGTGGTGGACGACATCTATGTGCTGCACCAGCGCATCCGTCTGTGGTACCCCGATGTACCCCTGTGCATCATGGGCCACAGCATGGGATCGTTCCTGACCCGCACCTACCTCATCCGTTATCCCGGCACTGTGAAGGCCGCCATCATCATGGGCACCGGCTGGCAGCCCAAGGCCGTCATCGCCGGCGGTCTGGCGGTGGCCGGGGCCGTGGGTGCCGCGGTGGGCGACAGCGGCACCAGCGACCTGGTGACGAATCTGGCCTTCGGCGCGTACAACAAGCTGTTCGCTCCCAACCGCACCAGCTGCGACTGGCTGTCCGCCGATACGGACAATGTGGACGCCTACATGGCCGATCCCCTGTGCGGCGCGGACGCCACGGTGGGCCTGTTCCGCCAGATGCTGCTGGGCATCCGGTTCAACCAGCGGTTCAGCAACCTGCGGCGGATGGACCCCCAGACGCCGGTACTGTTCATCGCCGGGGAAAAAGACCCGGTGGGCGACTGCGGAAACGGCGTACGCCGGACGTATCAGGAGTTCCGCCGCGCCGGTGTGCAGGACTGCACGCTGAAGCTGTACCCCGGCCTGCGCCATGAGATCCTCAACGAAAAGGCACAACAGCAGCAGATCTTTGAGGATATCGGCCTGTGGCTCACCGCCAAGCTCTAATGCGCGCTCAGCGCTGACAGCAGCCGGGGCAGGGACATGAGATCGATATCCCCGCTGCGGCGCAGCACCCGGGCGGACAGGAAACAGTCCGCCACGAACACCAGCAGCACGGCGCAGGCAGCGGCCGGCGGCATGCTCCGCGCCAGCACGGACACCCACGGATGGACGTACCGCACCGTCAGCGCCGTCAGCGGCCCCCACACCAGGGCAAACGGCACGCAGACCCGGCGGTTCAGATCCATCTTGGTGGCGCTGTAATCCCAGAACATGACGCCCAGCAGCTTTTCATAGAGAAAGTGGACGGCGTACTCCACCGCCGTGGCCGTCAGACCGCCGTACAGCGCCAGACGCCAGAACGTGTCGGTCATGTCCGGCGGCAGCGCCAGCACCGCCAGCATGGCCAGGCCGTACACCGGGCACAGCGGCAGCAGCAGAAAGCACTTGCGCACCCGGTGGGGCGACCGCCGCACCGCCGCGTACAGCTTCTCCAGCCCATAGCCGCCGAGGCTGTACAGCAAAAACAGCCAGAATCGGTAAAAAAACAAACTACGCACCTCCCGCCACACAGTTTGCGCGGCGGAGGGACGAATGATACGGGAGGAACGAGACATGACGGATTGGGAAGCCCTGCGGGCGGAATGCCTGCGCTGTCACGCCTGCACGCTGGCGGACACCCGGACGAATGTGGTTTTCGGCGTGGGCGCCGAGAATGCGGAGGTGCTGTTTATCGGCGAGGCGCCGGGCGCCAACGAGGATGCCCAGGGCGAGCCCTTCGTGGGCCGGGCCGGTAAGCTGCTGGACGACATGCTGGCCATGATCGGTCTGGACCGCAGCCGCATCTACATCACCAACTCCGTCAAATGCCGGCCGCCCCAGAACCGCGACCCGCTGAACACGGAGAAGGACGCCTGCCGCGGCTATCTGGCCCGGCAGCTGGCTTTGATGCAGCCCAAGATCATCGTGTGCCTGGGCCGCATCAGCGCCATGGAGATTATCAAGGAGGACTTCAAGATCACCCAGGAGCACGGCCAGTTCTTCGAGAAGAACGGCGTGCAGATGATGGCGCTGTACCACCCTGCCGCGCTGCTCCGCGACCCCCGGAAGAAGCCGGAGACCTTCGAGGATCTGAAGCGCCTGCAGGCAAAGATACAGGAGATCTGCGACCATACGCCCATCAAGTTTACATAATATCGCCATGAGGATCGAACACATCGCCCTTTATGTGCATGATCTGGAGCGGGCCAGAAATTTCTTCACGCAGTATCTCGGCGCCAGTTCAAATGCCGGATACCACAACCCCCGGACGGATTTCCGCTCGTATTTCCTGACCTTTGACGACGGCGCGCGGCTGGAGCTTATGCACAAGCCGGATATGGCGGACCTGCCGAAGGCACCGGACCGCACCGGCTACGCGCACATCGCCTTCAGCGTAGGGAGCGCGGAGCGGGTGGACGCCCTGACCGCAGAGCTGCGTGCCGCCGGGTATCAGATCATCAGCGGTCCCAGGACCACCGGTGACGGCTATTACGAAAGCTGCATCGCGGTCATTGAGGGGAACCTGATCGAGCTTACGCCATAAAAAGAGAGGTGACGCAAAGCGTCACCTCTCTTTTATACGTTTCTCAATACGCCACGCCCCAGTAGATGTCGGTGGTGGCGGGCTTGCCGCACATGACGCACCTGCCCTCGGTGCCGGACTGGTGCAGCGGCATACAGCGGCTGGACACGCCGGCCTTCTCCTTCATGGCCAGTTCGCACTCCAGACTGCCGCACCATTTGGTGCGGGCAAAGCCGCCCTTGCCCTGGGCCATCTCCCTGACCTCCTCCCAGGAGGTCATATCGAAGGTGTTGTTCTCCAGATTCTTCTCCGCCATGGCGTACAGGTTGTCGTGGACATCCTGCAGCAGCTTCTGCACGGCGCTCTCCAGCTCCGTCAGGGGCACGAAGGTCTTTTCGCCGGTGTCGCGGCGGGCGATGCAGCACTGGCCCTTCTCCATGTCCTTGGGGCCGATCTCCACGCGCAGAGGCACGCCCTTCATCTCGTACTGGGCAAACTTCCAGCCGGCGGACTGCTCGCTGTCGTCCATGCTGACCCGGATGCCGGCGGCGCTCAGGCGGTCACGCAGGGACGCGGCGGCCTCCAGCACACCCTCCTTGTGCTGGGCGATGGGGATGACCACCACCTGCGTGGGGGCGATGACGGGGGGCAGCACCAGACCGTGGTTGTCGCTGTGGGTCATGATGACCGCGCCGATCAGGCGGGTGGAGGAGCCCCAGCTGGTCTGGAACGGATACTGCAGGGTGTTGTCCCGGCCGGTGAACGTCACGTCGTAGGCCCGGGAGAACTTATCGCCGAAGAAGTGGCTGGTGCCGGACTGCAGGGCCTTGTGGTCCTTCATCATGCACTCGATGGTGTAGGTGGCCTCGGCGCCGGCAAATTTCTCCTTGTCGGTCTTGCGGCCCTTCACCACGGGCATGGCCAGCGCGTTTTTGCACACATCGGCGTAGCAGTTGAGCTGCTGCTCCGTCTCGGCCTTGGCCTCCTCGGCCGTCTCATGGATGGTGTGGCCCTCCTGCCACCAGAACTCCCGGCTGCGCAGGAAGGGACGGGTGGTCTTTTCCCAGCGGATGACGCTGCACCACTGGTTATACAGCATGGGCAGCTCGCGGTAGCTGTGGAGCACATGGGACCAGTGGTCGCAGAACATGGTCTCGGACGTGGGGCGGAAGGCCAGACGCTCCTCCAGCTGCTCACTGCCGCCATGGGTGACCCAGGCCACCTCGGGGGCAAAGCCGGCCACCAGCTCCCCCTCCTTCTTCAGAAGGCTCTCCGGGATCAGGACAGGCATGGCCACGTTGACGTGACCGGTCTTTTTAAATTCCCCGTCCATGTACTTCTGGATATTCTCCCAGATGGCATAGCCATAAGGCCGCAGGATCAGAAAGCCCTTGACGCTGGCGTAATCCACCAGCTCCGCCTTCAGGCAGATGTCCGTATACCACTTGGCGAAATCCTCCTCCATGGGAGTGATCGCTTCCACATTTCTCTGGTCCTTAGCCATTGTCTTATACCATTCCTTTGTCATTTATATAGTGCATACGCAACTTGATATTTTACCCGCCGGAGCCGCCATTGTCAAGATTCCGGCAGAAAAAGACCGCCTCCCGGCGGTCTTTTTCCGTTATGTACGCGCAGGATGCGTCCTGTCACTCATTGCCGGGGAAGTTGGGGATAGTGGCAAAGCCTCGCGCCAGATCCTCGTCGGCGGGGATGGTGTCCGTCATGGTACCGTCGTTGAACTTGCCATAGGCCACCATGTCGAAGTAGCCTGTGCCGGTGAGGCCCAGCACGATGGTGCGCTCCTCCCCCGTCTCCTTGCACTTCATAGCCTCGTCGATGGCCACACGGATGGCGTGGCTGCTCTCCGGCGCGGGCAGGATGCCCTCGCAGCGGGCAAATAGCTCCGCCGCCTCGAACACGCTGGTCTGCTCCACGCTGCGGGCCTCCAGATAGCCGTCGTGGTACAGCTGGGAGACAATGCTGCTCATGCCGTGGTAGCGCAGGCCGCCGGCGTGATTGGCAGAGGGGATGAAGCCGTTGCCCAGGGTGTACATCTTGGCCATGGGGCAGATCTTGCCGGTGTCGC
>URST01000050.1 GCA_900550585.1 uncultured Eubacteriales bacterium
CCCACCACCATCATGTACGACATGGCCCATGTGCTGGGCCTTATCGGCGATCACTTCCAGAACCCCTTTGCCGAGGGGGCGGAGATCGTCACCGGCTCCACCCACAAGACGTTCTTCGGCCCGCAGCGCGGCATCATCGGCGTGAACTATCAGGAGGACGACCTGAAGTACGGTCTGTGGAAGACCATCGAGAGCCGCACGTTCCCCGGCAGCGTGTCCAACCACCATCTGGGCACCCAGCTGGGCATGCTGATGGCTGCCTATGAGATGAACCAGTTCCGTGACGTGTATCAGAAGGCGGTTATCGACAACGCCAAGTCCTTCGCCCGCAGCCTGAAGGCCCACGGGCTGGACGTGGCCGGCGACCCGGCCATCGGCTACACCGAGACGCACCAGGTCATCGTGTCCGTGGGCTACGGCGAAGGGCCGGACATCGCCCAGCGGCTGGAGCGGAACAACATCGTGGTGAACTATCAGGCCACCCCGGACGAGGAGGGCTTCACCGCCTCCGGCGCGCTGCGCATGGGCGTCAGCGAGATGACCCGCTTCGGCTTCGGGGCGGAGGACTTCGACCGGTTGGCCGGGCTGATGGCGGACTGCATCCTCCGGGGCACGGACGTGAAGGCGGAGGTGCAGAAGCTGCGGAGCGAGCATCTGGAGATGCGCTACTGCTTCGACGACGCCGAGATCGACGAGGCGCTGGAGCAGCTGAGTGCCAAGCTGGTGTAAGAGACAAAAGGAAATACGCGCAGTCCCGCAAGGAGCGGGGCTGCGGAACAAACAACAATTTATATTTGATGGAGGTAAAAGATCATGCTGTATCCTGCTGAACTGCGCTATTCCAAGTCCCACGAGTGGGTCAAGACCGAGGACGGCGTTACCGTCGTGGGCATCTCCGACTTCGCGCAGAGCGCGCTGGGCGATGTGGTGTTCGTGAACCTGCCCGCCGAGGGCGACAGCGTTGCCGCCGGCGAGGCATTCGGCGACGTGGAGTCCGTGAAGGCGGTGTCCGATCTGGTGTCCCCCGTCACCGGCAAGGTGTGCGCCGTCAACGAGGAGCTGCTGGACGCGCCGGAGATGCTGAACAGCGATCCCTACGGCGCGTGGATCATCAAGGTGGAGAACGTGGAGGGCAGCGAGGAGCTGCTGGACGCCGCCGCCTATGAGGCGTTCTGCACCGAGGAGGGCTGATATATGGGCAGCTACGTTCCCTCTACCGGGGCGCAGCGGGAGGAGATGCTCCGGGCCGTGGGCGTGAACAGCACGCGGGAGCTGTTCCGGGACGTGCCGCAGGAAATGCTCCTCACCCGGCCGCTGGACATCCCCGGCGGGATGAGTGAGCTGGAGGTCAGCCGCGTCATGACCGCCATGGCGGCGGAGAACCGTGTGTACGGCACGGTGCTCCGGGGCGCGGGCGCTTATGACCACTACATCCCCTCCATCGTGAAATATATCCCCGCCAAGGAAGAGTTCCTGACGGCGTATACCCCCTATCAGGCGGAGATGAGTCAGGGGCTTTTGCAGTCCATTTTCGAGTACCAGACCATGATCTGTGAGCTGACGGGAATGGACGTGTCCAATGCCTCCGTATACGACGGCGCCACCGCTGCAGCGGAAGCCGCCGCCATGTGCCGCGACCGCAAGCGCCGGGTGACGCTGATCTCCGGCGCGGCACACCCCGACACCATCAACACCGTCCGCACCTACTGCTACGGTACGGGCGATGAGCTGCGGGTCGTTCCCGTCAAGGACGGCAAGACCGATATGGACGCCCTGCGGGAGCTGCTGACAGCAGATGTGGCCGGGTTTTATGTGCAGCAGCCCAACTTCTTCGGCCAGCTGGAGGACGCGGAAGCGCTGGGCGCACTGACCCACGAGGCCGGCGCACTGTATATCATGGGCTGCAACCCCATGGCGCTGGCGATTATGAAAACGCCCCGGGAGTGCGGGGCGGACATCGCCGTGGGCGAGGGGCAGCCCCTGGGCCTGCCTATGGGCTGCGGCGGCCCGTATCTGGGGTACATGGCTACTACGGATAAGCTGATGCGCAGGCTGCCGGGGCGTATCGTGGGCGAGACAACAGACGCGCAGGGACGCCGCGCCTATGTGCTGAGCCTGCAGGCGCGGGAGCAGCACATCCGCCGGGAAAAGGCCAGCAGCAATATCTGCTCCAACGAGGCGCTGTGCGCCCTGACGGCAGGACTGTACATGGCTGCCATGGGACCGGACGGCATGGCGCAGGCGGCGGAGCAGTCCATGGCCAAGGCACACTATCTGGCCGGGGCGCTGTGCGCCATAGACGGCGTGGAACTGGTGTATGACGGGCCGTTCTTCCACGAGTTCGTCACCCGGCTGCCGGAGCGGGAGAACGTGCTGGCGGCGCTGGCGGCAGACGATATCCTGGGCGGTCTGCCCGTTGGCGGCGACCAGATCCTGTGGTGCGCCACGGAGAAGGTCTCCCGGGCGCAGCTGGATAAGGCGGTCTCCATCGTGAAGGAGGTGCTGGCAAAATGAAGCTGATCTTTGAAAAGAGCGTGCCCGGACGGCACTGCACCATTCTGCCCGCCTGCGATGTGGAGAGCGTTTCCCTGCCCGCGGCCCTGCGGCGGGAGACGAAGCCCGCCCTGCCGGAGATGAGTGAGACGGACATCTCCCGCCACTACACGGAGCTTTGCAAGCAGGTGCACGGCGTGAACTGCGGGTTCTATCCCCTGGGCTCCTGCACCATGAAGTACAACCCCCGCATCGACGAGGAGATGGCGGCGCTGCCGGGCTTTACGGGGGTGCATCCCCTGTCCCCGGCGGAGGACCGGGAGGGTATGCGGCAGGTGCTGGACACCGCGGCGCAGTACCTATGCGAGATCACGGGCATGGACGCCATGACGTTCCAGCCCGCCGCCGGCGCACACGGTGAGTTCACCGGCGTGCTGCTGATCAAGCAGTACCACGATGCCCGGGGCGATAAGAAGCGCACGAAGATCATCGTGCCTGACAGTGCCCACGGTACCAACCCTGCCACCGCCGCCATGTGCGGCTACGAGGTGGTGAACATCGCCTCCGGCGAGGATGGCTGCGTGGATCTGGACGCACTCCGGGCCGCGCTGGGCGAGGATACCGCCGGGCTGATGCTGACCAATCCCAACACCGTGGGCATCTTCGACAAGAACATTCTGGAGATCACCCGCCTTGTCCACGAGGCCGGCGGTCTGTGCTACTATGACGGCGCCAACCTCAACGCCGTTATGGGCGTGGTGCGGCCCGGCGACATGGGCTTTGACTGCATCCACATGAACCTGCACAAGACCTTTGCCACGCCGCACGGCGGCGGCGGCCCCGGCGCAGGCGCCGTGGGCTGCAAGGCGTTCCTGCGGGAGTATCTGCCCCACAGCGCGCTGGCGGAGGAGCCGGGACACATCCAGGTCCGCAGCTTCCAGGGCAATTTCCTGGTGGTGGTGCGGGCGCTGGCCTATCTGCTGACGCTGGGCAGGGAGGGCATCCCTGAGGCGGCGGAGAACGCCGTGCTCAACGCCAACTATCTGCTGGCGAAGCTGAAGGGGACATATACCCCGGCCTATGACCGGCTGTGCATGCACGAGTTCGTGCTGGATCTCAGCGGGCTGAAGAAGGAGACGGGCGTATCCGCGCTGGACGTAGCCAAGTCCCTCATCGACGAGGGCATCCATCCGCCCACCATGTACTTCCCCCTCATCGTCCACGAGGCGCTGATGCTGGAGCCTACGGAGACGGAGGGCATCGAGACGCTGGATCACGCGGCGGAGGTGCTGCGCAGGCTGTATCACAAGGCCTTTGAGGATGCGGAGTCCATGCACACCGCGCCCCACAATATGCCCATCGGACGTCCCGATGAGGTACAGGCGGCGCGCAGACCGATGCTGCGCTGGAAACAGGCGTGACGGGGAGGCCCGTCATCGGCGGCATATATGCAAAAAGGAAAGACCCCCGTGGGGGTCTTTCCTTTTTGCATGTTGGTCAGGAGGCGGTGAGGTCTTTCGCCTTTTTCAGGCTGTAAGCCCCCTCGATGCACACCAGCAGCACCCAGCCGGCGGCCACCGCCGTGCAGATGCCGTACATGCCCCAGACGGGGATGAGGAGATAGGACAGCACCACCCGCAGCACCACCTGCAGCAGGGAGGCGATCATGGTCAGCCGCAGCCGTCCCAGACCGCGGAAGAAGCCCTGAATGATCTCGCCCAGATAGGCAAAGACGTAGAGATACGCCATGGTGCCGGTGTACCGCGCGCCGGCGGCGATGACATCGGCATTGTCGGAGAACAGGCCGACGATGCGGGCGGGGAACAGGAAGCACACCGTGCCCAGCACGGCGATGAGGGCCAGTCCCGCCAGAACGCTGACGCGGTAGAAGCGTCTGGCCCGGGGCCTGTCGCCGTGACCAAGGTTCTGGGACAGGCACACCACCATGGCGGCGCTGATGCCCTGGGAGAAGCAGAACAGGAACTGCTCCGTCCGCAGGGACATGTTGTAGCCGGTGACGGTGCTGGTGCCCAGCGGCGTCAGCATGCCCTGCACCAGCAGGCGTCCGATGCAGACCACCGCCTGCTGCAGCGCCGCCGCCCAGGCGTAGGAGAGCACTGTGCGGCCCATCCGACGGTCAAAGCGCAGGTCGGCGGGGCGGAGGAGCAGCGGCGGGCAGCGCCGCTGGGCGTAGAGGATGCAGGCGGCAGCGGAGAGAGCCTGACACAGTACGGTGGAGAAGGCCACGCCGCGGATGCCCCAGGAGAACACGCCCACGAACAGCACATCCAGCAGCGCGTGGAGCGTGGAGAAGATCAGCAGGATGAAAAAGGGCGTCCGGGAGTTGCCGCAGGAGCGCAGCATGGCGGCGTAGTAGTTGTAGAGGAAGCAGAAGATCAGGCCGGCGAACACCAGCTGGAGGTACATCGCCGCCTCGCGGCAGACGGCGTCCTCCGTGCCCTGCGCCCGCAGGAGCGGGGCGGAAAAGGCGATGCCGCACACGGCGATGAGCAGCGTCAGCACTGCGCCGCCCAGCAGCGCCGTGGCGTTCATGCAGCGCAGGCGGTCGCTCTCCCCGGCGCCGAAGCAGTGGGCGCACAGAACGCCCACACCGATGGTGCCGCCGATGACCAGGGCGTTGGCCACGTCCACGATAGGGGAGGCCACGCTGATGCCGGACAGGGACAGGTCGCCCAGAAAATTGCCCACCACGACGGCGTCCACGATGCTGTAAAGCTGCTGAAAGATGTTGCCGAGAATGATGGGCAGCGCAAAATACAGCAGGGTCGGGAGGGGCGCGCCGGTCAGCAGCGCACCGGAGGAGCGGGCGGACCGGAGGTCGTGGACGATGGAGCTGTGGGGCATAAACATTTCACCTGATTTCATAAAGACTGCTACTCAGCGTAGCACGATTTCGCGGGCTTTGCAACCGCGGGTTTTGCGGCCGGGCGCGATTGACGGCGGCGGGGAGGAGGACTATAATGAAAAGATACAGACACCGGATACGCCTGCGGCGGGGCCGCGGGACGGGAGGAGAGGAAAGCGCATGACAGGATCGAGATATGAGCCGACGCGGCGGGCGCTGCTGATCGTCAACGGGCTGACCAATCTGACGGCGGCGGGGCTGCTGATGGCGAAGAAGCCCGCCGGTGTGGTGCTGGGCGGCGTGTTCGGCGTGACGCTGATGCTGTGGATCTGCATTCAATTCTACATGTTCCCGCCTAATTTCATGTCCACCAGCTACTTTATCTTCGGTCTGATACAGGCCGCTACCGGGTACATGGCGTGGGTGTTCCGGAAACAGGAGGCCTTTCGGGCGGACAGGGCGGACTATCCCCGTATCGGGACGGAGCCCCGGCGGCTGGTGGTGTTCTTTTCGCGGATGGGCTATGTGCGGAAAAAGGCCTATGAGGAGGCGGAGCGCACCGGCGCGGCGGTGTATGAGATCCGGGCCGCGGAGCGGACGGAGGGCACGCTGGGCTTCTGGTGGTGCGGGCGCTACGGCATGCACAGGTGGGCCATGCCCATCCAGCCGGTGGACATCGACCTGACCGCCTTTGACCATGTGACCATCTGCGCGCCCATCTGGGTGTTCGCACTGGCCGCACCGGTGCGCAGCTTCTGCGCCCAGGCGGCGGGAAGGATACGGGAGGCCGACTACATCCTGGTACACCACCAGAACAGCGACTATGCCAATGCGGCGGAGGAGATGGACGCTCTGCTGGGTATCCGGCACACCGGGCTGCGGAGCATCCGGTGCCGGAAGGGCGTATACAGGGAGAAAAACTGACATACCGCGGACAGCGGATGATGGAGAGAAAAACGGGAACGGCGGAGGTACGGGGAGAAATGGAAAAGCTGATCTTTTCAAAACGGCTGCTGGAAAGGACGGAGCAGATGCGGCGCAGTCCCGTCTCCGTGCTGGAGGCGCCGGCGGGCTACGGCAAGACCACGGCGGTGACGTGGGCGCTGGAGGGCGCGGAGTCGGCGGCGTGGTACACGGGGGTGGAGAACCTGCCGGACACCAGCTTTTACTGGTTCATCCGGCAGCTGGCCGCCGTGGACGAGCACACCGTCCGCCGCATCGAGACGCTGGGGTTCCTGAACCGCAGCAATGCGGCGCTGGCGGCGCAGGCGCTGCTGGAGCTGCGGGTGGCAAGGCCGATGACGCTGATCTTCGACAATTTCCAGTTCGCGGCGGACAACTGGCCGCCGCAGATCATCGACGCGCTGGTGAAGCGGCCTGCCGACGGGCTGCACATCGTCTTTATCGCCCAGAATCTGGGGCGGCTGCGGACGGTGTTCGAGGCGCTGGAGGGGACGGTGTGCTTCCTGCGGGCGGGGGACCTGCTGCTGGCGCAGGAGGATGTGTGCGCCTTTGCCCAGCGGCGGGGCGCGGCGCTGACGGAGGCGCAGGCCGGGGCCATCGTGCGCAGCACCGGCGGGTGGCCGGCGGCGGTGGCGCTGTGTCTGGAGGCGGGCGGCGCCACCGGCGAGATGGACGAGCTGCTGTACCGCCTGTTCTGGATGCGGATGGACGCACGGCAGCGGACGGCGCTGCTGCGGCTGAGCCTGTTTGACTGCATCACGCCGGACATGATGGACCGGCTGGTGCCGGAGGGGACGCTGACGGAGACCGAGCGGGAGGAGCTGTTCCGCCGCACGCCGCTGGTACGGCAGGACGCCATGCGCCGCCGCTACTATCCCCACGAGCTGCTGCTGCGCTTTCTGCGGGAGCGGCTGGCGGAGGCGGAGGGGCCGCTGCGCCGGGAGATCTATGACCGGGCGGGCCGGTGGTACCGGGACAACGGCATGACGCGGGCGGCGGTGGACTGCTTTTTCCGGGCGGAGGACGACGAGGGCATCCTGTCGTGCCGGCTGGTGGGCCTGATCGGCGAGCATTTCGGAGACGTGAGCTATACCGCGCTGGCGCGGACGGTGCTGCGGCGGTGCCCGGAGGAGGTGCAGCGGCGGTATCCGATGAGCCTGCTGCGGCTGTGCTACGCGCTGTACGGCGGGTGCGAATTTGCGGAGTTTGCCCGGCAGATGGCCCGGATACGGGGGCTGCTGGAGGACTGCGGGAGCCACTGCCTGGGGGAGTGGGAGCTGCTGGACGCGCTGGAGTTTTTCCCGGATCTGGACGGCATGGACGGAGCCTATGCCAGGGCGGAGAAGCTGCTGACCCACGACTCGGAGCTGTTTATCCCGGAGGAGCCGTTCTTCTTCGGGTGCGCGTCCATGTGGTACCTGTTTTACGCGGAGCCGGGGCAGATGATGGCCACGGCGGACCGGCTGGCGCAGGTGCTCAAGCGCTATAACCGGCTGACAAACGGACATGCCGCCGGGGCGGCGGAGATCTATCGGGGCGAGGCGTACTCCGTACAGGGGCGGTTCGAGGAATCGGACATCCAGGCCTATCAGGCGGCGTTCCTGTCGGAGCAGGCGCAGAACGCCTCGGCCACCTACGGCGCGGCGCTGCTGCTGGGCATCAACGCCATCTACCGCTCGGACATGGCGGGGCTGCAGAGGGCGGTGGACTATCTGGAGAACAAGGCGCAGAGCTACGCCTTTCTGCAGGGCACCTGCATCGGACGCTATATGGTGGAGACGGTGCGGGGCTATCTGCTGGGGCTGATGATGGAGACGGGACGCTCCGCCCTGTGGACGCAGGGAGGGGCGGACGCGCTGGCCGATCTGACGTTCACCAATTTCATGATCAAGACCTGCCGCATCACCGACCTGCTGCTGAAAAAGGAGTACCAGCGGGCCATCGCCTCGGTGGAGGCATCGCTGGAGCTGGACGCCCGGCTCATCTCCGCCGCGGCGCGGAACTTCATGTACTGCGGGCTGGCGCTGTGCTATCTGGCTACGGGGCGGCTGGGCAGGGCCGCGGAGTGGCTGGACCGGTCGCTGACCATGGCGGAGCAGGACAAGAACTACTCGTTCATCGCCTGCTTCCGCAAGTATTTTCAGGTGCTGTTCCTGATGCCGTCCATCGCGGCGCGGCACGGGGAGGCCATCCGGGAGATCCGGGCGCTGGCCATCCACTATACCCGTGCCGACGAGAGCCGCATTTTCGCCATGCTGGACGATGTGCCGGAGCTGAAGGAGACGCTGACCGACCGGGAGCGGGAGGTGGCCCAGCTGGCTGCCGGGGGCATGCGCAACAGCGAGATCGCGGAGACGCTGCACATCTCGGAGAACACGGTGAAGCACCACCTGAAGAACGCCTTCCAGAAAATGAACATCGACCGGCGCAGCCGTCTGATCGAGATGCTGCGCTGAGGTGAAATACTACCCGAAAGGGTGATGTGGCACGCATGCCTTTCTGCTACAATAGGGACTGTAAAATCTTTACAGGACTCCCGGAGAGAGAAGAAAGGAGATGCACCATGAAGAAACGGCTTCTTTCCCTGCTGATGGCGGTGCTGATGACGGCGCTGCTGCTGCCGGCGGAGGCATTGGCCATCACAGGCGGAGACGTGCGCCCGGTGTATATGAGCGCGGCGCCGGTCACCATCACAAAGGAGGGGATCGACAGCGGTTCGCAGATCTACTCCATGAAGATGCAGAACGGCAAGCTGGTGATGTTCATCGCCACCAGCGGCCCGCACATGGGCAAGTCCGTGACCAACTCCGACCGGGGCTATACCGCCACGGGGGATTCCTTCAGCAGGGGCGTGTATGAGCAGGCACGCTTCACCATACAGACCGGGCGGGAGCAGAAGCCGCTGACCATCCGCTCCATGGAGGTGATCGACCCCAAGGAGGAGCCGCAGCTGGCCGGTGTCGGCATGGACATGGTACCCATGGAAAACGCGCTGACCATCAAGTACACCTTCAGCGGCGACGGGCTGTCCGACCAGTTCCTGTGCTACATCAGCTACTACTTTGTGGAGCTGGCGGCCGGTGTGACGGACGGCACCATCGAGAGCTTCGTGCAGGACGCGGACGGCAGGACCTACGCCCTGGTGGCCCAGGCCTCCTGGGGACTGGGCATGGTCACGGAGACCACCATGCCGGCGGAGTTCATGTTCCGCTGGTTCCAGGACTACCACGGCTTTTCCCGCATGGGACACGCCAGGGCGGACGCAGCGGCCCATGTGTACATGAGCCGCACCTATGAGGCGCTGGACGGGCGCATCACCGCCAAGGCCACGGACATCACCGCCGGGCTGGGACGTACCGGCACCAACGGCACCTTCGGCAAGGGCGACATCGCGGAGGTCTACTCCGACAGCTACGGTGTGGACAACCCCTTTGTGCTGGCGGATGTGGAACGCATGAGCGGCATCAATGACGTATGGACGCCGGTGTACATGACCTACGACGCGGCGGCGGATACGCTGACCGCCGAGGGCGATACGGAGGCCATGGGCGGGCGCAGCGGCAGAAGCGCCATGAATGCCCTGCAGATATGGGGCTTCCGGGATGTCTACACCAAGAAGGAGGCGGCGGACATCTCCAAGGTGGAGTTCACCAAGCCGGATCAGGTGACCATCCCCCAGGACGCCAACCGGCTGGGGCTGTATGAGACAGACAAGGGCCTGGTGGCGGCGCCCATTACCGACAGCGCGCGGGAGGCGGTGCTGAAGAAGAAGTACGGCGACCCGACGTATACGCTGTGCGGCAATTTTGAGACGATGTCCGACAAGGACGGAAAATACTATGAATACACCGACGGCAAGGCGGCGCTGACCGCCACCATCACGGCGGTGTGGGGCAGCGGGGAGCACTTCCGCGTCCGGGTGGATGAGAACGGCATCGTTACGGCCTTCGACACCACGGCCAAGGTGCGGTACAGCACGCCGCGCTTCCAGCTGTACAATCCGGTCAACGACGCTGCGGCGCCGGCGAAGATGACATTCGAGGACGGCTGCCTGATGCTGGGGATGGATCCCAACAAAAACGCGGTACTGGTGTTTATCGACATCCCGCAGGTCAGCAGTCTCATCGACGCGGCGCAGATCAAGGCCAACGGCGATCTGGTGCTGACCGGCAGGATGGGACTGGATCTGGTGCTGAACTGTAGCCCGGATAAGCTGGTGACGCTGGAGGCGCTGGGCTACACGCCCAAGAAGGAGCAGGACGGCAGCATCTCCTTCGTGCAGGAGGGCATCCGGGCCAGCGGCAAGATCGACACGGCGTCCCTTGTGGGGCTGGAGCTGGCGGAGCTGGAGGCGTCCATCAATACGTTCGACGGTGAGGAGGAGTATGACTTCTCGCTGGAGCTCAACGCCTTTGATCTGTTTGAGACACAGGCGGAGCTGCAGCTCAAGCGGCTGAACAACGGACGGCTGGCACCCAACAATCTGTACTTCCGGCTGGCCTTCGGCGGCGGTATCCCCATCGTGCCGCCGGTGCCGACCTCCTTTATCAAGGGCGGAGGCGGCGGCTTCTACGGCCTGGCGGACACCATCAACGGCGACTTTATCGCCATCCCGCCCATCCGGCTGAAGATGTCGGTGAAGGGCGACTATGTCAAGGTCATCGAGGGATGGGCCAACGTCACCGTCGGCCCCAGCTATCTGGAGTTCGCCGGTACGGATATGACCATCGCTAAGATGGACTTTATCGAGAATTTCAATATGTATCTCAGACTGGTGGGCGAGAAGTGCACCTATCAGGGCATAGCCTATACGGGACTGCGGGCAGGCGGCGGCATGGGGATCACCCTCAACGCGCCCAGCGGCGACAACAGCATCTTTGAGGTGGAGGGCAGCGCCGAGGCCAGCATGTTCGGCGGTCTGGACAGCTATACCGAGCCGAAGAACGCCTACGTCCAGCTGGACAGCCGCGGCAGCATCGGCGCGACGGTCAAGATCCCCAAGAAGCTGGGCAGCCTGAACTTCCGGCGGCTGGGCGGCAAGGTGCTGGCCGGCACCACGGTGGACTTCATCCTGGGTGCGCAGACATCCATCCCCGTGGGCAGCAATGCGGGCGGCAGCGCCCAGGAGGTGCTGGGGAACATCACCCGGAGCGCATGGAACAACCTGAGCGTCTACGGCGGTGTGTCCAAGAAGGGAACGCTGCTGTTCCTCAGCTACCGCATCTACTACATCCTGCCGGATCACTTCGGCGGCGCCATCAACCTGCGGTGGAAGAAGGACAACTGGACGCTGGAGGAGGAGATCGAGAAGAACAACTGGTATCTCAGCGGCAGGAGCAGCACCCAGACGTGGTCGATGCAGGTGGCTGACTGCATGGATGCGGAGACCGGTGAGCAGGTGGGCATCGCTGTGGTGGAGGCCAGCGTCTACGAGGTCGGGGCCGACAGCGTGGTGCGGATGGCTGCTGCCCGGCAGAACGGCAGGTATACGGAGACCATCCGGTACACCGCGGAGACCGGCGCCGAGGGCAGCCTGGGCATCGTCATCACGCCGAAGAACGCCTCCGTGGCGGAGCTGAAGAAGGATCTGGGGCTCTACAATGTGGCGGACGATACCCGCATTACGCTGATCGACGCGGGGGATGATCCCAACAGCATCCCCGCAGGCGCCAACATGACGGAGGTAGAGGTGGACGACGGAAACGGGGGGACCGTCGTCGGGCTGCTGATCGACCTGGGGGCCGACGGTGCGGCCGAGCACCAGTGGCGGATCGAGGCGGGCTGCGACTTTACGTGGCAGATGATCGCCTCCGCACCGCTGACCGGGCTGACGGCGCTGGATGTGGCGGGCCAGACGGCCAGCGTCGGCATAGCCGGTCCGCAGGCGGGCAAGACCTACGCTGTCCGGTATTATCTGGATACGGAGAGCGATCGCAGCGGCGAGAACTACTTCCTGGGCATGACGACAGAGGCACCGTACAGCTTTGCCATCCCCGCCAGCGGCGTGCTGGCACCCACCGGCAGCTACTACGTCACCGCTGTGCTGGTGGAGAAGGTGGACTTTGTTACCGAGGAGGGGGAGAACGAGTCCTCCTGGATCACGGTGGATACGCAGACCTCCGGGACGGCGGTGCGCTACCGCAATGAGCAGCAGCCGGACGCGCCCGTGGATGTCACGCTGGCGGCCACCGGCAACGAGACGCTGACAGCCGAGTGGCGCGCGGTGGACGGCGCGGACGGCTACCGGGTGACGCTGTACTATCAGGAGAACGGCAGCTGGAAGCAGGCCGGTGCGTCCTATGTGCTGGACAACGCGGACTTTGATGCCGGCAGCGACATCGCGGCGGCGTCCCGCTCCGGCGGCAGACTGGCGCTGCGCATGGCACCCACCGTGGGCGGCAGAAATGTCACCGTTACAGGCAGCGAGAACGCGCCGGTGGTCAGCACCAGCGGCGGCGTGTCCGACGCGGCGCCCGCCAACACCGGCTACTATGTGAGCGTGGAGGCCTTCCGGGCGGAGACGGCGGCCGGTGCGCCCGGAGACGTGCGCTACTTCAGCCAGGCGGGAAGCTCCGCGGAGACGAGACTGCCGGCGTACACCGCGCCGCGGGTCACAGTGACCACGGACAGCGGCCAGACGGTCAGCCTGGACGGCAGCAGCGGCTATGACAGCCTGCTGTGGAACCGGCTGCCCTCCGATGTGCTGTTCACCGTGGAGGGCGATGACGCGGAGAGCATTGCCGTTACGGCGGAGCAGGGCGGCGGCAGGTTCGATGTCAGCGGCGGCAGCGGATACTGGGAGGTCCGTGCCGGCGACGCCGACGCGGCAGCGCTCATCGAAAGCGGCGGGCGCGTCCTGCTGGCCGTACAGTCCGGGCCCTCCGGAATGGATACCACGGAGTACTATCTGCGGCTGATGCTGGACGATGTGCCGCCGGTCATCACGCTGGATGCCGTCAATGTCCGGGCCGATATGACCACCGGCGCTTACACCGTGTCGGGTCGGACGGAGCCGGGACTGACCGTCATCATGGGGGATGAGGACGGTGCGATCCTGCGGGGCACGGCGGATATGCAGGGACGGTTCACCTTCAAGGGCACGCTGCCGGCCAGCATGGAGGACAGCTTCGACGCCAACGGCGAACCCGTGACCGTGCGGAACGGATTCCGGGCGCTGGTGGCGGAGGTCACGGCGCAGGATGAGGCCGGCAATACCGGCATTGCGCCGGTGCTGATCTCCGCCAGACCGGAGGTCAAGACCAACGACCCCGATGACGGCGGCTCCGGCGGTTCCGGCGGTGCGGGCGGCGGAACATCCTCGTCCACCGGCGATCCCGGCGTGGTGCTGTATGCCGCTGCCGCGCTGATGAGCCTTGCCGGCTCCGCGGTGCTGACGGGACGGAAAAAGCGGCGCTGAGAAAAGCACAGGCATATAAAAGGCGGTCCCGTCGGGGACCGCCTTTTGTGTGAAAGGACAGGCGGGCCGGGGCCACGCCTGTCCTTTCATCTATTAGGAGAGAGGGAGGATCGTATGCAGAGGGGATCAGCCGGCCAGGACCTTGCCCAGCTCACGGCAGGCGGCCAGCGCCGCGTCATCCGGGGCTTCGCAGCAGGTGACGCTGTCGCAGGCCAGGGAGATGCCGGCGTTGCCGCAGTCGGTCTCCCAGTCGCGCATCCACTGGCCGTCGCCCCAGCCGTAGGAACCGAACAGCGCCACGCGCTTGCCGCCGATGGTGTTCTTGCAGCCGTCGAACATGGGCTGGAAGTCCATCTCCTCCAGCACCTCGGAGCCCATGGCGGGGCAGCCGAAGGCAATGGCGCCGAAACCGCTGAGGGCGGCGGGCTGCACCTGTTCCGGGGTCAGCAGAGTGACCTCGGCGCCGGCCTCCTTCATGCCCTCCGCCACGGCGTTGGCCATGGCCTCCGTGTTGCCGGTGCCGCTCCAGTAAATGACAGCAGTTTTCATGGTCGAAATTCCTTTCTTGTTGTGATTTTGGTTAGAGTAATCTAACCATCGCACGGTAAAAAAGCTGTCACCAGACAGCACTGAACGGCATAGGTTAAATAACTCTAACTGAATACTACCACAGAACGGGGCGTGTGTCAATAGGGGATCGAGAGGAGCGGAGACAGTTTTTCAGGAAGAAACAGGAAAGAGACAAGGGGGCGGCGTGCGGGATGGCAGAAAAGCAGCGCTCTGCGCACCTTTCGGTGCGGAGAGCGCTGTCTGCGGTGTGACAGGCGTCACTTGACGATCTGGTTCTCCGCCGCGCCGAAGATGTCGGCCCAGGCGGCGTCCACCTTTTTGCCCTCGCCGAGGAACCAGTCGGATTCACCGGCGGCATCCAGTTCCGTGTCGGGCGTCTGACCCAGGATCAGCAGCGCCACATAGTTCCCGTTGACGAAAAGACGGGCCTGGCCCACCTGGGCCTGGTTCATGCTGTACAGGTCGCTGTAATCCCGCACCTGCTCGTACCGCTCCTGCAGCAGGGCGGCGGCGTCCTGCGCGTAGCCGTCCTGAACACGCAGCACCACGGCGGTGCTGGGGTCAATGCTGCTGCTGGAGTAGCTCTCCGAGGCCCAGCTGTCGATGCGGGACATGTCCAGACCGTAATAGTTGGTCATCCAGTCCTCATCGTCGGCGGTGTCGCAGCCGTAGGTGTCGCCCAGGGCGGCCTTCAGCCGGTCCAGCACCTCCGGAGCCGTCAGGTCCACGTCCCCGGTATCGGGCTTCTGCTGGCCGCAGGCGGCCAGAGACAGCACCATCACAAAAGCAAGAAAGCTGACAAATAAGCGTTTCATGGTAAAAACCTCCGTTGTATAGTACATGGGTGTTCCGCCGCGCGCTTGACGGAACACTCTTTAGAGGAGCGCCGGGCGGAAAAGGTTCCATAGGGCGAAAAATTTTTTGTGGGGAGGAAGTGTCCCGATTTCGGGACAGCGGCTCTGGTAAAGTGGGGGCATCAAGGCAAAGGAGGAACATGTATGACCGCTATTTCCGTGATCTGCACCATGTGCGGCGCCGCCGCACTGTCCAAGGGCATCCTGAAGGCCATCGAGTATATCGGACGGTGAATGCCCGTTGACAAGTGCTTTCCCATTCTATATAATATTTTTCACAGAAAATTACAATATATCCCTGTGAATAGAAACGCCGTATATAATATGCGTTATCAGAACGGGAAAGGGGAGTGCCTATGGATATTTTTGCGAAATGCTATGAGCCGTCGCTGGCGGGAGAGCTGAAGGAGAAGGGGGTATACCCCTATTTCCACGCCCTCCAGTCCCGGCAGGACGTGGAGGTCATGATGGAGGGTAAGCGCCGCATCATGCTGGGCTCCAACAACTATCTGGGTCTGACCACCGATCCGGCGGTGGTAGAGGCCGGCATCAAGGCGCTGGAAAAATACGGAACCGGCTGCTCCGGCTCCCGGTTCCTCAACGGCACGCTGGAGATGCATCTGGAGCTGGAGGACGCGCTGGCGAAATTCCTGCGCAAGCCCGGCGTGGTCACCTTCGGCACCGGGTTCCAGTCCAACGTGGGCATCATCTCCGCGCTGGTGGGACGGCATGACTATGTGATCTGCGACCGGGAGAACCACGCCAGCATCTACGCCGGGTGCCAGATGTCCTACGGCAAGATGCTGCGCTACCGCCACAGCGACATGGCGGAGCTGGAGAAGTGTTTGCAGCGGGTGCCGGAGTCGGCGGGGGCGCTGGTCGTCACCGACGGCGTGTTCTCCATGGGCGGCGACATCGCCAAGCTGCCGGAGATCTGCGCGCTGGCGGAAAAGTACGGCGCCCGGGTGATGGTGGACGATGCCCACGGTCTGGGCGTGCTGGGCGAGGGCGGCCGCGGTACCGCCAGCTATTTCGGGCTGGAGGACAAGGTGGACGTGTACATGGGCACATTCTCCAAGTCGCTGGCGTCGCTGGGCGGCTACATGGCCGCATCGGCGGAGGTGGCGGAGTATGTGCGCCACGCCTCCCGGCCCTTTATCTTCTCGGCGTCCATCCCGCCGGCCAACTGCGCCACGGCGCTGGCGGCACTGCACATACTGGAGCAGCATCCGGAGCTGCCGGAGCGGCTGCGCAGTCTGAGCATGTACGCGCGGAAGGGCATGACGGAGCGGGGACTGACCATCCGCCCCTCGGCGCTGGAGGCGCCCACGCCCATCATCCCCATCTACACCTACGAGACGTACCGCACCCTGCGTGTGGCGGCGGATATCTATGACCGGGGCGTGTATGTGAACCCCACGCTGCCGCCGGCCACGCCGGAGGGCGAGGCGCTGCTGCGCACCAGCTATATGGCCACCCACACGGAGGCCCTGCTGGACGAGGCCATGGACATCATCGG